>NZ_JAYDCJ010000003.1:2789106-3099007 GCF_034555935.1 Marinobacter qingdaonensis
CGAAGGTCAGGTCCAGGAGGTCCATGGTGAGTTCGCCGCCAACCACGACCTGCGGCCGGTGGCACAGCTGGTAACGGGGATCGTGCCCCTCCATGAGCCGGACCGGATCCTGGTCGTGGCGGTTGATTGGGTGGTGGAACTCGGGGTCGAACACGGCAATCACCGCGCCGCCCACCGAAATCGCGTAAGGCACGTAGACCTGGTCTTTCAACAGGCTCACCAGCTGCCGGGTAATGTAGCTTTTGCCGCTGCCCGGGGGGCCATAAATGAAGATGGCCCGGCCGGAGTGCACCGCCGGGCCCAACTGGGCGACCAGGGTTTCGTCCAGCACGGTGTTTTCGAACAGCCGGTGCATATCGGCCTCGGTCACCAGGCATTTGCTGACCGACTGCTGTTCAATCAGGGCCGCGTAATCGGCCAGTGGCACCGGCGCCGGACCGCAATAGCCGTCGTGGGACAGGGCCTTCATGGCCCCGGCGTAGCCGCGATCGGTGAGCGCATACCGGATGCCCTCGTCGCCGATCGCGGCTCCCCGGGTCTCTACCCGCGCCTCTTTGCGCAGGGCGTTGAGCACCGGCTCCAGAACCGCGCCTGGCAGGCGGATGTTCCGGGCCAATTGAGTGAGGGTTTGGTTGCTGATCTGGTGCAGATGTTTGAGCACCAGGTCCGCGACGAAAAAGAAATCCAAACCAGTGTCTTCCAGACTGTGCGGACGAGGACACGGAGGCTTGCGATGATCAGCAAGCAGAGCTTCCTCGAGTGCCAGATGTTCAGCTTCCATGACATTCATCTCCCTTTGGCTGACCGACAGTCAGGCGAGTGACCAGAGCGCGAAGAGGGCTCCGCTGGCAATGGCCAGGGCGTATGGAATTCGTTGGGCGGCGGGCTCGGCACTGGCTGGTGCCAGGTACGCTGGCTGGCGCTGGGCCACGAGCGTGGCCATCCGGGCGTAACGGCGGGCCATCTGCCCCAACCCGCCCTTCAGGCCAATGAACACCAGTGCAATCACACCGCCGAATACCAGGGTCGCCAGCACTGCAATCAACGCTGGCTGTGGCCCCAGTACCGCACCTACGGCGCCCATGAGTTTCACATCACCCGCCCCCATGGCGCCGAAGATGTGCAGGGGAAGGAAACACAGCAACCCGACGCAGGCCCCCGCCAGGGCACTCAACAGACCGGACCATTGATCAGCCAGACCTTGCGCAATCACTGCAGCAACCAGCAGACCCAGGGTGAGCCAGTTGGGAATACGATGCGTGGAATAGTCGGTGATCAAGGCGACGGTGAGCGCCATTGTCAGGAGAATGCACATCCAGGTTGTTTCCATCTCAAGCCCTGCCTTCCGTTGGGACTGGCGGGATCGGAGCGATCCCGCCTTACTTCCTGTAAAGCTCGGATTGATTACGGGGCGCCAGCTCCGGCAGTGGTAATCACATCGGAGATGGTGCCAATGGCTACAGCGATATCGCCACCCAGGGTGGTGAAAGCAGCGACTGCACCCAGAACAATCAGTGAACCGGCAACTGCGTATTCGGACAGTTCGAGGCCTTCTTCTTCCTGAAGAAACTGCAACACTTTCGCTTTGAGGTTTTTCATTGGTTAGCTCCTGCTATTGATTTTTGGTTCCCTTACGGCCTTTTCCTTGCGCCGTATTGGGAGAATAGAAAGGAGCGTCGAAGTTGGTTAGGAGGATTCTTGGGGAAAAACAGGAGAATTATGCGTACGATTTTTTTACAGTCGGCGCAGGGCCAGGGGCACGTTCAGATCGGTCTGGGGCGCCTCGGAGCGGCTACCCAGCCACTGACGCCGGTACTCCGAGGGCGTCATACCGGTGTGGCGATGGAACATCTTGGTGAAGTAGGAGGCATCCCGAAAGCCCACGCTCCAGCACACATCCGCCACCGAGGCACTGGCGTTGTGCAGCAGTTCACAGGCACGATCCAGCCGCCGGCGCATGATGTAGTCCTGGAAGGTGATGCCGTAATACTCCTTGAAGGCCCGGCTGAGGTGGTAACTGCTGGTGCCGCACCGGTCGGCGATGTCCGTTTGCGAGAGTTTCTCGTGCAGGTGCTGCTCGATGTGGGCAACCGCAAGGTCGACCAGTTTGTCTCCAGCCCTGTGTTTGTGGAACCGGGCGTCGTCCGGCAGCGCCTGGGGCGGAAAGGCCATATCCCTACCCTCTGATTCCCTTCCCCCGGCCATGGTTCTAGCCAGCATACCCAAAGACGAGAGCACGGCATCCGGGGTCACCGGTTTGACAAAATAATTCCACACCCGGGCCCTGAGCGCCCAGACCGCCAGAGCTTCAGAGTGCTGCTCGGTAAACATCACAATGGGAATTGAGGGATAATCGCGTTTGATGTTGGACAGCTGGGACAACGTGGAGATATCGGGGAAATCAAACTCGAAACAGATAATGGTTCGACGATCCTGAGTGATGAAATCCTTAAGCATGTTGCGCTGTTTAACCTGACGAAGCCGAAACTGCGTCCCGATCAGCTGGGCCAACTCCGAATCAGGCCCATACTGCGTTGCATCGACCATGACAACGACTGCATCTTCCATGCTCGTTACCTCATCGCACCCTGAACTAAAACCGTCAACTTTTTTTACAACAAATGATTGTTTTTGTTAACCAGTTCTTACATATAGGCATAGGTAGAGGACAACGACATGTCAAACCGATTTTGGCGTGGGTTGGCAGGATAAGCCAGTCCCCGGCCCGTCAGGACGTGCCTAAGGCATTGACCCTTCGAGACTACTCCGTTGATCTAACCGGCTCATGTTCGCGCTGGCGCTCGGCCCAATTTTCGGCGTGGTAGGCGCCTGCCTCGGAGGGTTTCAGCAGTTTGCGGTTCAGGATGTGATCGGCGGCTTTCTCCGCGATCATGATGGTGGGTGCGTTGATATTACCGTTGGTGACCGTCGGCATGATGGACGAGTCCACTACCCGCAGCCCCTTGATGCCATGGACCCGACATTGGGGGTCCACCACCGCCATGGCATCAAGCCCCATGCGACAACTGCCGCAGGGGTGGTAGGCGGTTTCGGCGTTGTCTGCGACCCAGTCGTCCAGCTCGTCGTCGCTCTGCACCGACTGGCCGGGCATCAATTCCTCGCCCCGATAGGGGTCAAACGCCGGTTGCGCAAAGATCTCCCGGGTCAGACGAATGCCGGACCGATAGGCCTGCTTGTCCTCCTCCGCGTGCAGGTAGTTGAAGAACATTTTGGGCGGTGCGGCCGGATCGCGGGAGGCCAGCTTGACCCAGCCCCGGCTCTTGGGCTTGTTGGCGCCCAAATGCGCCTGGAAGCCGTGGCCTTCCGAGGCACTGGAGCCGTCGTAGGCGATGGCCCCGGCCAGGAAATGGTATTGCAGGTCCGGGTATTTCAGCCCGGCCCGGCTGCGGATGTAGCCATTGGATTCGAAATGATTGGACGCCCCCAGGCCCTTTTTGAAGAACAGCCAGCGGGCGCCGATCCAGGCCTGGCCAAACGGATTGAGCCAACCGTTCAGGGTAATTTTCTGGCGGCAGGTCTGCTGGATCCACACTTCCAGGTGATCGTGCAGATTCTGGCCCACCCCCGGCAGATTGTGCACCGGCTCAATCCCCACCTCCTTGAGATGCTCGGCCGGCCCGATGCCTGAGAGCATCAACAGCTTGGGAGAGTTGAAGGCACTGGCGCTCAGGATGACCTCCCGCCGGGCTTTGACCTGGTAGATCTTGCCGTCCTGCCGGTACTCGACACCGGTGGCTTTCTTACCCTCCAGCAGAATGCGAGTGGTGAGGGCGTGCATGCGCAAGGTCAGGTTGCTGCGACCAAGGGCCGGTTTCAGGTAGGCATTGGCGGTGGAGCAACGGCGTCCGTCCCGGACCGTCATGTCCATGCGACAGAAGCCTTCCTGGCGGTAACCGTTGTAGTCCTCGGTCTCACCGTAGCCGGCCTGGCGACCAGCCTCGATAAACGCACGATACAGCGGATTTTTCATGTTGTTGCCGTTGCATACGCCCAGCGGGCCGCCGACGTCCCGGTAGTCGTCGGCGCCGTAAATGCAGTCTTCGGCGCGCCGGAAATACGGCAGTACTTCCTCGTAACTCCAGCCCTGTGCACCCTCGTGCACCCACTCCTCGAAATCGCCGGCGCAGCCGCGAACGTAGGCCATGCCATTGATGGACGAGGAACCGCCGATAACCTTGCCCCGGGCCTGATGGATCCGGCGCCCGTGCAGCCCCGGTTCCGACTCGGTGTAGAGCTCCCAATCGAACTTTGGCTTGTTCAGGGGGATCGAAAAGGCCGTGGGCATCTGGATGAAGATGGAGTTGTCCTTGCCGCCGTACTCCAGCACCAGCACCTGGTATTGGCCATCGGCACTCAGGCGGTCGGCCAGTACCGACCCGGCCGATCCCGCGCCGACAATGATGTAGTCGAAGTGATCCTCGGGTGTGGCCTCGCTCATGACCCGCCTCCTGTCTCACACATTAGGGTTCGTCCGAGCCACTCGGCATGATGGTATCGCCACCTGGAAGCTCCCGCTGGCTATGCAGGAAGAACAGGTGCCGTTCGTACTGGTCGAGAATGTCGGCAATCACCTGCTCCCGGGTGTAGCCGTAAAGATCGTAGCCCTGCCCGCCCTCGGAGAGATGGACCTCTGCCCGGAAATAATGGGTGTCGGCCCGGGTCGCCCTGATCGAAAACGCCGGCATCCGGCATTTGGCCGGCCAGACCTGATAGGTGAAGTCCAACTCGCCGCCCAGATCCACGTGCAAGGCAAGATAGGCGGTGTCCTCGTCGCCCGATTCAATCTTCACCGGGAACCCCTTGGACGCCAGCACCTCACAAATTTCCTCCATGGCAGGTTTGACCGTCACGGACAGGAAGCGTTTCAACTGGGCCAGATCGGGGAAACTGACGCTTCGGCCCAGCCGCTGCTGCCAGTTCAGGGCGGCGTGTTTCTCGCCACCGGTCCGACCGGACAGGTGCCCGGCAATGCTGGCCCGGTGGCTGTCCTCCTTCAGGCCCTCCAGTTTCAGCGCCTTGAACAGCCCGAGCATCATCAGGAACAGCACGAAGGCAAACGGCAGCCCCATCACCACCACCGCACTCTGGAGCGCACTGAGCCCGCCCGCCATCAGCAGCGCCACGGTGAGCACCCCGATGATGCCGGCCCAGAGAATGCGCATCCACGCGGGGGCGTCGTGATTGGGATCGGTCAGGATGGAGGTCAGATTCGACAGTACCAGTGAGCCGGAGTCGCCGGAGGTGACAAAGAACACCACCGCCAGGATGGTCACCACCACCGTGGTCAGTCCCACCCAGGGGTAGCTCTCGAGGAACAGGTAAATGGACGAGCCCGGATGATCCATCGCCTGCTGGCCGAAACCGGACACCCCAGCATCGTTCATCACCAGGTCAATGGCGCTGTTCCCCATGATCGACATCCAGGCCATCATGAAGGCCAGCGGCAGGATCAGAGTGCCGGCGACGAACTGGCGAATGGTGCGCCCGCGGGAAATCCGCGCCAGGAACAGCCCAACGAAGGGCCCCCAGGCAATCCACCAGGCCCAGAAGAACACCGTCCAGGCGTTCAGCCAGTCGGTGGGCGGGTCAAAGGCGTAGGTGTTGAAAGACAGGCTGATGAAATTCGACAGGTAGTCGCCCACGTTCATCACCAGGGCGTTCAGCAAGAAGATGGTGTCGCCGGCAAACAGCACGAACAGCATCAGCAGCAGCGCCAACAGCATGTTGAACTCGGACAGTCGGCGAATGCCCCGCTCGACCCCGGTGAAGGCGGAGATGGCGGAGAAGATGACGATGGCCACCGCGAGCAAGGACTGGGTCACGGTGCTCTCGGCCACGCCAAACATATAGTTGAGCCCGAAGTTCAGCTGGATGATGCCGATGCCCAGACTGGTGGCAATACCGAACACGGTCCCCAGCACCGCGGCCGAGTCCACAAAATGCCCGATGGCACCGCGTACCCGGGCGCCAAAGATGGGGTACAGGGTGGACCGGATGGTCAGTGGCAGGCCGTGGCGGTAGCTGAAGAACGCCATCGCCATGCCCACCAGGGTGTACACGCCCCAACCGGACAGGCCCCAATGCAGAAAGGTGATCTCCAGGGCATGACGGGCGGCCGCCAGGGTCTCCGGATCACCGCTGGGCGGCGCCAGGTACTGGGTCACCGGCTCGGCAATGCAGAAAAACAGCAGATCGATGCCGATGCCCGCCGAGAACAGCATGGCGGCCCAGGTAAGGACACTGAAATCCGGGGTCGAATGGGCCGGCCCCAGGCGCAGCTTGCCAAAGCGCGACAGGCCGATGGCAATCACGAACACCAGGTAGACCACCACCGCCAGGAAATAGAACCAGCCGAAGCTGTTGGAAATCCAGCCCAACACCGCGAAGATCGCGGCACTGGCGGCGTCGGTAAACAGGATGGTCAGTACCGCGAAAGCGGTGATGCCGGCGGCTGAGCCGTAGAAAACGATCGGGTTGAGTCGGTCTTGCCGATTGGGTTCGGTGCTGGTGGCGGCCTCTTGATCCATATCAAACGCCCCCTCAGGGAATCGGACACGGAACCGAAGTAGGTACCGTGTTCTATTTGATATAGAGAGGCAATGACGGACCGTCAAGCCATAAAGGTGGGAAATGAAAAGGCCCGGTCGCTGGGGACCGGGCCTGATACACGCGTTAGCCGGTGACGCTGATGGGCTGACCCGAGGAAGCGGCTTCCACGGTGTCCGCCAGCATGGTGGCGGTGATGGCGGACAGGGTCCAGCCCAGGTGGCCGTGGCCGGTGTTGTAGAACACAGTCGGCAAGCGCCCTGCTCCCACTCTCGGCATCATGTTCGGCAACATGGGGCGCAGGCCCGCCCAGGGAATGACCCGACGGGTACTGACACCCGGGAAGCACTCCTCCACCCAGCGGGTGAGCGGGCGAATGCGGTCGTCCCGAATGTCCCGGTTGTAACCGGTGAATTCGGCCGTGCCGGCCACCCGGAAGCGGCCATCGCCCAACCGGCTGGTCACGATCTTGGTGGCGTCGTCCAGCAGACTGACGCTCGGGGCCGCCTTCTGCGAGGCCTCGTCGTTCAGCTCCACGGTAATCGAGTAACCCTTGACCGGGTAGATGTTGACCCGGTCACCGAGTTTCGCGGCCAGCGCCCGGCTGCCGACGCCGGCGCAAATCACCACGCCGTCGAAGGTGTCGCGGTGTTGTTCCTTGCCATCGTGGGCAGTGACCCAGGCGTGGTTCTGGTCGGCGCTCAGCTCGGTCACCGTATGGCCGTACTGGGTCTTGACGCCCAGACGCAGGATGGCCTCGGCCAGACCGTGGGTAAACTTGTGGATGTCACCGGTGGAGTCACTCTCGGTGAAGAAACCGCCGTAGTAGTTGCCGGCCAGGGTCGGCTCGATCGCCTTCATTTCGTCCGGGGTCACCGCCCGGCGCTCCAGGCCACCGGCTGCCAACAGCTTGGACACCTTCGCGGCGTGATCAAAGCCGGCCTTGTCGCGGTAAATGTGCAGGATGCCCTGCTTCTTCAGATCGAAATCGATGCCCTCTTCCTTGGCCCACTCGAACAGGTGTTCCCGGGCGGCAATGGCGAGGCGTGCGGTTTCGGTGGTGTTCTGCTCGTACTGGGGAATGGCGGCGATAAACTCGGCGAACCAGCTCAGCTTGTGCCAGGACGGCTTGGGGTTGACCAGCAGCGGGGCATCGGGACGCATCATCCACTTCATGCCCTTGAGGACGGTCTGCCAGTTGTTCCAGACCTCGGCGTTGGAGGCCGACAGCTGACCACCGTTGGCAAAGGAGGTTTCCATCGCCGCGTAGCGATGCTTCTCGAAAACGGTGACGTCCAGACCACGCTTGGCCAGGGTGTAGGCGGTGGTAATACCGGTGATACCGCCACCAATGACTGCAATTCGCTTCATACTTTCTCCAGGGAGCGTCCAGGGTTTCCTCCCTGCGCGATGTGGCAGGAAGCACCCCTTCCGTCTCTGAACCTGAGAGATTCACGCGCCCCGGGATTCGGGGCCGCCGCTTGCTCCTTCGGTGTGCCGACTGACGCGATTGCCGGCAACTCTTCGGAAAGTCTTCGTGTGAGCGGTCCTTTTGCCTGAGAGTTTCCGGGGCAGTTGCTCCTTCGGCGCCGTTTCAGTGTTCACTGCGAAACGGTCTCTCCCGCTGACACGTCTGGTCGTTGTGGTGACCAGCACAGAACGGAAGATAGCAAATTATTCGGTTTGGCAAAAGTTTAGCCACCGGCTTCCGGCTTGCTGTAGCTCACCTGGGCGTAGTTGATGGCCGCCACCAGCATGATGCCGCCGACCATGTTGCCCAGCAGCGTGGGTGCGAAGAACCCGAACAGGAAGTCGCCAAATCCGTGCGGGCCCTGAAACACCCCATAGAGCGCCGCCACGGAGCCGGCGATGATGTGCGGGAAGTGCGCCAGGCCTATCACGAAGGTGACCAGGATGATCACCCCCACCCGAGCCGACTCGGCAAAAGGCATCAACCAGACCATCAGCGCCACCAGCCAGCCAGCGAATATGGCCCGGACGAACATGGTGCCAAAATCGTGGCCGTACTCCCGGGCCGCGATGGCTTCGAGGGCCTCGTCTATCTTGGGCGCGAGCAGGTCGAACTGGGTTAACACCAAAGCAAAGACGGCCGTCCCCAGCATGTTGAAGCACAACACCACGGCCCACAGTTTGAGGGTGCCCAGGGTGGTGGCCAAGTCCCGAACCCGCAGAACCTCCAAGACCGGAGTCAGGGTGTTCTCGGTGAACAGCTGCTGACGGCCGAGGATGACAAACAGAAACCCCACCGAATACCCGAAGCTGCTGACGATCGGCCGCCAGGCCACATCGCCGGAATAGCTGTACAGCAGGGCCTGGGCAATAAAGGAAAAGCCCATGGACAGACCCGCGGCCAGCGCCGACCAGGCCAGGGCCACCAGCGGCCGGCTCAGCTCGTTCTCGGCCTCACCGCGGATGGCCTCATAGACCACGGCGGCACTGGGGGACTCCCGGCGACGCGCGTCCCGTTTTTCCTGGGGATCCAAAGACGTGGGTGGGGAGTCATCCTGGGGCATGGGGTGGTCGTCCGTTGGGTAACATCTTTTCAGATTGGATCCCACGGCACCGCCCGTCAATGTAACGGGGCGGCTGCTCCCCGGCGCCCCCTGCCCGTCTGCCTGCCTCTGACCTAGATAAAGTAATTGGACGATTCAACTTGGGATTGAACGGTTACATCCCGAGCCACTCGGTCAACTGAAGATTGTTCTTCAGTCGAAGCCGCTGTTGAAGCATTCCCTCGAATACACAATCAACAGTTGGGCTGCTACCTAACAGCGGCAGCGCCGCTTCGGCCTCACTGAAAAACTGCGATTCCCGATCGGTACCAACAACTGCCCTCTGCCACCATTCGATGATCCTCGGTCTGGCCGCTTTCAGAAGGGAATCTGCAGGGAGTTTTTCCGACTTTGCGGCATTTGCTGAATGCGAGGCGGGCAACAGGTTCCAGAGGTCGTTATTGCTCCAGCGAGACCAAGGGAAACAATGATCAATATCGTAGCTCAATGCCCTCAGATTGCGCGCTGTCCAAACACACTCCACTGACCCACTCGAGAGTTGCCCCTCCACCATTTTCCTTACGAACGCAGTGTCGCGGCGGCCTTCTGCCCATTGCAGCGCCTGATGGAAGGTATCCATGGAGTAACGTATTTCCCAGCTCCCCATCAGGTTAACCCATTCATTCACAATGGCAGGCTCAACCCAGCAGGCATATCGACTGAAGGTATCCCACAGCATCGCGGGAACACGGAAACGCCCAAATTGTTCAAGCGTCTTTTTATCCAGCCTTACTGGCTCTTCTCGAATCGGAAACCTGCTGCTGCCGCCTTCAAAAATCTGCCGATTCGTCCCTGGCCAGGTTGTAAATTTTGCGGGGTTCTTGAGAATATTTGCCGAAGCAACTTTTATGGCTCTCATCACTACAGGGGCATGCTCCTCCGAGAGGGCCAACCCAACCCTGAAATCCAAAGGCGACAACTTCTCCAACTCGTAAAAATCTTCACGGGCAAAACCATAGCCCGCAGCTCCAGGGGCCTGACGGAGCCGATGCTTAAGCACCAGTGGGTGATAAAGCATCAGCCAGAACAACCCAACGGCACCAAGCGGAAGCTCCACCCAGTCATCCGATCTGTTGAGTATCAATCCCGGTGAACTATCAGCAATTCTCACCAGAGTTCGAAGTAAGCCCAACTTGTACGTTGAGGACTTATTGTCGTTAACGATGATGTGGCGCAACGTTGGAAGCGCGCCGGTACCATCGTCCGGAAGCCTATAGGCGGCCGTTTCCCACCAAACATCCTTGCGCTCTAACTCATCTGCTTGACGCACGTCAGACAGAAGGACCGGGATCACTGCCCGCTGGCGGGCAAAGCTGTCCAACTCTGCCCTGCTAACCTCATAGAACTGCCTTTCACCGTCCCCTGGGCCATGCCGGAGCGTAACGACCAGAAGCCCGGACGGCGCCAACAACTCAGTAAGAATTCGAAAAGCCCTTTGCCTGGAAGTCGGCGGTAAATGCATCCAGACAGCAGAAACAAGAATGAGATCGAAGCGATAACTGAGCTTACGGATTCGGGCTAACTCGGGAAGGGCATCATCCATCCACTGGATAGTTTTCTCAGAAGTCGCGGACTGCCCAAGCCGGCGAAGCTCCGAAGCAGGCTCCACGGCAATCACATCCCAACCCCGCTCAGCAAGACCTAGAGCATCACGGCCACTCCCGGCCCCAACATCTAATGCCAGGCCACCCTGCCCATTTAACTGGCTAATCCAGTCGCGGTGGACCTGCTCGAAATTCAGGGACTGGTATTGGGTGAAAAAAGCTTGAGCGTTACGGTTGTATGGGCTGATTGTCATTGAATGCTGATTACCACGTTCGCCATTCGATGGAGGTTACTTAATCACGAATGGCTGGGTTGCTGCCAGCGGCGAGTCGAGAAAGAGAAGTAGAAAAAGGAAGGAGAATAGGCCAAGCGACAGGTATAAAGCCCCGATGTCATTCCACTCGGAAATGGACAACACTGGTGGAACCTTTGCTCTATTAAATAAGGAAGAAATTGGAGGCGCGGGTCGGAATCGAACCGGCGTACACGGAGTTGCAGTCCGCTGCATAACCACTCTGCCACCGCGCCGGGAAAGCCTGAATTTGGCTCTTGCTCTCAGGAGGCGTGAGAGACTTGGATTGTGATTTCCAACCGGCGAACCGGAGAGAAATTGGAGCGGGAAACGAGATTCGAACTCGCGACCCCAACCTTGGCAAGGTTGTGCTCTACCAACTGAGCTATTC
This sequence comes from Marinobacter qingdaonensis, assembly GCF_034555935.1. Lineage (NCBI taxonomy): Bacteria > Pseudomonadati > Pseudomonadota > Gammaproteobacteria > Pseudomonadales > Marinobacteraceae > Marinobacter > Marinobacter qingdaonensis. The sequence goes on from NZ_JAYDCJ010000003.1 coordinate 2,800,475, forward strand.
CCGCTTGGTCAACGAGGGCGTATTCTACGGATTCGACCGTTTCCGTCAACCTCTTTTTTCAACTTTTTGTTTTATAGGCTATTTTGGGCATTTTTTGTCCGATTGGGCTACCCCCTGCTCACTGGCGAAGAGGCGGTAGTGTTTCTAAGCTGGAAGTAAGACGGAAGCCAACAATAACCGACGGATCTTAAGCCAACGTGACCAGGCCCGCCAAAGAAGACCATCCGATTTTTGCGGCGAGCACGACGACGCCGGGCAGTGTCGTATTTGCCGGTGATTCGTTGGCCATCTCTGGCGACTGGACCCTCACCGACCATCAGCACCTCAAACGCACCCTCGCCTCATTGGACTCGCAGTTTTCGCCAGGTACCGCGATTGCCGAGGTGGATCTGGCCGGCCTCGGTCGCCTGGATACCGCCGGCGCCTCCCTGTTGGTGTCGTTTCTGGGACCGGAGCGCCTGCACCGGCTGGCCAGCGAGGGCCGAGACCTGGCGCGCGAAAAAAGCGCCCTGCTGTTGGCGGTCTGCGAGGCCATGATGGACCGGACCGAACCGGCGCCGCCCCGGGTGTCATTTCTGACGGGCCTGCTGGCCGAAACCGGCCAGCGCACCGAAAACATCGTTGGCTTGCTCAAGGACCTCAATGGCTTTATCGGCCAGACCCTGGGCACCCTGTTCTGGATCCTGCCCCGCCCCTGGCGCTGGCGCATCACCCCGTTCATTGCCGCCATTCAGGAAACCGGCCTGAATGCCCTGCCCATCGTGGCGCTGCTGACATTCCTGGTCGGTGCGGTGGTGGCCTTTCTGGGCGCCACCGTACTGCAGAGCTTCGGGGCGACCATTTACACGGTAAATCTGGTGACGTTTTCCTTCCTGCGGGAATTCGGGGTGCTGTTGGCCGCGATTCTGCTGGCCGGTCGCACCGCCAGCGCCTTTACCGCCCACATCGGCGCCATGAAGGTCAACGAGGAGCTGGACGCCATCCGCACCCTGGGCCTGAGCCCGATCGAACTCCTGGTCATTCCGCGGGTGTTGGCGATGATGGTCAGCCTGCCCATCCTGGCTTTTGTCGGCATGATTTCCGGCATCGCCGGCGGTGCCACCGTCTGTGCCCTGGCCCTGGACATCTACCTCACCCAGTTCCTGGCCATCATCGAACGCAGCATCGAGGTCCGGCATTTTCTGGTGGGACTGGGCAAAGCCCCGCTGTTCGCCTTTATCATCGCCGTGATCGGCTGCCTGGAGGGCTTCAAGGTCAGCGGCAGCGCCCAGTCGGTGGGCGAACACACCACCTCGAGTGTGGTGCAGTCGATTTTCATGGTCATTCTGCTCGACTCCATCGCGGCCATGTTCTTCATGGAAATGGGGTGGTGAGTCATGGTTAAGCGTCACCGACTCGAACCCCATCCGGCCTCCCTGGGCGAGACCGTCATCCAGGTGCGCCAGCTGTGCAACCGCTTTGGTCCCCACACCATCCACGAAAACCTGGACCTGGACCTGATGACCGGCGAGATTCTGGGCGTGGTGGGTGGGTCCGGCACCGGCAAGACCGTGTTGCTGCGCAGCATTGTCGGCCTGATCCGACCGGCCGCCGGCCACATCCATGTCTTTGGCAAGGATCTGGAGGAACTGCCGGAGCGGGAACGGTCGGTCGCCCAGCAGCGCCTGGGCGTTCTGTTCCAGGGCGGCGCCCTGTTCACCTCGCTCAACCTGCAGGAGAACATCGCGGTTCCGCTGATGGAGCACGCCGGGCTGAACCGAGCGGACGCCGAACAGCTGGCCCGCATGAAGCTGGCGCTGACCGGACTTCCGCCCGAGGCCGCATTGAAGTACCCCTCGGAACTGTCGGGCGGGATGGTGAAACGGGCCTCCCTGGCCCGTGCGCTGGCGTTGGACCCGGAGGTCCTGTTCCTGGACGAGCCAACCGCCGGCCTCGACCCCATCGGCGCCGCCGCCTTCGACCGGCTGATCGTGACTTTGCGGGATGCGCTCGGGCTGACGGTTTTTATGGTCACCCACGACCTGGACACGCTGTACGCCACCTGCGACCGCATCGCCGTGCTGTCCCAGAAAAAGGTCCTGGTGGCCGATCGCATCGAACGGGTGGCGGCCGTGGACGACCCGTGGATCCAGGACTATTTCAACGGGCCCCGGGGACGGGCCGCCAGTCACGCCGTGCCGGGCAACACCCACGGACAGAAGGAGTAAGGGAGGGGTATGGAGCCGAAAGCCCACCACATCATCATCGGTTTGTTCACCTTGCTGGCGTTCGCCGCCGCCCTGCTGTTTGCCCTGTGGTTGGCCAAGTCCTCGGCGGACCGGAACTGGTCGTTCTACCAAATTGGCTTCAACCACCCGGTCAGCGGGCTCTCCAAGGGCAACCCCGTGCTCTACAGCGGCGTCCAGGTGGGCGATGTGGTGGATCTGCATCTGGACCCGCGGGACCCGAGCCACGTCCGGGTGCTGATCCGGGTCGACCAGGACATCCCCATTCGCGAAAACACCCGGGCCGGACTGGTACTGGCGAACATCACCGGCAGCATGAGCATCCAGTTCACCGGCGGCACCCTGGACAGCCCAATTCTCGAGGGCAGCATGGAGGACCCGCCCCTGATCATGGCCAGGCGCTCCGCCTTCGACAACCTGATGGCAAACGGCCAGGACCTGCTGCAGCAAGCCGATGCGCTGCTGACCAACGCCAACCGGATGTTCTCGCAACAGAACACCGACAACCTGTCGAGCATCCTGACCACCACCCGGGAAGCCGTGGAAGCCCTGATGGCCCAGCGTGCCGAGTTTTCACAGTTGCTGACTCGGTTGGACACCGCCGGCCAGCGGGCCGCCGAGGCCTCGGTCAAGGTGGCCCAGGTGTCGGACACCGTGAATACCCTGCTCACCAATGACGGGCAAGCCGCCCTGGCCTCGCTGGAGCAGACACTGACCACCATTCAGGCCACCGCGGCGCGCATCGACCGGCTGACCCGGGAAAACGAAGGTGCCATGGACTCCGGGCTTCAGGGCATGGGGGAATTGGCGCCGGCGCTCCGGGAATTGCGCAGCACCCTGCGCAACCTGAACCAGTTCACCCGCCGGCTCGGTGAAGACCCAACCCGAACCATCTGGGGCGGCGAAACCATCAAGGAGTTATCGCAGTGAGACAGTCAGCGAATCGATGGGCCCTGGTGGCGGTTCTGGCAGGACTGGTTACGGGGTGCACCTTGTTTCCCAGCCCCGAGCCACCCCGGGTGATGGATTTCTCCGTTCCCGAGCCGGAGTTCCGTGCCCAAGAGACCCAGGCTTTGAGTGTTCGGGTCGAATTGCCCTACGCCTCCGACCCCATCAACAGCAACCGCATACTGGCCAAGCCCAACCCGTTCGAATTCCAGGTGTACGATGAGGTGCGCTGGCGCGACACCATCCCGGTGGTGATCCGGGATCTGCTGATCCGGACCCTGCGGGCCAGTAACGGCTTTGCCCACGTGATCAGCGACAGCAATCCGGCCGATGCCGACTGGACCCTGGTGAGCGAGCTGGCCTCATTCCATACCGAGAATAACGACAGCCAGGTGAAGGCGGTGATTCAACTGCATGGCCAGATGATCGACAACCGGTCCCGGAAGACCCTGTGCGCCGAGAGTTTTCAGGCCCGGGAGCCAACCCCGGGCGCCAGCATCGAGCAGGTGGTGGCGGCGTTTGGCAAGGCCGGCGAGCAGCTGGCGAACGCGGTGGCCCGATGGGCGTCGGCGTGCCGGCGGAGCAAGCCCTAGGTGGCGGGAAACAGATCCGACCAGGCTGCTTTCAGGTAGAGCCCCATGGACCAGAGGGTCAGCCCCGCGGCAATGTACAGCAGGCCGATGGAAACGTCCGCCAGCGCGACGCCGGGCGGAAACGCCAGCAGGCCAACGATGGCCGCCATCTGCGCGGTGGTCTTTATCTTGCCGATGTAGGACACCGCGACACTGGCGCGGCTGCCAATCTCCGCCATCCACTCCCGCAATGCGGAAATCACGATTTCCCGGCCGATGATCACCGTTGCCGGGATGGTCAGCAGGATGCTCGAGTGCTCTTCGATCAGCACCGCCAGCGCCACGGCCACCATCAGCTTGTCCGCCACCGGATCCAGGAAGGCACCGAACGGGGTGCTCTGGTCCAACTTGCGCGCCAGATAGCCATCCAGCCAATCGGTCAGGCCCGCCAGGGCGAAGATGCAGGCACTGACCAGATAACTCCACTCCACCGGCAGATAAAAAATCATCACGAACACCGGGATCATGATGATGCGAGAGAGTGTGAGTATGTTCGGTAAATTCATGCTGTCCTTACTCGTCATGCAGTGCTGCGTAGATATTTTCCGCCAGGGCCTTGCTGATGCCCTGAACCTTGGTCATCTCGTCCACGCTGGCTTTGCGGATTTCCTGTATGCCGCCAAAGTAGCGAATGAGGTCCCTGCGCCGCTTCGGCCCCACACCCTCAATCCCCTCCAGCGTTGATTGCCGCCGCTTCTTGTCGCGGCGGGCCCGGTGGCCAGTGATGGCAAACCGGTGCGATTCGTCCCGGATGTGCTGAATCAGATGCAAGGCCGGGGAGTCGGCCGGAACCCGGAACACATCACCGGTCATGGCATCGATCAACTGCTCCATCCCCGCGCGCCGGGTCACGCCCTTCGCGACCCCGATCAGCGGAATATCGGAAATACCAAGCTCATCAAAGACTTCCCTGGCAATGTTCAACTGCCCCTTACCACCGTCGATGAAAACCAGGTCGGGCCGCTTGCCCTCCCCGGCCACCACCCGTTTGTAGCGCCGGGTCAGTACCTGGCGCATGGCGGCGTAGTCGTCGCCACCGGTGATGTCGGCGATGTTATAGAGCCGATAATCGCTCTTGAGCGGGCCATTCTCGTCGAAAACGACGCAGGATGCGACGGTATTTTCCCCGTGACTGTGGCTGATGTCGAAACATTCCATGCGCGCCGGCGTCTCCGCCAGCTCCAGCATGTCCCGCAGCGCCAGCAACCGGCGGTACACGGTTTCCTTGCTGGCCAGGTGGGTCAGCAGGGTCTGGCGGGCGTTGGTCATGGCCAGTTCCAACCAGCGCCGGCGTTCGCCCCGGACGTTGCCGCGAATTCGGGTCTCCCGGTTGGCCGCCTCTGACAGCGCCTGGGCCAACAGCTCCTGGCCCTCCACGTCCACCGGCACCAGGATGTCCCGGGGAATCTCCCGGCGGGTGTTGCCGCCAAAATAATACTGGCCGAGGAAGGCGCTCAGCAGCTCACCTTCGGTCTGTTCGATCGAATAGCGCGGAAAGTAGTCCTTGGTGCCCAGCACCCGGCCACCACGCACGATGATCACCACGATGCAGACAATGCCGGCATCCTGGGCGATGGCCAGGACATCGGCGTCGCCACCCTCGCCGTCCACGGACTGCTGCTCCTGGACATGACGCAGGTGGTTGATCTGGTCCCGGTAGGCCGCCGCCTTTTCGAATTCGAGGTTCTGGGACGCCGTCTCCATGGCCTGCATCAGGTCGTGGATGATGGCCGGGTTCTTGCCCTCGAGGAACATGGCGGCGTGACGGATGTCCTCCTGGTACTCCTCCGGGCTGATGTACTCCACGCAGGGCGCGGTACAGCGGTTAATCTGGTATTGCAGACACGGCCGGGTCCTATTTCTGAAATAGCTTTCAGTACAGGATCTTATACGGAATACCTTCTGCAGAATGTTAAGACTTTCCTTGACCGCCCCGGAACTCGGAAAGGGGCCGAACCAGGTACCGCCTCCTTTCTTGGTGCGGCCACGGCGGAAGGTTAGCGACGGATAATCGCTGTGGGAAGACAGATAGATGTACGGGTAGGATTTGTCGTCCCGCAGCAGAATGTTGTAGGGCGGGCGCAGGGACTTGATCAGGTTCTGTTCCAGCAGCAGGGCTTCGGTCTCGCTGCCGGTGATGGTCACTTCGATGGAGGCTATCTTGCCGACGAGGGCCTCGGTCTTGGGCGCCAGGCCGGTCTTGCGGAAGTAGCTGCTGACCCGTTGCTTGAGGTTGCGGGCTTTGCCCACGTACAGCACGGAGCCAGCCTCGTCGTACATCCGATAGACGCCGGGCCGTTCCGTGAGCCGTTTCAGGAAGTTCTTACTGTCGAACTCCGCTGGCTGCTGAACCGATTCAGACCTTGTCGGCATCAAGCAACCCGAGCCGCACGGCCATCAGGGCCAGCTCAACATCGCTGGAAATCTCCAGCTTCTCAAAGATCCGGTACCGATAGCTGTTCACCGTTTTCGGGCTCAGGCACAGCTTGTCGGAGATGTCCTGAACCTTCTGGCAATCCACCACCATCATCGCGATCTGCATTTCCCGCTCGGACAGGCGCTCAAACAGCGACAACTCGCCATCGTCATCGCGGTCGCCACTCAATTGCTTGAGGGCCATTTTCTGGGCGATTTCGGGGCTGATGTAGCGCTGGCCGGAGTGCGCCATGCGGATGGCCCGGACCATTTCCTTGATATCCGCGCCCTTGGTGATGTAGGCGGATGCACCGCTTTGCATAACCCGGGTCGGGTACGGGTCGTCGGCGCAGGCGGTCACCACAATCACCCGGATGGTGTCGTCGATGCGAAGGATGCGACGGGTGGCCTCCAGGCCACCGATACCGGGCATGCGGATGTCCATGAGGACAATGTCGGGCCGGGCCCGACGGACAAATTCAATGGCGTCTTCCCCAGAGGCTACCTGGCCGATGACTTCCAGGTCGGGGTTATCCGCCAGCATCCGGGTAATGCCCGAACGCACCAGCTCGTGGTCATCGACAACCAATACCCTGATCAACTTTCACCTCGCACACGGACTACGGGGAAAACAACGGAATTCTGACGGCCACCTTACCATTGCGTAGGTACAACCCGAAACTCCGGCGCCCGAACGGGATTCACGACGGGCTACCCAGACCGGCCGTATTCTCGACCGGATCAAACCAGACCACCAAATCGCCGCGCTTGACGGCAGCCCGGACACGACTGCGTTCGGCGAAGGGGTCTTCAGTATCGTTCAGTCCATGGTAACGGGTACAGTATTCCTCGACCAGTCCATTGAGCTGATCTTCGGTGAGAAGCTCGCTGTCCACGACGAATTTTTCCTGTCGCGGGTCGGGTTGGGGCTGATGGGCTGCGTCGTCGGTCATTCATCCTCCTGTCGAGCCCGACATGGTAAGGATTAAGACACGGAGGGAGAAGCCCTATCAGGGAAAATACGCGGCCCGGGGCTCAGGCCGCGTCGTGGGCGGTTCGGAAATGGGCAATCAGCTGGCGCATGGAATGGGACTCCTGGCGCAGGGCCTCACTGATCGAGCGGGTGTTTTCGACGCTCTCAATGAGGAAATCGGCGCTTTCATCCAGCATGGCCGAGCGGCGCCCCACCCGACCGATTTCGTCGCGCTGGGTGGTCACAGCAGCGGTGATTTCCTCGCTATGAGCCTCCAGGCTGTCGAAGCGGACCGCCAGCCCCTCCAGGTGTTCACGCAGCGCCACAAGATGCTCCCGGTTCTGGCTACCAGCCTCGCGCATGGCCTCCAACTGACCATCGGCATTACTGACCCCGGCCACCAGGTCCTGGACCCACTGGGAAATATCCCGGGTGGAGTCGGAGGTGCGCCGTGACAGGGTACGGACTTCGTCGGCGACCACGGCGAATCCGCGGCCGTGTTCCCCGGCCCGGGCCGCTTCAATCGCGGCGTTCAGCGCCAGCAGGTTGGTCTGCTCGGCGATCTCGGCAATCACTCCGATCACCTGCTCAATCTTACCGGAGGAGTCGGACAGGGCCTGAATGGAGGCTGCGACACGGGCAATCACCTCCACCGTGTTCTCCGCAGCCGCTTCACTGGTGACCAGGCGCTGCTGCACTTCGGCGTTGGCCGACACCGCCTCGCTGACGGTGCGGGCCGAGTTGTCCGTGGCCAGTTCGATGGCCGAGGCCTGGTCCGCGATGGTGGCCATGGACTGGCTGACGTCCTGGATCTGGCGCCGGGTACGCTCGGACGCTTCCTGCAGGGATTCCGCACCGGCGTCCAGGGTGCCGGAGCGCTGGTTCAGGCCACCGGCGGCGCCACGAATATCGGAAATGAACTGCTCAAAGCGGCTGACCAGGCCCCCAAGCGCTCGGCTGACCCCGGCCACCTCGTCCCGGCCATCAAGCACGGGCACCCAGGTCAGGTCACTCTGCTCTTCCATGGCGGTGAGTTCCCGCGCCATGGTCTGCAGACGCTGGATGACCGAGCCCCGCAACCACAGGGTCATCAGCACCACGAGCAGCAAAAAGCCCAGGGAACCGGCGACCAGGTAGGTCTGCTGGTTCGACAGGAACTGGAGCAACTCGTCTGCGCCGGTACCCACCGCTTCGCGGCTTTCCAGCTGCCGCTGGTTGATCGCGGACAACATCGGCTCCAGGGCTGGAAACAGGTCGAAATCCACCACCTGGCCAACCCGGTAGTAGCTTTTTTCCTCAATGCCCGACGCCATGGCGCCCATCAACGCCAATACCCGCTCGAACGCCTCGTCGTGCTGCTGCGCCCAGGCCTGCAGCTCCGGATTCTGTTGAACTGCGGCCCAATGGGCCGGCAGCGCGTCTTCCAGCCCGGCAAAGGCAGGCTGGATTTCATCCCACAGCAACAGCTGGGCTTTGATCTTGTAAGCCAGGTCCTGAAGTTTGCGATGGGACTGTTCCAGGTCCGCCAGCAGCCAGGTTTCCTGGAGGTTGGTGCGAATCAGGGTATCCGACGCGCCCTCAGCTTTCAGGATAATGGCCCAGGACAGGGCCGCCAGCCCGGCCAGGGCAAACACACACAGAAAGGCAAAACAGAGGATGCGGGTACGGACAGTGCCAAGCATGACAACTCCAGCAAGGGGCTTTGCCTGCAAGGCTATCCGCGCTTTGTGACAGATTTATGGCACTTCCCGGGCTTCTTTGGTCTAAGTTCCCGCCCTACCACCTTTTTCCAGCTTCAAAAACACGGCGGGATTGCCTATCATCGGCTTTTAATAAATGTTGGAAGCTAATGAATCAATCGGTTTTCCGTCTGACCTTACCGATCCTGTTTGGCTACCTGCCGCTGGGCATGGCGTTCGGGGTCCTGTTCGCTACCCAGCTGGACTATGCCTGGTGGATAGCCCCACTGATGGGCGTATTGATCTTCGCCGGGGCCGGGCAAATCCTGGCGGTCAGCCTGCTGGCGGCCCAGGCCGGCCTGCTGGAAGTGTTCGTCGCCATGTTCGTGCTGAACGCGCGGCACCTGTTCTACGGCCTGTCACTGCTGGGCCAGTTTCGCGGAGCGGGCTGGCGCAAGGCGTACCTGATTTTCGGCCTGACCGACGAAACCTACTCGCTGCTGACTAGTCGCCCCAGAGGCCCCGATCGGGCCGCCGAGCAAATCCGGGACTTTCAGATCACCGCGCTCAACCAGCTTTATTGGGTGGTTGGCTGCGCCCTCGGTGCGCTCCTGGCGAACAACGTCAGCTTCGACAGCACCGGGATTGAGTTTGCCCTGGTCGCGCTGTTCATCGTCCTGACCATCGAACAGTTCAAGGCCCTGGGCGACGCGCTGCCGATCTGGACCGGGGCGGCCGCCGCCGGCATCGCCATGCTGTTGCTGCCAGCCGCCCATCAACTGATCGGCGCCATTGCTATTGTGACCGGGGTTTTACTGCTGCATTACCGCCGGGCCGGACGGCGTGACACAGCGGAGTCGGTGGTGAACCATGGGTGAAGCTGGTTACATCGCTGCCTTTATTGCGGTAGCGACGGCGGCGACGTTCGCCACGCGGGTCATCCCCTTCCTGTTTCTGGAACGGCACACGGACCACCCGCTGATACAGCACCTGGGGCGCTACCTGCCCGCGGCGGTCATGGCGCTGCTGGCAACCGTGTTTTTGCAGCGCTCGGCGGACTGGACTCTGATAGTACCCGGTGCTGACGGAGTGCTGGCCGGACTGCTGGTGGTCCTGGTCCACCTGTGGCGAGGCAACGCCCTGCTCTCGATTGCCGCCGGCACCGCCTGCTACATGACCATGCAGCAGACCGGCCTGTTGACGGGTTAGGCCTGGGCTTCGATGTTGGCAACCAGTCGGGAGTCACTGACCGCGGCCGTGCGGTGCTTGGCGACGCCGTGGTATTCGGGGCTCTCGATCATCTCCATGAAGGCATCGATGGAGGGGTAGCGAACCAGCAGGACCTGGTCCCAGGATTCGTCTGGGGGCGCAATCAGCGCGCCGACACTGCGGCCGGACCAGATGACTTCGGCACCCACGGCTTTGACGCAGGCCGCTGCTTCCTGCATGTACAGCCGATAGGCCTCACGACCGGACAGCTCCTGGGGAGCGTCGGTGTACTTGGCCCGGTCGCGGAACCGCAACAGGTTCAGCATCACGATGGGCTGGTCTTTGGGGGTGTCGGCAAGCACTTTCTGCAACTGCTCGGGCGTGGGATTTATGGCGTCCATCCTGGTCCTCTGGTTCGGTTGCAACGGGTAGACACTATAGCCCAGGACGCTGGCCATGACGCATACGATTTGATTACCTTTCGATTAATAAGCTGGAATCTGCATGAATCTGACCGCGATCTTTCTGCAAACCCTGGAGACCACCCTGCCGGTCTTCGCCATGGTCTTCATCGGCCTGGGCCTGCGCCGTGTTGGCTGGATCGACAACGCCTTCGTCAACACCGCGTCCAGCCTGGTGTTCAAGGCCACGCTGCCGACCCTGGTTTTCCTGAGCATCATCCGGGCCGACCTGGACACCGCGCTCAACCCGGGCCTGTTGGTGTTTTTCCTGTGTGCGACCCTGGCCAGCTTCGGTCTGGTCTGGCTCTGGGCGAGTTGGCGGGTCAAGGCGGAAGATCGTGGCGTGTACGTGCAGGGCGCCTTCCGGGGCAACTGTGGCATCGTGGGGCTGGCGCTGGCCGCCAACCTGTATGGCGACTTCGGCCTGTCCGCCGGCGGGATCCTGCTGGGCCTGGTGATCATCTCCTACAACGCCCTGTCGGTGATGGTGCTGCTGGCCTACCAACCGGGCCAGACCGCCAGCTGGCGCCGGATCGGCCAGGACATCGTGCGCAATCCGCTGATCCTTGCGGTGGTTGCCGCCATCCCGGTGGCCTGGCTCGATATTCAGTTCCCGAGCTGGGTCATGACCTCCGGCGATTACTTCGCCTCTCTCACTCTGCCCCTGGCGCTGTTGTGCATTGGTGCCACGGTGTCGCTCAGCGCCCTGCGCACCGACAGCCGCACCGCCACCAGCTCCAGCATGATGAAAATGGTGGTGCTGCCGGCAGTGTGCACCGCCGCCGCCTGGCTGGTGGGTTTCCGCGGCGCGGAACTGGGCCTGATGTTCCTTTACTTTGCCAGCCCGACCGCCGCCGCCAGCTTTGTCATGGTCAAGGCCCTGGGCGGCAATGACCGCCTGGCCGCCAACATCATTGCCCTCACCACCCTGGTGGCCAGTGTGACCGTGACCCTGGGCGTGTTCATTCTGCGCAGCGCCGGGCTGATCTAACCGGCGCTGCCACCGATCGCAGCAACCGCGTCGAAGCCGCGCTCGCAGCCGCCAAGGTAGCCGCCGCCAAACAGGTTGTAGTGATTCAGGTAATGGTAGAGGTTGTACAGATCCCGCTTGCGTTCGTAGACTGGCGTGCGCGGGTAGCGCCGGTCGTAGGCCTGGTAAAAGGCGCGGCCAAAACCGCCGAACATCTCGGTCATGGCCAGATCCGCTTCCCGGTCCCCGCAGTAGATCGCAGGGTCGATCAGCCAGGGCTGGTCGCCGTCGAACAGTACGTTGCCACTCCAAAGGTCGCCATGCAGCAGACTGGGGTGGGCGCAATGCCGGTCCAGCCACCGCGCCACTGCGTCACCTTGCTGCGCCAGCATTGCTTCAAACCGACTCCGCACGCCTGGGTTCCGTATTCTGGACACCTGATACCCCAGTCGGTCCCGCACGAAGAACTCACCCCAGGATTGGCACCAGCGATTGGGTTGCGGCGACAATCCGATGAAATTGTCCCGGCCCCAGCCAAACTGGGCCTGCCGGAGTTCGTGCAGCCGCGCCAGCCCATCACCGAGGATCCGCTGGCCCCGCTCGCTGCCGGACGACGCCTGAATGGCGGTCATTTCCAACTCGGTCTCATCCACCCGATACACCTCGGGCACACCGATGCCGGTCACCCCCGCCTCGGCAAGGGCCTTGGCCAGACAGTCCAGGCCCTCGGCTTCACACGACAGGGCCTCGGCGTAGCCGGAGGCATCGCGTTTGATGTGGGTGCGGTCCACGGGCATCGGGCTCCTTGCAGTGGTCCAACCAGAACCGTTAGATTGAACCAAAGCCTGACATGACGGAACCAAAGGGAGCAACTCATGGAAACCAAACGCTGGCAACTGCTGGTGTCCGGCCGCGTGCAAGGGGTGTATTACCGCGCCTCGACGGTCCAGGAGGCTAGTCGTCTCGGGGTTCTGGGCTACGCCCGCAACCTGGCGGACGGCCGGGTCGAGGTGGTGGCCGAGGGCACGGACGCACAACTGTCCCAACTGAAAGTCTGGTGCCAGCAAGGCCCGGACGCGGCGATCGTAAAGAGCGTTGAGATCACCGAACAACCGGCCACCGGCGAGTTTTCCGATTTCGGCATTCGCCACTGAGCCTCATCCCGACCACACACCAGAGCCAAGCCATGGACAAGCCCTTCTCCCAGGCCTGCGAGAACAACAAGCAACCCATTCTGGACCGGCTCTCCGAGCTGTTTGACCAGCCCGGCACCATCCTCGAAATTGGCTCAGGAACGGGCCAGCACGCCGTTCACTTTGCCCAGCATCTTCCGCACCTGACCTGGCAGCCCAGCGACCACCCGCACAACTACCGGCTGTGTCTGGCCTGGATCCGCGACACCTACCTGACCAACATCAATCCGCCGTACCCGCTGGACGTCGCCAGTGATGACTGGGCAGGCCTGCCCGCGACCCAAGGCGCCTATTCCGCCAACACCGCGCACATCATGAGCTGGAAGGAAGTGGAAGCAATGTTCGCCGGGGTCGCGCAGACCCTACCATCGGATGGGCTGTTCTGCCTGTATGGACCATTCAGCTACAGTGGCCGCCACACCAGCGACAGCAACCGGCGGTTTAACCAATCGCTGCGGGCGCAGGCCGCGCACATGGGCATTCGGGATCTGGAGGACTTGCGACGCCTGGGCGCCAGCACGGGCCTGGTCCTGACCCAGGACTTTGACCTGCCGGCGAACAACCGCCTGCTGGTGTGGCGAAAGCAGTGATTCGGGCATAAAAAAACCCCAGCGATTGCTGGGGTTTTATGTTGGCGGAGAGGGAGGGATTATTCGGGCCTTCGGCCCTCACCCCTTCGGGGCCGTCGTCGCTCTGCTCCGACGTTCCTCAGCCTGCGGCGCAGGCTTCGGTCGAACCCGCGAGGGTGCTTCTACCCACCCAATCGGCCAATAAAAAACCCCAGCTTTTGCTGGGGTTTTGTATTGGCGGAGAGGGAGGGATTCGAACCCTCGATACGCTATTAACGTATACACACTTTCCAGGCGTGCGCCTTCAGCCACTCGGCCACCTCTCCAATAAACTGTTTCAAATCAGCGATCTCGTCGCTCATTTGAGGGCGCAAACTCTAATGGTTTTTCCTGCGTTTGGCAACTCCCTTTCCTGAAATCGACCAAATTTTTCTGTCCGCACCGGATCGGCGAGTATTTTTTGCCCGTACAAGGTCGTACCCTAGAAGCCTACCCAGAAGCTTCCATTGACGAACCGACGACGGGACCGCGCCCTTATGATGATGAATGCCGACCAATCCACCCTTGTCCTGATCGACCTGCAGGAAAAGCTCATGCCCGCCATCAGCCAGGGCCAGGAGGTGGTTGATCGCAGCCACACCCTGGCCACCATTGCCGGCTTGCTGGGCGTGCCGGTGCTGGCCACGGAACAGATGCCGGACAAGTTGGGCCATAACGTCGAGGCCATTGCCGAGCTCTGCCAGCAGGTCATCACCAAGGACCATTTCGATGCCTGCCCGGATGGACTCATCAATCAGCTCCCGGAAGGCCGGCAGGAGATCGTCATTGCCGGCTGTGAAGCCCATGTCTGCATGATGCAGACGGCACTGAGCCTGCTTGAAGCTGGCTTCAAGGTCTGGGTGGTGGCCGATGCCACCGGCTCCCGCCACGATCTGGATCGGGACGTGGCCCTGGATCGGCTGCACCAGAGCGGCGCCCGGATCGTTACCGTGGAGATGTTGGCGTTCGAGTGGATGCGCCACGCCGGACACCCCCGGTTCCGGGATGTGCAGGCGCTGATCAAATAACCGAACCGACGTAAAAAGGGTCGAACCATGCTGAACATGGACTTTACCGAGCGGGTGGTGGTCAATACCTCAGCGATGGACTGGGTCCCCAGCCCGGCCGGGGGTGTGTTGCGCAAGCCCCTGGCCCGGGAAGAGGCCGAACGCGGTCATGCCACCAGCATTGTCCGCTATGAACCGGGGGCGTCCTTTCAGCGCCATGAACACCCGCTGGGCGAGGAAATTCTGGTCTTGGACGGGGTATTTTCCGACGAGACCGGCGACTACCCGGCCGGCACCTACCTGCGTAATCCGCCGGGCACCGGCCACGCGCCATTCAGCGAGGGCGGCTGCACCCTGTTCGTCAAGCTGCATCAGTTCGACGATCGGGATCGCACAACCGTGCGGGTGGATACCCGTTCGACGGCCTGGTTGCCGGGCCAAGGCGGGCTCGAGGTCATGCCACTGCACGATTTCGAGCATGAGCACGTGGCGCTGGTGAAATGGCCGGCCCGGGAACGGTTCCAGCCGCACCGGCATTTTGGCGGCGAGGAAATCCTGGTGCTGTCCGGGGAGTTTTGCGACGAACACGGGCGCTACCCGGCCGAGACCTGGCTGCGCAGCCCGCACCTGAGCCAGCATCACCCGTTTGTTGAGACGGAAACCATCATCTGGGTGAAAACCGGGCACCTGCCCCTGTGAATCCGGACCGCACTCATTGCCTCGGCACGGGGCCCTGGTCGACCACAATCAGCTCAGACAGATCAAAGCCCTCCGCTTCGGCGCGCGCCCGGAACCTTGCCATGGCGGCCTCGCTGACCTCGGGCGTGCGCGCCAGGAACCACAGGTAGTCCCGGTTGTAGCCGGTGATGTAGGCGAGCTGGTAATCCGGCTGGTCCAGCTCAAAGATGACGTAAGCACTGTAAAACGGCCCGAAGAACGACACCTTGAGGTGTCCGCTCTGGCCCTCGCCGACGAATTTCGCCGTGCCTTCCGCCTGACTCCAGCGCCTCTCCACCGTGTCGTAGCCGCGATTGATGACCGTCAGGCTGCCATCCTCCTGCAACTCGTACTCGGCCGTGACCCGACTGAGGCCCTCCTCGAAGGAATGATCCAGCCGGGCAATCTCATACCAGGTACCCTGGTAGCGCTCTGCGTCAAGTTCACTGATGGGGGTGATACCGTCAGGCACGCCGGTACAGGCGGTCAGGGTCAGGCCAGCGGCAATGGCCACTGAGCGGACTAAGTCCATGGGAGGGCTCCTTCGGTTCGGTGGCACGAGGCCGGTTTATCGCCAAAGGAGTACTGTACGGGGATTTTGCACAAACGGGGCAACCTGGACCCCGCAGGGTCCAGGCTCGCGGTCAGGCCGGGCGTCCGCTCAGGACAGTGCGGACGGATGCCAACCGGAGTTCGCCATGGTGCCCCGGGCGCCAGCGTCCAGGTCATGTCCGGCGACTGGCACTTCGAACACGTGGTAGGCCTCAGGACCAAACGGGTCCAGCGCGGTGTCGATGTACTCGAAATTATCCGGCACCGGCTCGCCTGAGTGCGCGACGCGGAACTGGTGTTCTCCGGACTTGACACCGGGTCTCAGGGTCTGCTCCACCCAGATGTACACGGACTTGTCGGGCACCAAGAACTCACAGCGTACCACCCGGAAACCTTCTTTCAGGGACAAGGTGGTTGGCTCTTTGCCTGAGTCGAGGCGGAATTTGTGAATCGTCTTCATGGCGGCTGCTCCTCTGCGTTTGAACCCAGTACAGCCTTATCTTGGTGGGAAACTTTGCTCGGTAAAACAAGCTTTTTTAATTCGAATTGCTCGATTTTTTCGATGCTCTGAGCAGCGGCTGGAAGCTGACATTGCCGTGGCAGATGGCGCGCACCCCCTCGTGCGCCGGGTTCTTGCCCCGGGTGATGGCGAACAGCTCGTCCTTGACCTCGTTGATGGAGGCGATCTCCTCCACCTCGTACTGGCGACAGACCTCATCTCGAATGGCGGTCGGTGCGGCAAAGACGCCGAGACCCTGACGCCCGAACACCTTGATCAGGGCGCTGTCGTCAATTCGGGCGACGACATTCATCCGCACCCCCTGCAGGGAAAACCAATTCATCAGCTTGTCGAAATAGGGAGCGTCCGTAGCGTTGGCCAGCAACGGCGCGCCGTTCAGGGAACCGGGAAAGCCGGTCCGTAAGGTCACCGCCTGCTCGGGCGACGCATAGAGGCTGATCGTCGAGCCTGCCAGCGGATGCACGGTGAAACTGCCCTGCTCGTCCAGTTGCGGAATCCGGTCCGCCAGCACCACGTCCAGCTCCTTGCGCTTGAGCCGCAGCATCAGCTCTTCGATGCCGCTGGTCTGGCAATTCAACTGTACCGGACGGGGCAACACCATCGCCGGCTGCAACAGATAGTAGGCAATCAGTTTATGAATGGAGGCCGAGACCCCGGCAGACAGCGTCAGCGGCCGGTCCGAAGGTGCCAGACGCAGGGTATCGTTGAGCTCGCCGGTCAGGGCAAAGATCTGGTCGGCGTAGCCGAGCACCGTCCGGCCCAGGTCCGTCAGGATCAGGCGACGGCGTTCGCGCTGAAACAGCAGGCCATCCAGCGAGGCCTCAAAGGTGGCGAGCTGGCCGCTGAGGGTTTGCGGCGCCAGGTCCAGCACCTCGCTGGCCCGGGCAATCGAGCCCTCGCGGCTGATCATCCAGAAGTAATAAAGGTGCTTGAGATTGAGCTGGTCCACGGGCCCTCTCCCGCCGTCAGCCGGCCTGGCTCAGGACGGCCGCGGAATTTTCAGTACATCGCCGAAGGTCACGTATTCGCTGCCGCCGAGGCGCCCGAGCGGGTCGATTTTGGCGCCATCGATCTTCAGGCGGTTCTTGTCGTCATGGTGGACCGCGTCATCGGACACGTACACGCCTTTGATTCGGCCAAACACCAGGCTTTGCGGTGCCGCGCCAATTTCCTTGATGTCATACAGCTCGCACGCCAGTGCCACGTGACAGTCCTTCAGCCGCGGCAGCCGGGACCCTTCCAGCTCGGTGAGCTCCAGGCCCAGGTTGGCCAGCTCGGATTCACCGTGGGGCAGCGTGCGCGAGGTTTCGGTCATGGCGCCGGCCAGCTCGCGGTGGGCGATGTGGACCACGAAATCCCGGCGCTCCTCGATATTGACCCGGGTGTCCTTGAAGGCGTTATCCGTGGGCTTGCGGCCGACCGAGAACATCAGCAAAGGCGGGTTGCTGGTGATGGGTGTGAAAAACGAAAACGGCGCCAGGTTGTAGTCACCCTGGGGATTCTCGCTCAGCACCCAGGCCACCGGCCTGGGGATCACCGTCTGGGTCAGGGTGTGGTAGGCATCCGTGGGGTTCATCCCCTCGAAATCGATAAACATGCGTGCTCCCCTTCGAGGCTGCGGAATCGGTTATTTCTTTCGATAGATTATACCGGGGTGGCATTGCACCATCTCGTACAGGTGCGGCAGGCCATTCAGGGATTCGGAGGCACCCAGAATGAGGTAGCCGCCCGGATTGAGGGTGGCGTGGATGCGGGTCAGTATGTCTTTCTTGAGATCGGCGGAAAAATAGATCAGCACGTTGCGGCACATGACGATGTCGAACTTGCCCAGGATGAACCGGTCCAGCAGGTTCAACTCTTTGAAGTCCACCATGCTTTTCAGTTGCGGCCGGATCTGCCAGCCGCCGTTCAGCGAGGGCGTGAAGAACTGCTTCTGCCGTTCGGGCGACAGTCCCCGGCCGATGGCAATCATCTCGTACTCGCCCCGGCGCGCCACCTCCAGCACACTCTTGGAGATATCGGTTGCGGTGATCCGGACGTCCCTGAGCTTGCCCGGCCGCTGGCGCCGGAACTCCTCCAGGATCATGCCCACGGAATAAGGCTCCTGCCCCGTCGAGCAGGCCGCCGACCAGATACGCAGCGGCTGCACACTCTTGCGCTCCGCAAACTCGGGCAACAGCTTGTCCTGAAGAATGCGAAACGGGTGATTGTCCCGGAACCAAAGAGTCTCGTTAGTGGTCATGGCGTCAATGACCACCTCCCGCAGGCTGCCCCTGCCCGGACGCTTCAGGCGTTCGAGCAGGTCGCCGAGGGTATTGAGTTCGTTGTCTTCGAGAATCCGACGAAGGCGGCTTTTGACCAGATACTGTTTGTTTTCACCCAGCAAAATACCACACGCATCCTGCAGGAATGTTTTGAAGGCGTCGTATTCCTGTGGGGTTATTTCCGCTTTCATTGCATCTCAGTGTTGAGTGGATCAATGGGCAGTGGTATCACCCCTGGTCGATAATTTCCATTACCCGCTCGGCCAATTCGTCCGGACTGAACTTGGCCATGAAGTCGTCGGCGCCCACTTTCTGCACCATCGCGCGGTTGAACACCCCGCTCAGGGAGGTGTGCAGCATGATGAACATCTCGCTCAGTGCCGGGTCTTCCTTGCAACGGGTAACCAGAGTGTAGCCGTCCATTTCCGGCATCTCGACATCGGAGATGATCAGCGCGAGATGATCCCGAGCCTTGGAGCCATCCCGGGTAATGTCTTTCAGGTACTCGTACGCCTGCTTGCCGTCGTTCTTGGTGACCACCTCCATGCCGATTGCGGTCAGGCAGCGTTCGATCTGGCGCCGGGCCACCGAGGAATCATCCACCACCAGGATCGGCAAATGCCCGGGAACCCGATCCGCGCTCTTGCTCAGGACCGCTTCGGTGACGTCTTCCTTGAGCGGAGAAACCTCGGACAGCACCTTCTCCACGTCGATGATCTCCACCAGCTTGTCGTCGATTTTAGTGACGGCCGTGAGATAGACATCCTTACCGGCTCCCTTCGGCGGCGGCAGGATGTCCTCCCAGTTCATGTTCATGATGCGATCGACCCCGGCCACCAGGAACCCCTGGGTCTTCCGGTTGTACTCGGTGATGATCACGAAGCTGGTGGCCAGGTCCTCCTGGGGAATGCCAGGCAGGCCAATGGACATGCTCAGATCAATGATCGGAATGGTCTCACCCCGGATATGCGCCACACCCCGCACCACGGAGCGGCTGTTGGGGATGGAGGACAGCTTCGGGCATTGAAGCACTTCCTTCACCTTGAACACGTTGATGCCGTACATCTGCCGCCCGCGCAGGCGGAACATCAGCAGCTCAAGCCGGTTTTTTCCGACCAACTGAGTCCGTTGGTTAACGCTATCCAATACCCCTGCCATCAAAGTCTCCCCCGGCCTGCCGGCCACGCACCGGCATGCATCTTGCTTTTATCTATCGTACAAATCACGAGCTGACGAAAAACCGTCGGGTCCGTTAGCCACACAGCGTGTAACGGCCACCTGCCCCGAATCCTTAGCGTTTTTCGGGTGTTTTCGCGGGTCATTGACAGCATAGGACAAAGTGACACGTATGCGCACCACCATTTTTGCCTTTGCGCTCCTGATGTTGGGGCTCGGCAACGCGGCGCTCGCCAAAACCAGCGCCGAGGACATCGAGCAGGCCGCCCATCGTTTTCTGGAGGCCTTTGCCGATGAACAGTCGGAGCGCGGCTACACGGTGACCTTTGAGACCGGCACCATCGACAGCCGACTGGCCCTGGCGTCCTGCCAGGCGCCACTGGCCGTGGAATTTACTGGCGACCCCTGGCGCAGCGCCCAGCCATCACTGCAGGTCGCCTGCGAGGGCGAACGGCCCTGGCGCATGTTCGTTACCGCCTCGGTTGCCATTGAGGGGCCGGCGTTGGTGGCCGCCCGCCCGTTGGCCCGGGGCGAGCGCGTCACCTTAGACATGCTGACGACCCAATCCGTGCAGGTTAACGCCAGCCGAAGGGGAGTGATGCGGGACGCCGGCAAGGTACAGGGTATGGAAGTGCGACGCCCGGTGAACTCGGGTTCGGTCATCACTCCGGACCTGCTGGCGGCGCCGGACGCCGTGGAACGGGGCGATCATGTTATCATCGTGGCCCGGCGCGGCGCGTTCGCGGTGACTTCCCGGGGCAAGGCACTGGCCAGCGCCTCCGTGGGCGAGCAGGTACTGGTGGAAAATTTGAGATCGGCACGCACCGTCCGCGCCAATGTGGTTGGCCCCGGGCGGGTCGAGATCCCCATGTAGGCCGCTTCGCCGGCAAGCCGATGCCCAGCGGCAAGGTCTTGCCGCCCTCGGCTCCAGGGCACCGCCCACATGGAGAAAAGGTAATAAATCCCCGAAAAAAATCGCTAAAGCTTTGGCCACGTCGGCCGTTACACAGATACACACTCGAGTTAGTCATGCCCAGGAATGACGCCACAGGCAAGCAGGTAACGATATGTCAGTTGACTTAAATGGAATTGGCCCAGGCCAGGTCAACACCCAGAGAACCACGGCCGACAAGGGTTCCGGCACCCAGAACAGCCAGCCGGCATCCGCTGAACAGGCGAAATCTTCAGCCCAGTCCGCACGCGGCGACAGTGTCAGCCTGAGCAACCAGGCCAAGAACCTGAAACAGCTGGAACAGAAGCTGGGCGACTACCCGGAGATGGACGACGATCGCATCGCCGAGATTCGCTCCGCCCTGGAGAACGGCACCTACAAGATCGACGCCGAGAAGCTGGCCCAGAAAATGCTTGAGATGGATGAAAGCATATTCGGGTGAGTGAATTATGGCCGTTAACGACGATCTGAAGAACCTTCTGACTCAGGACCTCCAGCAATTGCGGGAACTGACGGATGTGTTGGAGCAGGAGAAAGCCTGCCTGTCCGCCTCCGATGTTCGGGCGTTGCAGGATTTGACCTCGGAAAAGAACCGTATTCTCAGCGATGTGCGGGAACGCGCCAAGCAGAAAATCCATTGCCTGGTGGCCATGGGTTACAAGCCGGACCACGGCGAGCCCTCGCGCTTCATCCAGAGTGCCGGCATGAGTGATCTGTTTGACCTCTGGAAGCAGGCCGACGCCGCCATGCGCCACTGCCAGGGCCTCAATGAGCACAATGGCCGCGTGGTCGGCCACCTCCAGAAGCGTCTGGGGCGCCTGACCGACATCTTCCGTGGCGCCACTGGCCAGCAAAAGCTCTACGGTCAGAAGGGCCAGCACACCTCGGTATCCAGCCGGACCATGCTCGCCAGCGCCTGATCGTGCGATCCGTCTGCGTAACAAAAAACGCCCGGTTTCCCGGGCGTTTTTTTATGCGCTGATGATCAACGGGTGTAGATCGTCATCTGGGAGCCGGGCGCGAACCGGATGTCCTGGATGCTGACATTGCCCATGGACGGCCCCCGGCTTCCGCTCACCCGGATGTTGTTCATCTGGATCTCCTCGATCCGCTCCGGAAACGCCAGGGTCAGGGCACCGTCGTCACGCAGGGAATAGCGCTCTTCACCCTCCCGGTAGTGCACGCCGGCAATGGAAAAATCCGAGTCCAGGAAATTCAGGACCGGGACAAACACATTGGCGGTGAGTTTGATCCCCTCCACTACATCCACCTCGCTGTCACCATCCCCGGAGGCGCCGTCGACCATGGCGGCAACGCGTGTGAGGCGATCCAGCAGGGCCGGATCCCCCTGACCGGCAACAGAGGCCATTTCGTCCTCGTCCATCGGAACGAGCCCGGCACTGGCGTAAAGCTCACCCTGCTCGGCCGGAACCTGCGCCCCGCTGGCGCTGTTGCTGGCCGCAAAACTCACCAGTGGCTGGAACGGCAAGGCAACCACGGTGACCAGCGCAGCCGCGTTGCGGTAGCGTGACTGGTGTTTCAGGACCCGGTTGAGTTCCTTCTCGGAAATCCAGCCTGACTGGATAAAGACTTCACCGAGACGCTGGCCGGTTTCCCGCTGCAAACGCAGGCCGTCTTCAAGCTGTGTTTCGGACAGATAGCCCCGATTGACCAGCAATCGGCCGAGTCGCGATTTCTCTTCAAAACCCTGGCGGATTCTCACTCGTCTCTCCTTTTACCTGGTGAAAACCGTACAACTCGGCCCGGCGTGACATACTGAATGGGAAGGCGGCTCCAGAGCCTAGTAGCTCGCCATGGACTTAACCGCTGGCCCCTGACCGAAACGCTACAACAATCTGGTAAAATCCGGTATCAATCAGGACCGCCCAAGAATTATTGCAGGAAACCACTCTGCAGCTAACCAGGAGAGTCGTAATAAAATGCTAAATTCCGTAAAACAGTCCCGTAGTGTGATCCCTGCCCTGCTTCTGGTCGTTGCTGCGTGGCTGCCCATGACTTCGGCCCACGGCCAGGACGCGGCCGGGGACAGCAACCAGGCCCTGCCCAAAGTGCGGTTCGTGACCAGTGAAGGCTCCTTCGTCCTGCAGCTGCGGCCCGATGTGGCGCCCGACACCGTGGACAATTTTCTGGGCTATGTGAACAACGGTTTTTACGACGGCACGATCTTTCACCGGGTCATTCCGGGGTTCATGATCCAGGGCGGCGGCTTTACCGAGGAACTCACCCGCAAACCCACCGAGCAGCCGATTCGCAACGAAGCCAGTCAAACCCTGCGAAACCTCCGAGGCACCGTCGCCATGGCCCGCACCAGCGCGCCGGACAGTGCCACCTCCCAGTTCTTCATTAACCTGGTGGACAATGGCTTCTTGGACGCTGGCGTACGCGGCGCCGGCTACGCCGTATTCGGCAAGGTCACCGAGGGCATGGGGGTCGTGGACAGCATCGCCGGGGTCAAGACCGGCCAGGCCCGGGGTATGGCCGATGTTCCGGTTGCCCCTGTGGTGATCGAACGGGTTTCCGTGCTGGCACCCGCCAAATAAGGCCATGACCGCCACCGTCCTGCCACCGAGCATTGAAGCGGCCGAACTCAGCTGGCAGGACGGCGTTCCTGAATCGGCCCGGTTTGGCGACATCTATTTCAGTCGGGACAATGGCCTGGCTGAAAGTCGTTACGTGTTCCTCGACCACAACCGGTTGCCCGAGCGATTCCGCCAGGTAGCACCCGGTGGCCACTTCGTGATTGCCGAATCCGGATTTGGTACGGGCTTGAACTTCCTGGCCGCCTGGCAGGCCTGGCGGGAACACCAACCCGACCACCCGGCGACACTGCATTTTGTGTCGGTAGAGCGCTTCCCGCTGCGGCGCGACGACCTGAGCCAGGCGCTGTCCCACTGGCCGGAACTTGCGCCATACGCCGAGGCGTTGCTGAGCCGGTACCCGCCACTCACCCGCGGCGTGCACCGGCTGGTATTCGACGGTGGCCGGGTTCGCCTGACCCTCTATTTCGGCGACATCGTGGAGGCCTGGCAGGCACTGGCGTTCACCGCTGACGCCTGGTTCCTCGACGGCTTCGCGCCGGCCAGCAATCCGGGCATGTGGCTGGATGAAACCATGGCGCAGATCAAGGCCCACAGCGGGCCCGGCACCACCCTCGCCACCTTTACCTCGGTGGGTCGCGTGCGTCGAGCCCTGGCCAACGCCGGATTCGACATGCGCAAGACCCGGGGCTTCGGCCGCAAGCGGGAGATGCTGACCGGCACGCTGGACACCCCGGCCATTCCCGGTAACGCACCCGCCAGCACCGACGCCGGTGCCGATACCCCCAAACCCTCGACCCTGATCGTTGGTGCCGGGATTGCAGGCTGCCTGCTGGCGCACAACCTGGCTCAGCGCGGGTTCCCGGTAACCCTGGTGGATTCCGCGGCCCATCCGGGTGCCGGTGCGTCCGGTAACCGGCAGGGTGCGACCTATGTAAAACTGGGCGTCGAATTCAACGACCAGACCGAGCTGGCACTGACCGCCCTCACCTTCAGTCACCGCTTTTACCAGCCCTACCGCGATCAGGGCTGGTATCCGACGGGCCTGCTGCAACTGGCCTGGAACGCCAAAGAGCAGGAGCGCCAGCACAAGTTCCTCGAACGCAATGACTACCCGGAGGAAGTGCTGTTTCTGGTGGACCCGGAACAAGCCCGGGCACTGACCGGCCTCCAGGTTCGAACCGGGGGGCTGTGGTTCCCTGGCAGTGGCTGGCTGGAGCCAGCCCGACTGTGTGCAACCCTGTGCCAGCATCCGCTCATCGATTCGGCCTTTGGCGTGCAGGTCGACCGCCTGACGAACCAGGGCCCATGGCGCGCCGTGGCCAGCGACGGACGGTCGTTCACTGCCGATCGGGTGGTGATTTGCGGCGGCCACCGCTCCCCGGCCCTATTGCCCGACGGCGACGGCTACCGGTTCAAGGCGATCCGGGGTCAGGTAACCCATCTGGAGGAGGCCAAGGTGCAGGCGCCCGACGCGGTCATCTGTGGCGCCCGTTACCTGAACCCCGCCCACGGTGGCCAAGCCCTGACCGGCGCCACCTTTGATCTGCGGGACGACAACCCGACGCCAACCCGGGCCAGTCACGAGCAAAACCTGACGGAGCTGGACGCCATGGTGCCGGGCGTGGTCACGCCAAACGCCGAAACCCTGGACCGCTGCGACGGGCGTGTTGCCTTCCGCTGCACAACCCACGATTACCTGCCGGTCACCGATGGTGTGGACGATGCCGACGGAGCCCCGGTGTCCGGCCTGTACCTGATGACCGGCCTGGGCAGCAAGGGCTTGAGTTACGCGCCGGTGCTGGCTGAATTCCTGGCCGACCGGCTGACCGGGCAACCGGGCTGCCTGCCGGGGCGGCTGGTCCGACGCCTGGCCAGCGCGCGCCTGCGCGCCGGCCGCCCTGCCACGTCGAAGTCGGAGAAAACTACAGAAACCTGAACGCCGGCCGATAACCGGTCAATAGAGAACGTACAGACGGGAAGTCAAAGCCATGTCAATCTTCGTCAGTGAACCCGGGCGTCCGATCGGAACCCGATTACCGCAGGCGCTCCGGGCGCGCCGGGTGGATGATGTCACTGAACTGACGGAGACCCACGCCAGTCGCGAAAGCGACGGCACAGCGACGGACGCGGAATACCAACAAGCCGCCAACTCTGGCCGGCAACGAGCCCTGGAGCAATACGGCGCTTCGGCCGCGGGCGAACCGAAATCCCAGCGCGCCTATCTGCCGGTCTCGTCGATCAGTTCACCGGCGCTTTATTCCCTGCCGGCCACCGCGACCATCGCCGAAGCACTCTCGATCATGGATGAACACGGCGTGTCCCACCTGGTGGTTACCGCCGACGACAACGTGGCGGGCTTGGTGGACCTCCGCTGGCTCCTGGGCTGGCTGCATGAGCACAAGGCCGATGCCATGAACCAGAGCCTCACGCACATGGAATTGCCCGCCTTCCTGACCGCGTCCCCGGAAACCGATGCCCACCAGCTCGCGCGGCTGATGCTGGCCCATCAATTGAATGCCGCACTGGTGGTGGACGCCCAGGGCCAGCCGGCGGGTATCGTCACCAGTACCGACTACCTTCGGCTTTACGCCAGTGCCAGCCGCCAGCAAGGCGCTGTCTAACCTTACTCTGCCCCACCCCTATATCCCAAGCCAACGCTGCGCTGCCCTAATCCAACGCGGTCAGCAGGCGGCCCTCGGGGCTGAACACCAGCAGCAATCGCTCCCCCCCTTGCCGGGCCAGGGCGAGGATTTCATCGTCGCGGTAGTTGGCCAGGGCCAGGATCTCCGAGTCGGCTTTGGGCAGTTGGTAACGCCAGGGACTGGTCGCGGCCGACGCCTCGACATCGGCGTCCTCGCCCGCCAGGGACACCCGCGCCAGAATGGCTTGCCCGCCCCCCAGGTTATCGGCGGTCTTGCGGAAAACCCCATCGGTGGCGCCGGCCACCACCATGTCATTATCAAACGCGGTCAGCGCCGCCAGTCGCTCCGTGGCCGCATCGCCCGGGTCATTCAGGCTGAAGGCCCGGTTTACGGTACCGTTTGGAGAATAGGCCAGCAGAAAACCAGCGGCACTGGCGGTGGGGTCGCGCGTCAGGCGGGTCTCGCCGTCGTCGTTCTCAGTCACCGAATACAGGCTCGATGACGCCCCCACCAACCACAGCTGATTGGCGACGAAGGTTCCGGCCGAAACCGGCTCGTCGGCGTCGGTACCCACCTGGTAGATCGAGAGAGCGCCGTCGGCGCTGGAGGCGCTGTAGAAAAAGGCATCTTCGCCGCCCAGCACCGACTCACCGTTCACCTGCCCCCGCGCCGACCCGAATAGCAGCGGCGACGCCTGTTCGGCGGCCGCTCCGGCCACCGAATCGTCGGCCGTGGAACCTACCTGGCGGGTCCAGGCCACCTTGGGGATTTCATCGCTGCCATCGATCTGGGTATCAATGCGCTGGAGGAAGCTGTCCTGGTTGCCGGCCCGTCTCTGACCGGGCCAGGTACCGTTAGTGGTGCCCGCGATGGCCACGTAGCCGGCCAGACTGTTGATGGCGACGGATCGAACCCGGTCATCACCGGCGGTGCCGGTACGGAGGGTCCAGTTGTGCACGTATTCGCCGCCGTTGCTGTCTGGATCGAATCGGTACCGGGTGGCGACCACATCCTCACCGCCCTGGCCGGTGGTGCCGGCAACCGCTTGATCGGTGCTGTAGGCGACCACGAACTCGAACCGGTCGACCCTGGCGTTGCCCTTGGCGACCTTGCGTTTCACCGTGGCAATCACCGGCGCCGGCCCCGCCAGCGAATCGCCCGGGTCGGACACCGCGATGTCCTGCAGCAGATCGCCTTTCTGATCGTAGATCCGTACCCGAATGCGGTCATTGTCCAGGCTGTCGTAACCGGCGACGAAGGCCCTGCCCGAATGCGCCAGGGCCAGATCCGTGGCGACGAAGCCGTTTGCCGAGTCAAGTTCCAGGGCGGCGGTCAATTCATTAAGGCTGACCCGCAGCAGGTTGTCGCCCCGCGCCCAGGCGAAGTTCTGCCGGCCCGCCTGGTAGTCCTTGTCCAGGCCCAGCTGGATAAAGCGGTCGTTCAGATCGGGATTACTGTAGCTGTCGGACAGGACCCGAATCCGGAAGGTGAGTTCATCCACCGACTCGGGAAACGCCAGCTCGTCGTTGCTCAGCCAGGTGCCGCCCTGCTCCTGCTCGATGACGAATTCGGAGTCCAGTCGGGCCGTGGAATCCTCGGTGTGGATCAGCCTGGCCCGGAAGATGCCGTCGCGATCGCCGGACAGGCGCGCCACGTATTCTCGGAACCCATTGGTGTTGAGGGCATCCCGGGTTCCGCCGGCGCGGGTACGCAGGGTCAGCAGGGGCTCGTCGTCTTCGATCAGCAGGTTCAGCCGTTCACCAGCGTTGCTCTCCCCCAAACCCGCCAGCCCCTCACGCACTTCCGTCAAGGTGATCAGGGCGGTCTCCACCGGCTCGGCGAAGGTGTCGTCGATGACCTCCAGGCGGATGAAGCATTCGGTGATGCCCGGTTCGAAGGTGACCTCGCCGCCGAGGCCGTCGTTGCGATAATTCAAATAACCGAGTTCTTCCAGGCGGCCACCACTGCCGCTCCCGAGCGCGACCAGATCCTGGCCGACAATGGCGTCCCCGACGTTGGCTTCGCCAAAATCGCAGCGCTGATGAGGGGCGCTGAAACCGTCATCGCACTGGGAGTCATCGTATTGGGAGCTGAGCTCAAACGCCACCGTCACCCGGGTTACCGAGGGCTGGTCCAGGGCCACCCGGACGATGACCGGACGGGTCTTGAAACTGACGTCTTGGCTGCCGGTAACCTGGCCATTCTCGTCGTATTCGTTGATGGTGAAACTGTGCTGGCCCTCGCCGTCCAGAGCCGGGGTCTCGCAGCGGGTGTCACTGGACTCGGAGGTTGCGGACGCTTCGCCCTCGGTGAAATTGGATGCCTCCAGGGACAGGGGGTTGTACTTGACCTCGATATCAAACGGTTGGACGCCGGACATCCGGCCATCGGTGGTGACCAGGTTCACGCCCTCGTTTTTACCCAGGTCCTGGTCGCCGCGGTTACCACCGGACAGGCCGGGCACCCCGCGCATGATGATGCCCTGCCGTGCCTTGTTGTTGGTGTCTTCTAACGCCAGCCACGAGGGCGCGTTGGTCAGGGAGTAGTCGAGAATGGTTTCGCCGCCGTAAGCGCCAAAATTGTAGTAGTACTCCACGCCGAGGTAAGCGGTTGCCGGGGGTATGCCCAGGATGGTCGGTTGGTCGGGATCCTTCTCGGTCTTGCACCCAGCCAACCCCAGCAAGGCGAGGACCAGCAGTGACAGGCGGGCGGCGAAGACAAGGCGGGAGACGAGATCGGCGCGCATGAAAAAGTCCGTTTAAGCGTTGTTGTTATGGCAGTGGCGGGCTTTCCCGGCTAAGCCGGTTTACACACCGTTACAGAACAACGCCATGGTAGCCAATTTGTGCCACCCGGGATCTGCGCGAGTTCTCAGATTCGCCGGCCAGCGCGCCACTGGCCGATGCGGCGGCCCGGTCCAGGTCAGGCCGACGAGTCCAGGACCCCGTGGTCCCGCAGCAGATCCAGGAACGCCGCTTCGTCCAGCACCGGGATTTCCAGTTTTTCGGCCTTGGCCAGTTTGGACCCGGCCGCTTCCCCGGCCACCACGCAGGCGGTTTTCTTGGACACACTCCCCGCCACTTTTGCACCCAGTCGTTCCAGCTTTTCCTTGGCTTCGTCCCGGGTCAGCTGCGACATGGCGCCGGTGAGCACCCAGGTCTGCCCCTGCAGCGGCGCCTCGCCCTCGACCACCTCTTCCTCCTGCCACACCAGGCCCGCTGCTTTCAGCGCCGCCAGGGTCTCCTGGTTATGGGGCTGTTCGAAGAAGCTGCGGATGTGGCCGGCCACGATGGGGCCGACGTCGGGTACGGTTTGCAGGGTTTCCTCGTCGGCCTCGGCGATGGCCTCCAGGGTGCCAAAATGCGAAGCCAGGGCCTTGGCCGTGGCCTCACCCACTTCACGGATGCCCAGCGCGTACAGGAACCGCCACAGCACCGGGTTGCGCGAGCGATCAATGGCGGCAATCAGGTTGCCGGCGGACTTGTCGCCCATCCGTTCCAGCCCGGTCAGGTCCTGCTTTTTCAGGCGGTAGAGATCGGCCACCGTCTGCACCAGCTCGTGGTTGATCAGGATATCGATCCACTTGTCGCCCAGGCCCTCAATGTCCAGGGCCTTGCGGGAGGCGTAGTGGCGGATGGCCTCCTTGCGCTGGGCCGGGCAGTAGAGCCCCCCTGAACACCGGGCCACCGCCTCGCCCTCGATTTGCACCACGTCGGACTGGCACACCGGGCACTGCGCCGGCAAATGCACTTCCCGGGCATCGGCCGGGCGTTTCTCGACGACCACCTTGACCACCTGGGGAATCACATCGCCGGCACGGCGGATAAACACCGTGTCGCCAATGCGGGCGTCCAGACGGCGGATTTCGTCCATGTTGTGCAGGGTGGCGTTGCTAACGGTCACGCCCCCGACGAACACCGGCTTCAACCGCGCCACCGGGGTCACGGCGCCGGTGCGACCAACCTGGAACTCGACGTCCTCGATGACGGTCAGCTCCTCCTGGGCCGGGAACTTGTGGGCGATGGCCCAGCGCGGCGCCCGGGAGACAAAGCCGAGCCGGTTCTGGAGATCGAGCCGGTTGACCTTGAACACAATGCCGTCGATCTCGTAAGGCAGTGAATCGCGCTTGTCCATCAGTTCCGAATAGGCCGTCAGGCAGTCCTCGACCCCCTGGGCCAGGCGCATCTCCGGATTGACCCGAAAGCCCCAGTCCCGGACCCGCTGCAGGCCTTCCCAGTGGGTGTCGGGCAGCTCCGCCTCGTCGGTCACGGCCACGCTGTACGCACACATTTCCAACGGCCGCTTGGCGGTCACGGTGGATTTTTTCTGGCGCAAGCTGCCCGCTGCCGCATTACGCGGGTTCACAAAGGTCTTTTCGCCCTGGTTGGCCAGCTTCTGGTTCAGTTTCTCGAAGCCGGCCTTGGGCATGTACACCTCCCCTCGGACCTCCACCAACTCAGGAACCTGCTCGCCGCGCAGCTTGAGCGGAATGGAAGGAATGGTTCGGATGTTGGCGGTGATATCCTCGCCGGCGTAACCATCGCCGCGGGTGGCGGCCCGAATCAGCAGCCCGTGCTCGTAGTGCAGGCTGACCGCCAGGCCATCCAGCTTGGGCTCGCAGACGTACTCCACGCCGTCCTCGGTGCCCAGGCGCTCACGCACCCGGCGATCAAAGTCCCGCAGTTCGTCCTCACTGAAAGCGTTGTCCAGCGACAGCATCGGGATGCGATGGACCACTTCGGCAAAACTGGTTTCCACGCTGCTGCCCACACGCCGGGTCGGCGACTCATCCGATGCCAGCTCGGGGAACTCCGATTCAAGCTGCTGCAACTCACGGAACAACCGGTCGTACTCGGCGTCCGGTATACGAGGATCGTCAAGCACGTAGTAACGGTAGTTGTGGTCCTCGATGGCGGACCGCAGGTCGGCAACTCGCTGGATTTGCTCGGGGGAGGCTTGGCTCATAACGTTGTGGGCTCACCTGTCAAAAAAATGCCCGGACGTGTCCGGGCATCGTTGGTCACACTGTGCTGTTGGGCTACACCCGCTGGGACCGTTGCTTGCGGTCGAATTCGCGGATCCTCTGGCGGCAATGCTCGATGGTCTGGGGGGTCATCACACTGCGACGCTCGTCTTTCAGCTCACCGCCCAGGTTACGCACCACGCATTGGGCTGTTTCCAACATGAAATCAAAGGCCTGGAGCGCATTTGTCGGACCGGGCATGCTCATGAAAAAGCTGATGCCGGGCGTGGTCAGAGCGGTCATATCCTCCGGCCTGAAGGTGCCGGGCTCCACCGCGTTGGCGACACTGAACTGCACCGGGCTGGTGGTGTCGGCCGCCTCGTGCCGGTGGTAGATGTCCATATCGCCGAATTCCAGACCGCAGGCCTCGAACAGCTTCTTCAGGGCGACGCCGCTGAACTCCTCCTCGGCCCGCGCCAGGACATTGATGACAATCACTTCGCGGGCCTCGGGGCGGTTGGCCCCGGCCAACGGCTGGCTGCCCTTCTTCGCCACCGGATCCCGGCGGGCGGTGTCTTCCTCGACCTCACTGGTCACCGTCGGCGGTGCGTCCTGCGCATCCCAGGGCTCGGCCTCGTCCGCATCGAAATCAACACCCTCGTCGTCCAGAACATCCTGGGGCTGGCTGGCCGACCGGGGGTCTGCCGCCACTTCCACTGAGCGTTCATCGTCGGTGACGCCCCAGCCGTCGTCCAGCTCAGCGCCGCCCTCATCGCGGGCGGAAAAGCCGGAATCCCAGTCCTGATCGGCGTCGGTGGCCTCGGCAACCGGGGCACTGCGGGCACTGGCCGTGACCGGACGCGTGGGTTTCGGCTTGGGCGTACCGAACCGGTCGGAACGCTCCCGTTTGACATAGCCCCGCTCCTCCAGGGTGTCGCGGGAAATGGTCCGCGCGCCCCCATTGGGCAGTTCCGGGTTGTAATGTTCGTCCAGCGGAGACTCTTCCAGTTCATCGGCGCCCATGCCGGAGGAAATCGCCAGGGATTCCTTGCGCGCCCGACGGACACGGCGAATTCCGTCGATAACTATACCGATGATGACGAGGGTACCGATGGCAATTAACCATTCCCTAAGTGACATAGTCCTGCTGTCCTGTTCGCGGCTCGGGTAACATTGCTACTCTAAGAAAAGCCCGTAATGAATACAACGCACAGCCGGGCCAGATGGCGTTATTGTCATTGTTGACGGATTAATGCTCAGGCTTCCGCCAGAGCGGCCGCCTCCTCGACATCCACCGACACCAGGCGTGAGCACCCCGGCTCATGCATGGTGACGCCCATCAACTGATCCGCCAGCTCCATGGCAATCTTGTTGTGGGTGATGTAAATGAACTGCACCTGCTTGGACATCTCCTTGACCATATTGGCATAGCGGCCCACGTTGGCGTCGTCCAGCGGTGCGTCGACCTCATCGAGCATACAAAACGGCGCCGGATTGAGCTGGAAGATGGAGAACACCAGCGCAATCGCGGTCAGTGCCTTCTCACCGCCGGACAGCAGGTGGATGGTGCTGTTCTTCTTGCCCGGAGGCCGGGCCATGATCGCCACGCCGGTTTCCAGCAGGTCCTCGCCGGTCAGCTCCAGATAGGCGTTGCCGCCACCGAACACCTTGGGGAACAGGGCCTGCAGCCCGCCGTTGACCTGGTCAAAGGTCTCCTTGAAGCGCTGCCGGGTCTCCCGGTCGATCTTGCGGATGGCGTTATCCAGGGTTTCCAGAGCCTCGAGCAGGTCGTCGTTCTGGCTGTCCAGGTAGGTCTTGCGCTCGCTCTGGACCTGGTATTCCTCGATGGCGGCCAGGTTGATGGCGCCCAGGCGCTGGATCCGGTTACCGATTTTCTCCAGCTCCTCTGCCCACTCCTTGTCGTTGGCACCTTCCGGCAGCTGCGCCAGCACTTCCTGCAGCTTCACATCCAGTTCCTGCAACTGCTCGATGTGGTTGCCGGAACGGATTTCCAGGGCCTGGGATTCCATCTTGAGCTTCTCAAGCTGGGACCGGATTTCCTGGATCTTGTGATCGATACCGCTGCGGCCCTGCTCCCTGGCCCGAACCTCGCGATCAATATCTTCCAGGGCGTCCCGTGCCGCCCCGAGCTTCTCTTCCTCGGCCAGTCGCCGGTCCAGCAGGCCCTCCAGCTGCATCTGCAGGTCCTCGATGGGCTCTTCGGCACTCTCCCGTGATTCCCGCAGCACCTCCAGGCGCTCCTCAATCCGCTCTTTCTGCAGCTGCATGCGCTCAATGGTCTGCTTCAGGCCATCGCGCTGACTGTTCAGGGACTGCAGTTGCAACTGGAGCTGGTGAGCGTGATCGCGGTCGTGGCGGGCGTCGTGCCGAAGCCGATCCAGGTTCTCCCGCAAGCTGTCGCGCTGTTCAAGCAGTCGCTCCTTCTCCTCGTCACTGTCCTCGCTGGACGCCAGGGCCTGCTGCCACTCTTCCCGGGCCTGCTGGAGCTGCTCTTCCTGATCCTCGAGGTTGAGCGCCACATCGGAGAGATCCTCCCGGATACGCACGAGCCGGGCATCGATCTGCTCGGCCCGGGCCCGCAGACCGCTGATGCGGGACGACAGGCCGCTGAGTTCGCGTTCAGCGTCACTCAGAGTGGCCTGGGCGTCGTCCCGGGCCGCCTCGGCCCGCTCGGCGCGTTCCTGCAGGTGGTCCAGCCGCTCGCTGGCCGCCTCCAGCGCCTCTTCCGCCTGTGCCAACTGTTCGGTCAGCTCGCTGACCTTTTTCTGGCGTTCGATGACACCGACCTGGCCGGCGTCGGAATCGGGCATCAGTACCCAGTCCCGCGACACCCAGACTCCCTCGGGCGTTATGGCACTCTGGCCCTCGTCCAGACCATCGCGCATGCCCAGTGCATCGGACAGGGTTTCGACCGCCTTGATTCCCACCATCAGCGAGGCCACGGCAGGCAGGCCCGAGACTTTGCTGATCAGATCACCCGGCGCGCCGTCGTGCTGTGAGGCCGCGCCCGAGTTGACCACCGCCACGCCCTTGGGCGCACCGGCCATGGCCTGAGTCACGTCCCCCAGGCCCGGCAGGGCCAGCCCCTGGGTAAACCGGCCAATGACCTGCTCGACCGCGAACTCCCAGCCGGTTTCGATGCTCAGCTGGCTGGCCACCCGTGGCGCCTCGGCCAGACCGTGCTCGGACAGCCAGTTCTGGAGCGCGTTGTCCTGGCCGCCCAACTGTTCGTCGAGCAACGCTTGCTGGGAATCCAGTGAGGCCCGCAGACTCTGCACCCGCTGGCGCTCCTCGGAAACCACCTGCTCGGCCTCACGCTGGTTCTGGCGGGCCTCGTACAGATCATCCTGAATGGCGGCGATGCGCTCGGCCGCTTCCTCGCGCTGCAGCTCCAGGGTTTCCTGTTGCTCCTGCAACTGCTCCAGCTCCGACCGATCCATCTGACCGTCCAGCAGCGCGCGCTCGTCGTCGAGTTTCCGGGACCGGGTGCGCAGCTGCTCAATCGCGTCTTCCAGCGACCGGATACGGGATTGGGACAGTTCCGCCTGTCGGCGGGCGTCCGACGACCGGCTGCTGAAGTCTTCCCACTGCTGCTGCCAGTCACTCATGGCATCTTCAGCCAGCTGCAGTTTCTCACCGGATTCTTCCGAGCGCAGGGCCAGTGCCTCCTGTTCCGGGGCAATCATGTCCAGTTCTTCCTGGATGCCGGCCAGCTTGTCCTCGTCCTGCTCCAGCTCGCGGGCAAGCTCCCGCTGGTTGGCCATGGCCTGATCCAGCTCCGCCGCGGTCTGCCGGCTGCGCTCCCGCTGATGCTCCAGGCTTTGCTCGATCCGGGCGATGTCCGCCCCCGCCTCGTAATACTTGGCCTGGGCCCGGTTGAAGTGCTCGGTCCGGTCCAGATGGTTCTCGCGCAGGGATTCGAGCGAGGTCTCCAGATTGACCCGCTCGGTCAACAGTTTTTCCAGCTCGAGCTCGGTGTCCCGGATCTTGCCACGCCAGGTTTGCAGATCGTTGTCCAGGGACTGCCAGCGCAGCACCGTCAGCTCGGCTTTCTTCTGGCGCTCCTCGGCCTTGTAGGCCTTGTACTTCTCGGCGGCGGCGGCCTGGCGCTCCAGGTGTTGCAGTTGCCGGCCCAGCTCGTCGCGCAAATCGGTCAGGCGCTCCAGGTTTTCCTGAGTCCGGCGAATCCGGTTCTCGGTTTCCCGGCGACGTTCCTTGTACTTGGAGATTCCCGCCGCCTCCTCGATGTAGACCCGCAGCTCCTCGGGCTTGGCCTCGATCAGCCGGGAGATCATGCCCTGCTCGATGATGGCATAGCTGCGCGGTCCCAGGCCGGTGCCGAGGAACAGGTCGGTGATGTCGCGACGGCGACATTTGGAGCCATTCAGGAAGTATTCGGACTGGCCTTCCCGCGACACCCGGCGCCGCACCGAAATCTCGTTGAACGAGACGAACTCGCCAGGCGCGGAGCCGTCGCTGTTGTCGAAGACCAGTTCGATCGAGGCCTGGCCCACGGGCTTGCGGGCACTGGAGCCGTTGAAGATGACGTCGGTCATGGACTCACCGCGCAGGTACTTGGCGGAGCTTTCCCCCATGACCCAGCGCACGGCGTCGATGATGTTGGATTTACCACAGCCGTTCGGCCCCACCACCGCCGTCATGTTGGAGGGAAACGGCACCGTGGTGGGATCCACGAAGGATTTGAAACCGGACAGTTTGATCGACTTCAGGCGCATATCAGGCGCTTGCCTCCTCCCTGAGAATGGTCAGGACCTGCTGGCGCTGGTGTTCGCCAAAGGCCTGGATCACGGCTTGCAGCTTGGCCGCGTCATCATTGACCGCCGCGTCCGCCAACTGCCGAAAGAAGGTGGCGGTGGCATCGATTTCGTCGCGAAAATGCTCCAGGGCGACGAAATAGGTTCGGCTGATCGCCGGCCGGAAATTCTCCAGGGTTTCCTCGAGAAACGGGTTCTCAACGAGCCCATAAGCGTAACGCATCACCCCGAAACCGGCTTCGATGACGCGCTCGGCGGCATCGGGGCTGCGGGTGTTGAGGGCATCAATGACCGTCTGAAGCTCCTGAACCTGCCCCATGACGCCCTCCAGCTCCCGACCGGACCAGCGCTCGAGCACCTTGCGACCGAGCATGCACAGCAAATCGATGTAAATGTCGTACAGGCTGTTCACGCTCTCGGGGGTCAGACTCGACACCACCGCCCCCCGGCGCGGAAAAATCTCGATCAGGTGCCGGCGCTCGAGGATCAGCAGGGCCTCGCGCACGGAACCGCGACTGACATTGAGTTCACCGGCCACCTTCAGTTCCTGGATGCGCTCGCCCGGGGGCAGGTCCCGGATGATGATCCGCTGGCCAAGATGTTGGGCTATTTGTTCGGACAGACTCTCCGGGGCCTGAAACCTCATACAGTAAGTCGCTCACTTCTTCAGACGCGATGGATATAAGCGCAGGAGTTTACCACAGGCGGGCCCCACCCCAATCCCCCACGCTGGCAATTTGACCCCGAGGCACCGGCGTCCCGGCAAGGGACTGCCGTTTTTTTGGCGCGCCCGCGCCGGGCCCGGGCCAAAACCCGGAAATCAGATCAAAAACATCTCATATCTATATGTTTTGGATATTAATTATATTTCAGGCACGGTTCCTGCTAAGGGCAATGTAAACAAAGATCACTACCAGCAGAGTGAGCCGACGTGAAAAACATACCTTCCATCGAGAGATCCACCTCCCAGCCCCGCAAGCTTGCCGCGCTTCGTCAAGCCCAGCAGGACTGGAGCAATTCGTCGGACGTCCTCACCCGGCTGACCCGTCGGCTGTCCACCACCCTGTCCCTGGAAACCCAACTGGGCATCCTGGCGGATGAGCTCAACGACGTGGTGCCCTTCGACTCGCTCCACTACCGGCACCGGATTGCCCGTCAGGACTTCGTGTTTGCGACCGGCTTGGGCGGACAGCATCGGTCCGAGTACCGCCTCAACCTGGAAGGGGTTCACTATGGCACCCTGACCCTGAACCGGCGCCAGCGTTTTTCGGAGGAGGAATTGCAGGGGGTGGAAACCATACTGGGGGCCGCGATCTGCCCGCTGCGCAATGCCTGCCAGTACATGGCCATCGAACAGGCCGCACTGACCGACGCCCTGACCGGCATCCCCAACAAACGGGCACTGGACGACGTACTGCTGCGAGCCAGCCAGCTGTCTGACCGCAAACACGGGGACTTTTCGCTGGTCCTGTGCGACCTGGATCATTTCAAATCGGTCAACGACACCCACGGCCACGTCGTCGGTGACCACCTACTGCAACTGGCCGCGGAATGCCTGGAGCGCTCCCTGCGCACCTCGGACAGCGTCTATCGTTTTGGTGGTGAGGAGTTTGCCGTGCTCCTGCCCCACACCGCGGACGCGGACGCCCGGGATGTGGCCGAGCGGATCCGCAAGGCAGTGGGACAGATCAGGGTGGATTGCGGCGAGGAAACCCTGTCGGTCAGCACCAGCTGCGGGGTGGCCACCCACCTTGCCGGGGAATCTCCCGAACAGTGGTTGGCGCGCGCCGACGACGCGCTCTACCAGGCCAAACGCCAGGGCCGGAACTGCACCCGGGTGTTTGCCGCCATCAGCTGAGGGCTATTTGCGCGGCGGCTTGCGCTTGCCGGCCGCCTTGGCGGGCCGGGAATCGGCAACCTGCCAGCGACTGCCACCACGCTTGGGATTGCGCCCCGGACTTTTGCGACGCTGACGATCCTGGGCCGCCTGCTCATTTGGTGTTTTCTTCGGAATTTCAACGGTGGCCAGATCCACCACCCGGCTCAGGGTGTCGACGGCCTTCTGGTCCAACTCTTCCCACTTGCCCAGGGTCAGTCGGCTGGGCAGGAAGATCGGCCCGTAGCGCACCCGCTTCAGGCGGCTGACCTTGACGCCCTGGGACTCCCACAGGCGCCGGACCTCCCGGTTCCGCCCCTCGAGCAGAGTGACGTGAAACCAGCGGTTCATGCCGCTGCCACCGGCGGGCGTGATGTCCGTAAACTTGGCCAGACCATCGTCCAGCAGCACCCCTTGCATCAGGCGCTCGATCATGGCGTCGTCGACCTCGCCGAAGACCCGCACCGCGTACTCCCGATCAATCTGACGAGACGGATGCATCAGGCGATTGGCGAGCTCCCCATCGGTGGTGAACAACACCAGGCCGGTGGTGTTGATGTCGAGCCGGCCGATGGAGATCCAGCGGTGCTCTTTCAGCCGTGGCAGGCGGTCGAACACGGTGGGCCGGCCTTCCGGGTCTTTGCGGGTGGTGACCTCGCCCTCGGGTTTGTTGTAAATCAGGACCCGGCGTACCACTTCCGCCGCGCCGGAGACGTCCAACCGGCGCCCGTCCAGCTCAAAACGATCGTCCACGGTGGCTTTCTGGCCGGGCGCCACCGGCTGACCGTTGACCGTGAGCCGGCCGGCTTCCATCCAGCCCTCAATTTCCCGTCGCGAGCCCGCGCCCGCCCGGGCCAACAGCTTTTGAATGCGTTCGGGGCCGGCTTCGGTGACCTTGTCACCGGCAGATTTTGCGGCCGCTCTCGGGCGTTCTGAACCCATGAATAAATCCTTTGTGACGGCGTGAAAGCACGCCGGAATCAGTGAAGTGTTTGCTGATCCGATTCGTCCTCGGTGGGCGAATCGAATTCAATTTCAGCCTGCATGTTCTTCTCGATCTCCCGACCGATCTCTTCCAGGTCCCGCACCTCGGACAGGGGCGGCAACTGATCCAGACCGGTGAGATTGAAATAGTCGAGGAACTGCTTAGTGGTCGCGTACATCGCGGGCCGGCCAGGCACGTCGCGGTGGCCCACCACCCGCACCCACTCTCGCTCAAGCAGCGTTCGAACGATATTGCTGCTTACCGTAACACCGCGGATTTCCTCGATCTCGCCGCGGGTGATGGGCTGGCGATAGGCAATCAGGGCCAGGGTTTCCAACAATGCCCGGGAGTAGCGCTGAGGTCGCTCCTCGAATAACCGGCCGACCCAGGGCGCGAACTCTTCCCGGACCTGCAGCCGATAGCCGCTGGCCACCTTTTTCAGCTCAAAGCCGCGCCCCTCACAGGCCGCTTCCAGCAGCACCATGACGTGCTCCATGACCTGTCGGGCCGGGCGCTCCTCTTCTGTGAACAGCTCCCGCAGCTGATCCAGGGACAGGGGCTTGCCAGCGGCCAGCAACGCCGCCTCAACAATGGCCTGGATCCGTAAAAGATGCTCTTCGTTCATAGTGATCAACCGTTTTCCACGTTCGCCGTCGGCGGCGCGATCAGTTGGCCGCCCGGGCCCGGACATGAATCGGCCCCAGCACCTCGGCCTGCACCACCTCGATCAGTTGCTCCTTGACCAGCTCCAGCGTGGCCAGGAACGACACCACCACCCCGAGCTTGCCCTCTTCCGGGGTGAACAGGCTTTCGAAGGTGACAAAGTGGTCGTCCCGGAGCATTGCCAGAATGGACGACATCCGCTCCCGGGTGGACAGGCGCTCCCGCTCCACCTGGTGACTGGTGAACAGGTCGGCGCGCTGCAGCACGCCCTGCAGCGCCAGCAGCATCTCGCGCATATCCACGTCTGGATGGGGCTGGGAGGATGGCAGCTTCGGCAGCGCCGCCGAGGCTTCGAAATTGTCCCGCTCCAGCCGGGGCATCTCATCGATGTCTTCGGCCGCCTGCTTGAATCGCTCGTACTGCTGCAGGCGCCGGATCAGCTCGGCCCGCGGGTCGATCTCTTCGTCATCCTCGGTCTCCTGCCGTGGCAGCAGCATCCGCGACTTGATCTCGGCCAGGGTCGCAGCCATGACCAGGTATTCCGCAGCCAGCTCGAAGCGCATGGCTTCCACCGCCCCGATGTAATCCATGTACTGGCGGGTGATCTCGCTGACGTCAATGTCGAGGATGTTCATGTTCTGCCGGCGGATCAGGTACAGCAGCAGGTCCAGGGGCCCCTCGAAGGCTTCCAGGAACACCGCCAGCGCATCGGGCGGGATGTACAGGTCCTTGGGCAGGTCAACAACCGGCTTGCCGGACACCCGGGCCAACGGGGATGGATCCGCCTCGGCCTGCCCGGCATCTGGCTCTGTCACGCCTGCACTGTCGTCCATCATCGACCTCCCTCAGGAATCACCGCCCGCGCCCGGCTCTGGGCCCGGACCGGTTCAGCGGTAATGCAGACCCATGGCGGCCCGGACTTCCTCCAGGGTATCCCGAGCGGCATCGCGGGCCTGTTCCCGGCCTTCCTGCAGGATGGAATGCACCAGGTCAGGGTTGCCTTCGTACTCGCGAGCCCGCTCATGCAGCGGACGCTGCTCTTCCACGATGGCGTCGATCAGCGGCTTCTTGCAGTCCAGACAGCCAATGCCGGCACTGCGACAGCCGTGCTGGACCCAGTCCTGGGTTTCGCTGTCGGAATAGATCTTGTGCATCTCCCACACCGGGCACTTGTCCGGGTCGCCCGGATCGGTCCGACGCACGCGCTGGGGATCGGTCTGCATGGTGCGGATCTTCTGGGCCACACTGTCCGGCTCTTCCCGCAGGCCGATGTAGTTGTTGTAGGACTTG
Organism: Marinobacter qingdaonensis; assembly: GCF_034555935.1. NCBI lineage: Bacteria > Pseudomonadati > Pseudomonadota > Gammaproteobacteria > Pseudomonadales > Marinobacteraceae > Marinobacter > Marinobacter qingdaonensis. The sequence goes on from NZ_JAYDCJ010000003.1 coordinate 2,840,752, forward strand.
GACATCTTCTGGCCGTCCAGCCCCGGCATCTTGGATTCGGGCGTCAGCAGCGGCTGGGGTTCCGGCAGGATCACCTTGCCACCGCCCTCGATGTAACCGTACAGACGCTCGCGATCGCCCAGGGAGATGTTCTGCTGCTCTTTCAGCAGGGCCCGGGCGGTTTCCAGGGCATCCAGATCGCCTTCTTCCTGATACCGCTTCTTGAGGGTGCGGTAGAGCTTGGCGTTCTTCTTGCCCATCTTCACGATGGCGCCTTCCGCCTGCTCCTCAAAGCCCGGCTCGCGCCCGTACAGGTGGTTGAAGCGGCGCGCCACTTCCCGGGTAATCTCGACGTGGGAGACCTGATCGGCGCCCACCGGCACCTTACCGGCCCGGTACACCAGGATGTCGGCGCTCTGCAGCAGCGGGTAGCCGAGGAAGCCGTAGGTGGCCAGATCCTTTTCCCGCAGCTTTTCCTGCTGGTCCTTGAAGGTGGGCACCCGTTCGAGCCAGCCCAGTGGGGTGATCATCGACAACAGCAGGTGCAGTTCCGCGTGTTCCGGCACCTGGGACTGGATGAACATGGTCGAGGAGCCGGGATTGACGCCGGCCGCCAGCCAGTCGATGACCATGTCCCAGACGCTCTGCTCGATCCCGGCAGGGTTGTCGTACTCAGTGGTCAGCGCGTGCCAGTCGGCGACGAAGAAGAAGCACTCGTATTCGTGCTGGAGTTTCACCCAGTTTTTCAGCACACCATGGTAATGACCAAGGTGCAGCTTGCCGGTCGGACGCATGCCGGACAAAACCCTTTGCTGGGAATCTACAGAACTCAAAGCACGAACTCCTCATCTTGAATTTAGATCGCCATCATATGTCAGGCGACCCGGCATTATAAATAAAAAACCCCCGCTCTGCAGGGCAGAAACGGGGGTTTCGGGAAAGAAGCCTGACTTACCAGCCAGTTACTTCCTTCAGGGCCTTGCCGATATCGGCCAGGCTGCGCACGGTTTTGACACCGGCGTCGTTCAGGGCGGCGAACTTCTCGTCCGCGGTGCCCTTACCACCAGAGATGATGGCGCCAGCGTGACCCATACGCTTGCCCGGAGGCGCAGTAACACCAGCGATGTAGGACACCACCGGCTTGCTTACGTTCTCCTTGATGAAGGCCGCAGCCTCTTCCTCGGCAGTACCGCCGATCTCACCGATCATGACGATGGCTTCGGTCTGCGGATCGTCCTGCAGCAGCTGCAGGATGTCGATGAAGTTGGAGCCCGGAATCGGGTCACCACCGATGCCGACGCAGGTAGACTGACCGTAACCGAAGTCGGTGGTCTGCTTGACCGCTTCGTAAGTCAGGGTACCAGAGCGGGATACGATACCCACCTTGCCCGGCTTGTGGATGTTGCCCGGCATGATGCCGATCTTGCTCTCACCCGGGGTGATCACACCCGGGCAGTTCGGGCCGATCATCCGCACGCCTTTGCGATCGACGTACTCTTTCGCGTACAGCATGTCGATGGTCGGGATGCCTTCGGTGATGCACACGATCAGCTGGATACCAGCGTCCGCGGCTTCGATGATGGCGTCCTTACAGAACGGGGCCGGTACGTAGATCACGGTGGCTTCGGCACCGGTCTTTTCTACGGCTTCACGCACGGTGTTGAACACCGGCAGACCCAGGTGCTCAGTGCCGCCCTTACCCGGGCTTACACCACCAACCATCTTGGTGCCGTACTCAATCGCCTGCTCGGAGTGGAGGGTACCCTGAGCGCCGGTAAAGCCCTGGCAGATAACCTTGGTGTCTTTGTTGATCAGGATGCTCATTATTTACCCCCTGCGGCTTTAACGACTTGCTCTGCGGCATCCGCCAGGCTGGTGGCGGCGATGATGTTCAGGCCACTGTCGGCGAGTACCTGGGTGCCCTTCTCGGCGTTGTTACCTTCGAGGCGAACCACGACCGGCACCTTGACGCCGACTTCTTTCACTGCACCGATGATGCCGTCGGCGATCATGTCGCAACGCACGATGCCGCCGAAGATGTTGACCAGAACCGCGTTAACGCTGTCGTCAGACAGGATGATCTTGAACGCTTCGGATACGCGCTCTTTGGTCGCGCCGCCGCCTACGTCCAGGAAGTTGGCCGGCTGGCCGCCGGACAGCTTGATGATGTCCATGGTGCCCATGGCCAGGCCTGCACCGTTAACCATGCAGCCGATGTTGCCTTCCAGCGCCACGTAGTTCAGCTCCCACTTGGCCGCTTCGGCTTCACGGGAATCTTCCTGGGAAGGATCGTGCATCTCGTGAATTTTCTTCTGGCGATACAGGGCGTTACCGTCGACGCCTACTTTCGCGTCCAGGCAGTGCAGGTCGCCAGCCGGAGTGATCACCAGCGGGTTGATTTCCACCAGCGCCAGGTCGTTCTCTTCGAACAGTTTGGCCAGACCTACGAAGATCTTGGTGAACTGACCGATCTGCTTGCCTTCGAGGCCCAGCTTGAACGCCAGCTCACGGCCCTGGTACGGCTGCGCGCCGACCAGCGGATCGATCTCGGCCTTCAGGATCTTCTCGGGGGTCTCTTCGGCCACCTTCTCGATCTCAACACCGCCTTCGGTGGAAGCCATGAACACGATCCGGCGGGTACCACGGTCAACAACCGCGCCCAGGTACAGCTCCTGATCGATGTCGGTCAGGGATTCAACCAGGATCTTGCTTACCGGCTGGCCATTCTCATCGGTCTGGTAAGTTACCAGGTTCTTGCCCAGCCAATGCTCGGCGAACTCGCGGATCTCGTCTTTGCTCTTGACCAGCTTTACGCCGCCGGCCTTACCACGGCCACCTGCGTGAACCTGGGCCTTAACCACCCAGCCGTCGCCGCCAATTTCATCGGCAGCTGCCACTGCTTCCTTGGGTGTATCGCAGGCGATGCCTTTGGATACGGGCAGGCCATACTCAGCGAACAGCTGCTTGCCCTGATATTCGTGCAAATTCATAGTTAATGTCCCGCTTTTTGATGGAGGATAACCACGTACGGAAAAGAACCCGCGCAAGCCCCCGGCCATGGGGGGCTGCTGTTGCGAATTCGGCTTGGCGGGCCGGGGATCACCTCAGCCCGCGCTGAGCGCAACGGGAAGCCAGCCGTTTTATGGCAGTGAGGCGCCGTCATTGGCGCCTCTGCTTCCGGGATTGCGTTACTTCTTTTTCCGGCGATTGGCGACGTGAATCGCACCGCCGGCGACGGCCAGGGCCGCCTCGTGCACGGACTCGGACAGAGTCGGGTGCGCGAAGCAGGTCAGGGCCAGGTCTTCGGCACTGGAGCCGAATTCCATGGCAATGACGCCCTGGGCGACGATTTCTGAGGCCTGGGGACCAACCACGTGGAAACCAAGGATCCGGTCGGTCTTGGCGTCTGCGATGATCTTGACCAGCCCGGATGCCGCGTTGGCGGCCATGGCGCGACCGTTAGCGGCGAACGGGAAGGTACCGACGTTGTAGTCTTCACCTTCGGCCTTCAGCTCTTCCTCGGTCTTACCAACCCACGCCACTTCCGGCGCGGTATAGATCACGTTCGGAATGCAGTCGTAGTTGACCTGCGGCTTGTGGCCGGCAATGCGCTCGGCGACCATGACGCCCTCTTCCGAGGCCTTGTGCGCCAGCATCGGACCACGAACCACGTCACCGATGGCCCATACGCCGGGCGCTTCGGTCTTGCAGTTGTCGTCGACGAAGATGAAACCACGCTCGTCCATCTGCACGCCAGCGTCTTCTGCCAGCAGGTTGTCGGTGTAAGGGCGACGACCCACAGCCACGATCAGCTTGTCGAACTTGGCTTCGTGCTTGCCCTTGGAGTCTTCATAGGTGACGTTGACCAGCTTGCGCTTGACTTCAGCGCCGGTCATACGCGCGCCCATGACGATGTTCAGGCCCTGCTTCTCGAATTGCTTCTTGGCATCCTTGGCCACCTGCTGGTCCACGGCCGGAAGGAAGGTGTCCTGGGCTTCCAGAACGGTCACTTCCGAGCCCAGACGGGCCCAGACGCTGCCCAGCTCCAGGCCGATGACGCCGGCGCCGATGACGCCCAGACGCTTGGGCACTTCGGAGAATTCCAGGGCGCCTTCGGAGTCGACGATGTACTCGCCGTCGAACGGTGCCGGCGGAATCTGGATCGGCTTGGAACCGGAGGCCAGGATGACGTTCTCTGCCTCGTAGGTCTTGGCGTTGCCGTCTTTGTCGGTAACCTCAACCTTGCGGTTGGCCAGCAGCTTGCCGTGGCCGTGGATGGAGGTCACGCCGTTGGCCTTGAACAGCCCGGCGATACCACCGGTCAGCTGCTTCACGATGCCACCCTTGCGCTCCATCATCTTGCCGATGTCCATTTTGACATCCTTGGCCACGATGCCCTGGGCTTCGTAATCGTGGGTTGCTTCCTCGTACTTGTGAGAGATTTCCAGCAACGCCTTGGACGGAATACAGCCTACGTTCAGGCAGGTACCGCCCAGTACCTGGCTCTTTCCGTCGGTGCCAGTCCAGGACTCGACACATGCGGTCTTGAGGCCCAACTGAGCGGCCTTGATGGCGGCAACGTAGCCACCCGGACCCGCACCAATGACAATTACGTCGTACTTATCAGACATATTTGATCCCGTTTTCTGATTCGTTAAGTGTCGGCTTACACGTCCAGCAGAATACGCGCCGGGTCCTCGAGCATTTCCTTAATGGCCACCAGGAACTGCACCGCTTCCTTGCCATCGATCATGCGGTGATCGTAGGACAGCGCCAGGTACATCATCGGCAGGATTTCCACCTTGCCGTTGACCGCCATCGGACGCTCCTGGATCTTGTGCATGCCCAGAATCGCCGTCTGCGGCGGGTTCAGGATCGGCGTGGAAATCAGTGAGCCGAAAATACCGCCGTTGGTGATGGTAAAGGTACCACCGGTCATTTCCTCGATGCCCAGCTTACCTTCTTTGGCCTTGGTGCCGTATTCGACGATTTTCTTTTCGATGTCGGCCAGGCCCATGGCGTCGGAATCGCGCAGAACCGGAACCACCAGACCACGGTCGGTGGAGACGGCAACGCCGATGTCCTGGTAGCCGTGGTAGACCATGTCGTTGCCATCAATGGAGGCGTTGACGGCCGGGAAACGCTTCAGGGCCTCGGTCGCGGCCTTGGTGAAGAACGACATGAAGCCCAGCTTGATGCCGTGACGCTTCTCGAAGCTGTCCTTGTATTGCTTGCGCAGCTCCATGATCGGAGCCATGTTCACCTCGTTGAAGGTGGTCAGCATGGCGGCGGTCTGCTGGGCGTCCACCAGACGCTTGGCAATGCTGGCGCGCAGGCGGGTCATCGGTACCCGCTTCTCCGGACGCTCGCCCGGGGCCACATTGACTTCCGGCATGCCGGCGGCCGGCTTGGCCGCTGCACCAGCAGCCGGCTTGTTGTCGATGGCGTTCTGCACGTCTTCCTTGGTCACGCGGCCATCTTTGCCGGTGCCCTTGACGGAATTCGGATCGATGCTGTTCTCTTCGGCCAGCTTGCGGGCGGCCGGGCTCAGGATGGCATCGCCAGAAGCCGCGGCTTCTTCTTTCGGGGCTTCTTCCTGTTTCGGCGCGTCGGCGCTCTTGTTACCGGCCGGCTTGGACTCACCTGCCGCGCCTTCCTTGAACTTGCCAATCACTTCGCCGCTTTCCACGGTATCGCCCTCACCCTTGAGGACTTCCTCGATGACACCGTCGGCCGGGGCAACCACTTCCAGGACGACCTTGTCGGTTTCGATATCGACAATCAGTTCGTCGCGTGAACAGGCTTCGCCCGGCTGCTTGTGCCAGGTCGCAACGGTACCCTCTGCGACCGACTCCGGGAAAACGGGGGCTTTAATCTCAGTTGACATTACGGATCCTTAGTTCGGTAGCTCGTCAGATTTCAAACGCGTCGTTTACCAGCTTTTTCTGCTCTTCGATGTGCACGGACATGTGCCCACAAGCTGGCGCCGCCGAGGCCTCGCGACCGGCGTACTGGAGGTACAGCTTGGGGTTCAGCCGCTGCAGGGCATTTCTCATGTGATGCTGGCTCGGGTACCAGGCACCTTGGTTCATCGGCTCTTCCTGACACCAAACCACGTTCTTCAGCTTAGTGTATTGAGCCAACAACGCATCCAGGTCGTCTGCCGGGAACGGATACAGCTGCTCGATGCGCAGAATCGCCACATCGTCGCGCTCGTCCGCCTTCTTCTTTTCCAGCAGGTCGAAGTAGACCTTGCCGCTGCACATGATCAGTCGGGTCACCTTCTTCGGATCGGACGGCTCCTTCTCGGGCAGCACGGTCTGGAAGGTGCCGGAAGTCAGATCGTCCAGATCGGACGTGGCTTCCTTGTGGCGCAGCAGGCTCTTCGGTGTGATGGCGACCAGCGGCTTACGCAGCGGACGCTTCACCTGACGGCGCAGCATGTGAAACACCTGGGACGGCGTGGTGGGCACGCAGACCTGGATGTTGTGCTCGGCACACAGCTGGAGGAACCGCTCCAGACGCGCAGAGCTGTGCTCAGGGCCCTGACCCTCGTAGCCGTGCGGCAACAGCAGGGTCAGACCACACAGGCGGCCCCACTTGTGCTCGCCGCTGGTGAGGAACTGGTCGATCACCACCTGGGCGCCGTTGGCGAAGTCGCCAAACTGCGCTTCCCAGACGATCAGGCCGTTGGGGGCGGTGGTGGCGTAGCCGTATTCGAACGCCATGACCGCTTCTTCGGACAGCAGCGAGTCGTAGATTTCGAACTTGGGCTGGTCGTCGGACAGCTGTTCCAGCGCGATGTGGGTGGAACCGTCCTTCTGGTTGTGCAGCACCGCATGGCGGTGGGAGAAGGTGCCGCGGCCGACGTCCTGGCCGGTGATCCGGATCGGATGGCCTTCATCCAGCAGGGTGGCGTAGGCCATGACCTCACCGTAGCCCCAGTTGATGGGCAGCGCGCCAGCGGTCATTTTCTCGCGGTCGCTGACGATCTTGGACACCTGGCGCTGAACGCTGAAGCCCTCGGGCACCGAGGTCAGCTTCTTGCCCAGCTTCTGGATGGTCTTCAGGGCGACGCTGGACTTACACTTGGCGGTCCACTCGTGGCCCAGGAAAGGCGTCCAGTCGACGTACAGCTCTTTGTTCGGTTCCTTGACCAGGGATTTGACCACGTGCTCGCCGTCGTCCAACGCGTCACGGTAGTCGTTCTCCATCTGCTTGGCTTCGTCCTCGGTGATGACACCGTCGGCGACCAGCTTTTCAGCGTACAGATTGCGCGTGGTCTTCAGCTTGCGAATCTTCTCGTACATCTTGGGCTGGGTAGCCGCCGGCTCATCGGCCTCGTTGTGGCCGCGACGACGGTAGCAGACCAGGTCAATGACCACGTCGTTCTTGAACTCGTTGCGGTAATCCATCGCCATCTGGGTGGCGAACATGACCGCTTCGGGGTCGTCGGCGTTCACGTGCAGGATCGGCGCCTGCACCATCTTGGCGACGTCGGTGCAGTACTCGGTCGACCGTGCGTCTTCCTGCTTGCTGGTGGTGAAGCCAACCTGGTTGTTGATGACGATGTGGATGGTACCACCAACGCCATAGCCCCGGGTCTGGGACATCTGGAAGGTTTCCATCACCACGCCCTGGCCGGCAAAGGCGGCATCACCGTGCATGATGATCGGCACGACCTGGGTACCGTCGTTGTCGTCCCGGCGGGTCTGGCGGGCACGCACCGAGCCCTCAACCACCGGCGACACGATCTCGAGGTGCGACGGGTTAAAGGCCATGGCCAGGTGCACTTCGCCGCCCGGCGTCATCACGTTGGACGAGAAGCCCTGGTGGTATTTCACGTCACCGGAGCCGGAATCGGCCAGCTTCTTGCCCTCGAACTCGTCGAACAGCTCTTTCGGGTTCTTGCCCAGGGTGTTGACCAGCACGTTCAGACGGCCGCGGTGGGCCATGCCCAGAACGATTTCCTTCGCGCCGTAACCACCGGCCCGCTGGATCAGTTCATCCAGGCAGGGAATCAGGCTTTCACCGCCTTCCAGGCCGAAGCGCTTGACGCCCGGGTACCGGGAGCCCAGGTACTTCTCCAGGCCTTCGGCGGCGGTCAGCCGTTCGAGCAGGTGCTTGCGGGTTTTGGTTTCGTAGTCCGGCCGTGAGCGGACCGGCTCCATGCGCTGCTGGAACCAGCGCTTGATGCGGGTGTCGACCACGTGCATGTATTCGGCACCAATGCTTTCACAGTAGGTGCGACGCAGGCCGTCGACAATGTCTCCGAGCTTCATGGTCTCGGAGCCGAAATTCAGTGAACCGGTCTGGAACTCAAGATCGCTGTCGGTGTCAGAGAGCTCGTGAAAAGACAGGTCCAGGTCTTCTACCTTGGGACGGTCCCAAACACCCAGGGGGTCGAGTTTGGCTTCCTGGTGGCCGCGAAAACGGTAGGCATTGATCAGCTGGAGAACACGAATCTGCTTTTTGTCCGCGTCTGAGGTTGCGCTGGCTGGGACGCCACCGCTGGCCAAAAAGCGCTGATTGCGGGAGATGTGTTCGAACTGTTCGCGGATGGAGGAGTGGACAACGTCACGGCCGTGGTGACCATCGATACTGGGAAGCTTGTCGAAGTAGCTTCGCCACTCTTCGGGAACGGCGTTGGGGTCTGTCAGGTAGGTTTCAAAAAGCTGTTCAACATAGGCGAGATTTCCACCCTGCAAGTGGGAAGTCTGCCATAACTGCTCCATGATGCTTTCGTGCATTTTGAATAGCTCACCTTGGGCTGGTGCGGGGAGCCCGATATGGTCGGCCAGGGGTAAGACTCAGTCAATACGGGTTTTTACGGGATCGACTTTGGCCACCAGACCGAGCGTGGATGTTTTCCATTCCCCGGTGGTTTTTGTACTCTGCAAAAACGTGCGACAACCTTTTAAGCTCCCGCCACGGCTTGCGTAGTGTGCACCCGGCTAAGACTTTTGACTATAAGCCTTTGGTTGAAGGCCCTGCGTCGTTGCAGGGCCTTCGGGGTGCCTAACCTTGGTCAGAACAGTATAGCGTCTACCGCAGAACCTGCTGTCAGGTTGCCCGCTGGAGCAGCAGGTTACGGATGTGGCCGATTGCCCTTGTGGGGTTCAGGCCTTTCGGGCAGACGCTAACGCAGTTCATGATGCCCCGGCAGCGGAATACGCTGAACGGGTCATCGAGGTTGGCCAGACGCTCGGCCTGGGCGGTATCGCGGCTGTCCGCCAGGAAGCGGTAAGCCTGGAGCAGGCCGGCCGGCCCGATGAACTTGTCCGGGTTCCACCAGAACGACGGACAGGAGGTGGAGCAGCAGGCACAGAGAATACACTCGTACAGGCCGTCCAGCTTCTCCCGATCCTCGGGCGACTGCAGTCGCTCGATCGCCGGCGCAGGGTTGTCGTTCACCAGGTACGGCATGACCTTCTCGTACTGCTTGTAGAACAGGCTCATGTCGACCACCAGGTCACGAATGACCGGCAAACCCGGCAGCGGACGCAGGACCAGCTTGTTGTTCTTCACAACCTGGGACACCGGCGTGATGCACGCGAGGCCGTTCTTGCCGTTCATGTTCATGCCGTCGGAGCCACAAACGCCCTCGCGGCAGGAACGGCGGTACGCCATGGAAGGGTCGCGCTCCTTGATCAGGTTCAACACATCCAGGACCATCAGGTCCTTGCCTTCCGGAAGCTCAAGTTCCACGTCCTGCATGTAGGGCGCGTTGTCCGCTTCAGGGTTGTAACGATAAAGGCTTACTAACATTTTCAACACTCCCCTTAGTAAGTCCGGACCTTCGGCTCAAACGTGTCCACGGTCTTGGGCGCGAAGTTCACGTCACGCTTCCCGACCCGCTTGTCTGCCGGGAAGAACATGGAATGCTTCAGCCAGTTCTCGTCGTCACGCTCGGTGTAGTCGTTACGGGCGTGAGCGCCACGGCTCTCTTTACGCTCGAACGCGGAGATCGCGGTCGCCAGGGCAACTTCGTACAGGTTGTCCAGCTCCAGCGCTTCAATGCGCGCGGTGTTAAAGGCGCTGCTGGTGTCGGCCAGCTTGGTGTTGCGGACCCGCTCACCAATTGCCTCCAGCTTCTTCAGGCCTTCTTCCATGCTCTTGCCGTCACGGAATACGCCGAAGTACAGCTGCATGCAGCTCTGCAGGTCCTTGCGAACCTCTGCCACGCTCTCACCTTCGGAGGCGTTGTTCAGACGCTCCAGGCGTGCCATGGCGCGCTTGATGTCTTCCTCGCTGGCACCGTCAACCTCAAAACCGCCACGCAGCTGCTCTTCGATGTGCAGGCCAGCCGCACGACCAAAGACCACCAGGTCCAGCAGCGAGTTGCCGCCCAGACGGTTGGCACCGTGCACGGACACACAGGCCGCCTCACCACAGGCGAACAGACCCGGGATCGGCTTGTCATTGCCATTCTCGTCCTGGGTCAGAGCCTGACCGCCAACGTTGGTCGGAACGCCACCCATCATGTAATGGCAGGTCGGCACAACCGGAATCGGCTCTTTTACCGGATCCACGTGGGCAAAGGTGCGGGACAGCTCACAGATACCCGGCAGACGCAGGTTCAGGGTCTCTTCACCCAGGTGATCCAGTTTCAGCAGCACGTGATCCTTGTCCGGACCACAGCCACGACCCTCGAGGATTTCGATGACCATGGAACGGGCGACAACGTCACGACCGGCCAGGTCTTTCGCGTTGGGCGCGTAGCGCTCCATGAAACGCTCGCCCTCGGAGTTGATCAGGTAACCACCCTCACCCCGGCAACCCTCGGTCACCAGCGTGCCCGCGCCGTGGATACCGGTCGGGTGGAACTGCCACATTTCCATGTCCTGCATCGGGAAGCCGGCACGCAGGGCCATGCCAATGCCGTCACCGGTGTTGATCAGGGCGTTGGTGGTGGACGCGTAGATACGACCCGCACCGCCGGTCGCCAGAACGGTGGCCTTGCTCTTGATGTAGGCGACTTCGCCGGTCTCGATCTCGATGGCAACAACGCCAACCACTTCGTCTTTGCCGTTCTTGACCAGATCAACGGCGTACCACTCGTTCAGGAAGGTGGTGCCACCCTTGATGTTGGCCTGATACAGGGTGTGCAGCAGCGCGTGACCGGTACGGTCGGCCGCGGCACAGGTACGGGCAGCCTGGCCACCCTTACCGTAATCCTTGGACTGGCCACCGAACGGACGCTGGTAGATGCGGCCCTGCTCGGTACGGGAGAACGGCAGCCCCATATGCTCCAGCTCGAACACGGCCTGCGGGCCCACGGAGCACATGTACTCAACGGCGTCCTGGTCGGCAATGTAGTCACCGCCCTTGACGGTGTCGTACATGTGCCAGCGCCAGTCGTCGTTGGGATCGGCACTGGCGATGGCACAGGTGATGCCGCCCTGGGCCGACACGGTGTGCGAACGAGTCGGGAACACCTTGGTGATACAGGCGGTGTTGATGCCGGACTCGGTCAATTGCAGGGCAGCTCGCATGCCGGAGCCGCCGCCACCAATTACAATCGCATCAAAAGACATCGTCTTGATGTTAGCCATCGATTAAAGCCCCCAAATAATCTGAATACCCCAGACCACATACACAAAGATCGCCAGCACGACGATTCCCTGGAACAGCATGCGCTGGCCAGCGGATTTGATGTAGTCGGTTGAAACGGTCCACAGCCCAACCCAGGCGTGACCACCGATGGACAGCAACGCCAGCAGCGTAAAGATCCGGAACCACAACTGGTCAAACAGCGCTGACCAGGACTGGTAGTCCACCTCGGTGGTTGCAAAGAAGCCGAGCAGGAACAGCGTGTACAGAGCCAGTACGTAGGCGGTCACACGCTGGATGATCCAATCCTGAATGCCATTGCGGCCGATGTTCGTGACACTGTTCATGCCCATACCCAAACTCCTGCAAGAACGATGAGAATGACGGAAACGACGATCGTGATCTTGGAGGCGAGGCGACCGCTTTCCAGTTCTTCACCAATGCCCATATCCATGAACAGGTGCTTGATACCTGCAACCAGGTGGTACAGCAGAGCAGACAAAATGCCCCAGGTAATCAGCTTGGCCAGGAAGCTGTCCAGCAGCTCACTTACCCGGCTGAAGCCTTCTTCCCCGGACAGGGAAAGCTGGAGTCCATACAGCATGAACGCAACACCAACGAAAATGATGATGCCGCTGATGCGGTGCAGGATGGACGTAATGGCTGGCAGCGGGAAATGAAACTTGCCGAGATCGAGATTTACTGGTCGTTTGCTATTCACAGCGCTCTCACACTCTCTCTTGAATCCGCAATTGCCGGCGGACCGGTTGCGGGTGGTTGGTATGTAAGGATCAGCGTGCAGGTACGAGGACCGCACGAGATTGGCTCAGGAGGAAGGACTATACACTTGAATTCCGGCGGCAATATGGCGCCGGAGCTAGGCATATCCCCGATTCCGGGCTACGGATTATAAGGAGTACCCCTACTAATTACAAACGGGCAACACGGCGCAAACCGCGTGATTACGGGTCCTGCGCCAGCTATAAGGCCTATTGACAAAAGTTATTCCTACCCCATTTCCCGTTCATTTGGGATTTCCCTGATTGACACCCGGGGCCCAAAAACTGGCTTTTCCGGACTCTTCCATTGACAAAAAAAGCCAACGCCCTATATTTTGCCGCCAGTTTTGCGATAATACGCGCCTTCTAGCGCATCTATAAATGCTGAAAAGCTGACAAGCTGACATATAGGAGAGCACCATGACCGACAGGAAAGCCACGCTCTCGGTGGGGGATAAGTCCATTGAGTTACCGGTATATTCCGGCACCGTCGGCCCTGACGTTATCGACGTACGAGGCCTAGTCCAGGAAGGCGTTTTCACCTACGACCCAGGCTTTGTTTCCACCGCAGCCTGCGATTCAGCCATCACTTACATCGACGGTGCAAATGGCGTTCTCCTGCACCGGGGCTACCCGATCGAACAGCTTGCCGAGTCCTCAGACTACCTCGAAGTCTGCTACCTGCTGCTGAAAGGCGAACTGCCCAGCGCGGAAGAGAACAAGCGCTTCCACGACACCATCAAGAACCACACCATGCTGCACGACCAGATGCGCAACTTCTTCCACGGCTTCCGCCGGGACGCGCATCCGATGGCCATTATGTGCGGCGTTGTCGGCGCCCTGTCGGCCTTCTACCACGACCAGATGGACGTGACCAGCGAGCACCAGCGAGAAATCACCGCGCACCGCCTGATCGCCAAGATGCCGACCATCGCGGCCTGGTGTTACAAGTACAGCATCGGTCAGCCGTTCATGTACCCGCGTAACGACCTGTCCTACTCCGAGAACTTCCTGCAGATGATGTTTGGCGTACCCTGCGAGGAGTACAAGCCGAACCCGATCCTGGCCAAGGCCATGGACAAGATCTTCATCCTGCACGCGGACCACGAGCAGAACGCATCAACGTCCACCGTACGCCTGGCCGGCTCCACCGGCGCCAACCCGTACGCCTGCATTGCCTCCGGCATTGCCGCGCTGTGGGGACCGGCTCACGGCGGCGCCAACGAGGCGGTTCTGGACATGCTGGCCGAGATCGGCGACGAGTCCAACATCGAGAAGTACATCGCCAAGGCCAAGGACAAGGACGACCCGTTCCGCCTGATGGGCTTCGGCCACCGGGTTTACAAGAACTTCGATCCGCGCGCCAAGGTCATGGCCGAAACCGCGCACGAAGTACTGACCGAGCTGGGCCTCGAAAACGATCCCCTGCTGAAGATCGCCCAGCGCCTGGAGAAGATTGCCCTCGAGGACGAGTATTTTGTCGAGCGCAAACTCTACCCGAACGTCGACTTCTACTCCGGCCTGATTCTCAAGGCCATTGGCATCCCGACGTCCATGTTCACGGTGATTTTCGCCCTGTCCCGGACCATCGGCTGGTTCTCCCACTGGAACGAAATGGTCAGTGGCAACTACCGCATCGGCCGTCCGCGTCAGCTGTACACTGGCTCCGACGCGCGGGATTACCCGAAGAAGTAAGCTCCACGCCTCCCCACCGGGAGCGCATGAAAAGGCCGCTGACCTCAGCGGCCTTTTTTTTGCCCGCTTCCCCACCGACACCCCGCCCGCGCTCAACTATCCTTTGGAGAGACACTCCACAGGAGGCACGGATCATGAAACTTATCGCGACACTGATGTTCACCGCACTCTTCTCAGCGGCCGCCATGGCCGGTCAATGCCCGTCCCTGATCGGACAGATTGACCAGAAACTGGCGTCGGCCCAGATCGGCGAGGAGCGCAAGATGGAAGTTCAGGCCCTGCGAGACCAGGGCCAAGCACTGCACGACCAGGGCAAACACGCGGAGTCGGTCAAAGTGCTCAGGGAAGCCCTTGGCATGCTTGATTCCGCCAGTTGATCAAGCCACCCCTGGCCTTTGGGGCAGCGAGCCCGGCCGGTCTCGCTGTCCCATCGGGCGTCAATTTGGGTTAAGCTCACCGTTCGACTTGCCAGACACATCTCTCCAATTCCATTCAGCCACTAACAACAACCCGGAGATGATTATGACAACCAGAGTTACCTTTATCGGCCTTGGGGTGATGGGCTACCCCATGGCGGGCCACCTGGCCAACGCCGGCCTTGAGGTCCGGGTCTGGAACCGGACCCACGCCAAGGCCGAACAATGGGCGAAGGAGTACCCGGGCCAGGCCTTCGAGACCGTCGCCGACGCCGTGCAAGGGGCGGAGTTCGTGATGACCTGCGTCGGGGCCGACAAGGACCTGATTGAAGTGTACGAGGGTGAACACGGCATCATCGCCAACGCCGCAGATGGTGCCGCCCTGATCGACCACACCACCGCCACGGCGGACGTTGCCGAACGCCTGGCCGCAGCGGCCGGGAGCCGCAATCAGGCGTTCATCGATGCCCCCATTTCCGGTGGCCAGCAAGGCGCCGAGAAAGGTCAGCTGACGGTGATGTGCGGCGGCACGGACTCAGCGTTCGACAAGGCCAGGCCGCTGATTGACCATTACGCACGCGCGGTCACCCTGCTGGGCCCGGTCGGCAGCGGCCAGAAGACCAAGATGGTCAACCAGATTGCCATTGCCGGCCTGGTCCAGGGCCTGTCCGAGGCCCTGCACTTCGCCGAGAAAGCCAATCTTGATGTAACCAAGGTGGTGGATGTCATCTCCAAGGGCGCGGCCCAGTCCTGGCAGATGGAGAACCGGTCAGCCACCATGATCGCGGGGGAATTTGACCACGGTTTCGCGGTGGACTGGATGCGCAAGGACCTGGGCATTTGCCTGGCCGAGGCCAACAAGGTCAACGCCTCACTGCCCGTTACCGCCCTGGTGGACCAGTTTTACGGCGACGTCCAGGCCATGGGCGGACGGCGGTGGGACACCTCCTCCTTGATCCAGCGACTGCGTAAATTGCGCTGATCGGCGGCCCGCCGGGCCATCCGGTCACAAAAAAAGGGGGCTCACGCCCCCTTTTTCATACTGACCGCTGGACCGGCAACGATGACCCCTACTACTTCTCCTTGGGCTCCCACTTGCCTTTGACGTACCAGGCTGACCAGCCAGTCGCCTTGCCGTCTTTCTCCGACATCACGTACTGCTCCTTGGTCTTGCGGCTGTAACGAATCACCGTGGGGTTGCCCTCGGGATCCGCCTCCGGCGCCTTCATCAGGAAATCGTACTTGGGGTCGATTTCCTTACGATGGGGCTTGATCTCTTTGACCAACGGCGGCCGGGTTTCCCGGTTTTTCGGGAATTTGCTGGCCGCCAGGAACAGGCCGGAGGCCCCGTCCCGCAGCACATAGGTGTCGTCCACCTTCTGGCACTGCAGTTCCGGCATCGGCACCGGATCCATCTTGGGCGGTGCCGGCTCACCATTTTTCAACAGCTTGCGGGTATTCTTGCAGGTATCACCGGTACAGCCGAAATACTTGCCGAAACGTCCGGTCTTCAGCTGCATCTCCGAACCACACTTGTCGCACTCCAGGGTCGGCCCGTCGTAACCCTTGATCCGGAAAGTGCCCTGCTCCACCTCGAACCCGGAACAATCCGGGTTGTTGCCGCACACGTGAAGCTTGCGGGCTTCATCAATGAGGTAGCTGTCCATGGCGGTACCGCACTTGGAGCAGCGCCGTTTCTTGCGCAGCAACCGGCTTTCGCCCTCGCCCTCGACATCGTCGTCGGCGCTCACCACCTCGTCGCCGGACACCAGGTTGATGGTGGTTTTGCAACGCTCTTTTGGGGGCAGCGAGTAACCGGAGCATCCGAGGAACACCCCGGTGCTGGCGACCCGAATCTGCATGTTGCGGCCACAGCTGGGGCACGGAATGTCGGTTTCAGTCGGGGTGTTGGCCCGCATGCCACCTTCGTCCGTGCTTTCGGCAGTTTCCAGCTGCTGCTTGAACCGGCCGTAGAAATCGTTCAGCACCTGCTTCCACTGGACGTCGCCCTCGGCAATATCGTCCAGCTCATCCTCCATGCGGGCAGTGAAATCGAAGTCCATCAGGTTTGGGAAGGATTCGGACAGCCGCTCAGTGACAATCTCCCCCATCTTTTCCGCGTAGAAACGGCGGTTCTGCAAGCGCACGTAGCCGCGATCCTGAATGGTGGAAATGATGGAGGCGTAGGTCGAGGGCCGACCGATGCCCTGCTTCTCCAGCTCCTTGACCAGGCTGGCCTCGGTGTAGCGCGGTGCCGGCTTGGTAAAATGCTGGCTCGGGTCCAGCTGTTTCAGATCCAGGACCTCGTCGACCTTGATGTCCGGCAGAGCCACGTCTTCGTCTTTTTTCGCGGCCTGGGGCGCAGCCTTCAGGAAACCCTCGAACTTGATGATACGGCCACGGGTACGCAGCTCGTAATCGCCGTTGGCGACGACGATAGAGGTGCTCAGGAATTCGGCGTCGGCCATCTGACAGGCGATGAACTGGCGCCAGATCAGGTCGTACAGCTTTTCGGCGTCTTTCTCCAGGCCGCTGATGTCGGACGGACGGCGACTGACCTCGGTCGGTCGGATCGCTTCGTGCGCTTCCTGGGCGCCCTCCTTGCTGCCGTAAACCCGCGGCTTCTCTGGCAGATAGCGGTCACCGAACTGCTTCTGGATGTAGTCACGACACCCGTTCACCGCGTCCTGACTCAGGTTGGTGGAGTCGGTACGCATGTAAGTGATGAAACCCGCCTCGTACAGCCGCTGGGCCAGCATCATGGTCTTCTTGACGCTGAACCCCATGCGGTTACTGGCCGCCTGCTGCAGGGTCGAGGTAATGAACGGTGCCGACGGCCGTGACCGGGTCGGCTTGTCTTCGCGCTTGGCAACCTTGAATGCGCCCGCCTTCAGGCGGTCGACGTGGTCATTGCTCTGGCTTTCATTGACCGGGCGATACGGCTTGTCGTCGTACCGGGTAACTTCGAAGCGGACCGGCTGATCCGCCTTGGCGGGCGCCAGGTTAGCGTGCAACTGCCAGAATTCTTCCGGGACAAACTTGCGGATCTCGCGCTCGCGCTCGACGATCAGGCGCACCGCCACCGACTGAACCCGACCGGCGGACAGCCCGCGGGCAATTTTTGCCCAGAGCAACGGCGACACCATGTAACCCACGACCCGGTCCAGGAACCGCCGCGCCTGCTGCGCGTTCACCCGGTTGTTGTCCAGGGCGCCGGGATCCTTGAACGCCTCCTGGATGGCGCGCTTGGTGATTTCGTTGAACACCACACGGCGGTACTTGTCGGGCTCGCCGCCAATGGTTTCCTGCAGGTGCCAGGCAATGGCCTCCCCTTCGCGGTCCAAATCCGTCGCCAGATAGATGTGGTCGGCCGATTTGGCCAGCCGCTTGAGTTCGCTGACCACCTTCTCCTTGCCGGGCAGGATCTCGTAGCGGGCGTCCCAGTTCTTGTCCGGGTCCACGCCCATGCGCGCCACTAGCTGTTCCCGGGCCTTGCGTTTCTTGTGGGCGGCCTTCTCGTCCGGGCTCATCTTGCGAGTAAGTGCGGCCTGCCGGGCGCGCTCTTTCGGGTCGGTCTGGGACCCACTGCCACTGACGGGAAGATCACGAATGTGCCCGACACTCGATTTCACAATGAAATCGGAACCCAGGTACTTATTAATGGTCTTCGCTTTCGCTGGTGACTCGACAATTACGAGACTTTTACCCATATCGGAGATCTGTATCCTTGGCGATAAATCGGTCAAACAAGCAGCAAACCGTAAACTCGCTGTAAAATCAGTCGGCTAGAAAACAAACAACTGCCGCTATTGTGTATAGGCTCACTGTTTTACAGGGTCAAGAATAGCAAGACAACCCATTCTTTGGTTTCTGCCCTGCTTTTTTATTCCAGACCGGAGCCGGCTTCAAACCGGCCAGAAACAGAAAGGCCCGGCGTTATGCCGGGCCCTTCGGAAAGCGCTTCCAATCCTCAAACGAGAATCAGAGACGCTCCCACACGGTCGCAATACCCTGACCCAGACCGATACACATGGTGGAGACGCCCAGCTTGCCGCCTTTGGCTTCCATCACGTTCAGCAGAGTCGTGGAGATGCGCGCACCGGAACAGCCCAGCGGATGGCCGAGAGCAATCGCGCCGCCGTTCAGGTTCACTTTCTCTTCCATCACGCCCAGCAGCTTCAGGTCTTTCAGGACCGGCAGCGACTGACCGGCGAAGGCTTCGTTCAGTTCCCAGAAGTCGATGTCCTCGACCTTGAGACCGGCACGCTTCAGCGCCTTCTTGGTGGCCGGAACCGGGCCGTAACCCATGATAGCGGGATCACAACCTGCAACGGCCATGCTCACGATCCGTGCGCGCGGCTTGAGGCCCAGGGCCTCGGCGCGCTCGGCCGACATCAGCACCATCGCAGCGGCACCGTCGGTGAGCTGGGAGGAGGTACCGGCTGTCACGGTGCCGTTCTTCGGATCGAACGCCGGACGCAACTGACCCAGGGACTCAACCGACGTCTCGGGACGGATGGTTTCGTCCTGCTCGATCAGGGTCTTGAAGCCGTTCTCGTCGTGGCCTTCGATCGGCACGATTTCGTTCTTGAACCGACCCTCAACCGTCGCTTCATGGGCCAGACGGTGTGAGCGTGCGCCAAACTCGTCCTGCTGGGAGCGGGAGATACCGTGCATCTTGGCCAGCATTTCTGCGGTCAGGCCCATCATGTTGGAGGCCTTGGCAGAGTACTTGGACGCGGCCGGGTTGTGGTCGAAGCCTTCGGTCATGGGTACATGGCCCATGTGCTCGACACCACCGACCACGAACACGTCGCCGTTACCGGTCTGGATGGCCTGGGCGGCGGTGTGGATCGCGGACATGGCAGAACCACACAGACGGTTCACCGTCTGGGCCGCAGACTCGTGCGGGATACGGGTCAGCAGGGAAATCTGCCGGGCCACGTTAAAGCCCTGCTCCTTGGTCTGGTTCACACAGCCCCAGATCACATCTTCCACTTCTTTCGGGTCGAGCTTCGGGTTGCGCTCAAACAGTGCTTCGATCAGGGCGGCGGACAGGGTCTCGGCACGCACGTTACGGAAGCAACCATTCTTGGCACGACCCATCGGAGTCCGCACGCAATCGACGACGACAACGTCTCTCGGATTAAGGCTCATAGATCTTTCTCCGTTCGGAAATCTCGTTCAGGGTTAGCCAAAGAACTTTTTGCCAGTCTTGGCCATTTCACGCAGCTTCTCGGTCGGGTGGTACAGAGGACCAAGGTCTGCAAACTTGTCTGCCAGCTCGACGAAGGTGTCGACACCCATGTCGTCGATATAGCGCAGGGCACCACCACGGAACGGCGGGAAGCCGATACCGAAGATCAGACCCATATCCGCGTCTGCCGGATCCTCGACGATGCCGTCTTCCAGGCAGCGAACGGTTTCCAGGCACAGCGGGATCATCATCCGGGCAATGATGTCTTCGTCATCAAAGTCCTTCTTACCCTGAACCACAGGCTCAATCAGCTTGTAGGTTTCTTCATCTACAACCTTCTTGGGCTTGCCTTTCTTGTCGGTTTCGTACTTGTAGAAACCCTTGTCGTTCTTCTGGCCGTAGCGGTTGTTCTCGAACATCACATCGATGGCGGACTTGTTCTCGTCCTTCATGCGGTCCGGGAAGCCTTCCGCCATGACTTCGTTGGCGTGCTTGGCGGTGTCCATGCCGACGACGTCGAGCAGGTAGGCAGGGCCCATCGGCCAGCCAAACTTCTCCATGACCTTGTCGACTTTCTGGAAATCGGCGCCGTCGCGGACCAGGCCGGCAAAGCCGCCGAAGTACGGGAACAGGACACGGTTGACCAGGAAGCCCGGGCAGTCGTTGACCACGATCGGGGTCTTGCCCATGGCCTTGGCGTACGCCACGGTGGTCGCGATGGCGCGATCACTGGTCTTCTCGCCACGGATAACCTCAACCAGCGGCATCATGTGCACCGGGTTGAAGAAGTGCATGCCACAGAAGTTTTCCGGACGCTTCAGGTTTTTGGCCAGAAGATCGATGGAAATGGTGGAGGTGTTGGAGGTCAGAATGGTGTCCTCGCGTACCGCGTCTTCGGTCTCGCGCAGCACCGCGTCCTTCACCTTGGGATTCTCGACAACGGCTTCAACCACCAGGTCAACGCTCTTGAAATCGCCGTAGTTCAGGGTCGGAGTGATGCTGTTGAGAACGTCCGCCATCTTGCTGGCGTCCATCTTGCCACGGGACACGCGCTTGGCCAGCAGCTTCTTGGCCTCTTCCAGGCCCAGCTTGATGCCGTCCTGATTGATGTCTTTCATGACGATCGGGGTGCCCTTCAGGGCCGACTGGAAGGCGACACCGCCACCCATGATGCCGGCGCCGAGTACGGCGGCCAGATTGACGTCACTGGCTTCCTTTTCCCAGGCCTTGGCCTTCTTCTTCAGTTCCTGGTCATTCAGGAACAGGCCAACCAGGCAGGCCGCCACGTTGGTTTTCGCCATCTTGGCGAAACCCTTGGCTTCCACTTCGATGGCCTTGTCGCGGGTCATGCCGGCGTGCTTCTGCATCACCTTGATGGCCTCGACCGGCGCCGGGTAGTTCTTGCCAGCCTTGCCAGCGACGAACGCCTTGGAGATCTCGAACGCCATCATGCTTTCCATGGCATTCAGCTTGATCTTGCCCTTCTTCTCTTCACGACGGGCCTGGTTGTCGAGCTTACCCTCGTTACACTGATTGATGATGGCAACGGCCGCATCGACCAGTTTGTCGGCATCGACCACGGCATCAACGGCACCGACCTTCAGCGCGGCGTCGGCGCGGTTCTCGGTGCCGCCACTGATCCATTCAACGGCGTTATCAACGCCGACCAGACGGGACAGTCGAACGGTACCACCGAAGCCCGGGAAGATCCCCAGCTTGACTTCCGGCAGGCCGACCTTGGCCTTCTTGTCCATGACGCGGTAATCGGTGGCCAGGCACATTTCAAAGCCACCACCCAGCGCCATGCCGTTGATCGCGGTCACGGTCGGGAACGGCAGATCCTCGACGTTGTTGAAGACTTCGTTCGCCTTCAGGTTGTTGGCCACCAGGTCCTCTTCCGAGCCGGCAAACAGCTCGGTGAACTCGGTGATGTCGGCACCAACAATGAAGCTGTCCTTGGAACTGGTAACCACCAGGCCTTTCAGGTTTTTCTGCGCTTTGAGTGCGTCAGTCGCGGCGCCAAGCTCTTCGATAGTGAGACGGTTGAACTTGTTCACTGACTCGCCCTGCAAGTCAAAGTTCAACTGAGCGATCCCGCCTTCGATCTCTTTAACCGTGATGGCTTTACCTTCGTAAATCATCAACTGATCTCCAGTCTGTGTTTGGAACTGCTGACAGCCCCACCGATCAACGGAGCAAACCGTGATACCGGGAACTGCGTGTGCAGCGAGATTTCGGTCACTGCCCGATCATTCGATCCAAAATTCATACAGTCGTTTGAATCGTGAGGGCACACGATGAAAAAAAAACGGACGTTTGTCAATTTGTTTCTGGCGACAACTGGGCAAAAGTCACGACTGGCCCGGTTGCGCGGCTGGAATTGGTCGCCGTTTTTACAGCGTTTCAGAAGGTTAAAAGGGACTACTGAGACAAAGCCGCAACTGTATCTCTCAAATTTGATACTTGTTTACAGTTTACGCCCTGGGACCGGCCAAAACCGCTTGCTTGGCCGTCGATCTTACTTTAACTTCGACCTACGACTTTGGTCCACAATAATAAAACAGCATTACGGAGACTCATCCGATGGAAGACACTTGCCTGCGGGTCCGCTCCCTGGTGGCCGCGCTTATTCTGCTCGCAATCACATCGCTGGGTGTCCGCGCCCAGGAAACCGCAGGGGAATTCCTCTCAGACCTGCACGAATTCCGTGTGAACAACTACATGGCCCTGGACGCTTACTACCGCTTCAGCGCCAATGGCGACACCGACACCCTGAATGAAATCGTGGTGGGCATCAATGCCGCCAACGACGCCATGAACACCATCATCGCCAGCACCACCGGCATCCTCAGCCCGGAGCAGATCGAAGGGTTGAATCAGGAGTTTGACCGCTTCAAGAACCTGATGCGCAGCAACATCAACGACGTCCGCAATACCGGGTACCCGGACCTGCGCCTGGCGTCGGACATGGCCAACCAGGCCGTGACCATGAACGATATGGCCACCGAGCTGTATCAGGTGGCCCAGGAAAGCAGCCAGACCGAAACCAAGCCGCGGGTGGAAGCGGCGCGATCGGCGGCGGTCAAGATGGCCCAGATGATGGCGAAGTATTCGGCCCGAACCAATTCGTCGGTGTCCCAGACATTCCAGGGTTCGGCGACCGAAAAAGCGCTGGACGAACAGGCTCGAGAGTTCGACCAGCTGCTGGCCACGGTCATGCGCGGCGACTCGGGCGCCGACCTGAAAGACGTGATGGAAGACATCTCCTCGAAGTGGGAGTTCATCCGCGGCTCCTACATCAATTACAACGAACGCAACGTAGGATTCGTGATCGACCGCTATTCCAAGGGCATTCTGCAGGGTCTGGCGACCACCATTGAGCTGCTGCAGAACAACGCCTGATCCCTCCCCGACTGGCGGGCGTAATCGTCCGCCAGTCATCAACTTTCCCCTGATTTCTTGACCCGGATCAGTGCCCTGCCCGGCTTTTCGGATCAGACTCCACGTACTATTCTCAATGTACCCCCCGGTACAAAGGAGCAACGCGATGTCTGATTACAAGAAAATGCTTGTTGCCATCGATCTGACGGAAGAGGCGCCCCAGGTGCTGAACAAGGCCAAGGCCATGTCCCAGGCCCATGGTGCGGAGTTGATGCTGATTCACGTGGTGGAACCGGTCGGATACGCCTATGGCGGGGACATTCCCATGGACCTGACCGAACTGCAGGACCAGCTCGACAAAGCCGCGCACGAACAACTGGCCGGCTACGGCGAACAATACGGGGTAAACACCGATTCCCAGATCGTTACCGTGGGCCGACCGGAATCGGAAATCCATCGGCTTGCCAAGGAGCACGGGGTGGACCTGATCATCGTCGGCAGCCACGGCCGCAAGGGTTTTCAGTTGCTCCTGGGTTCGACCGCGAATGGCGTGCTGCACGGCACCGAATGCGACGTGCTGGCCGTGCGCATCAACTGACCGGGATTCAAACCGAGCCGGCGCCGGTCGGGCGCCGGCCTCGGCGATTGAGACCTCAGGCCTCCCCTGCCATTTTTGCTTCCAGCTTTCTGAGCTGACTCTCCAAGGAAAAGCTCACGCTCGAAGCCATCGAGAAAAAGTTCAGCAGCGCCTTGAGATTGCTGTCCCCCTGGCAGACCGAGTGGATGCGCTGCCACAACGCCTGATTGACCAGTTGCAGGCGCTGGTTTCGCTCCACCAGGCCCTTCAATTCCCAGTCCGGCTGCTGGTGATTGCGCTTGGCAAAGTACTGCTGCAGCAGGTAGTGGGACACGCTGCGCATGATGAATTCGTCGGTGGTCGCGAACGGCAGGTGGTGCATGGCCATGGGTTTCAATTCCGCCAGCACCGGGCAACCGCTGGTGGCCATTTTCAGCCCGAGCAGCGAACGCAGCGATTCTTCCAGCGCCGTCTGCTTGACGTAGCTACGGCGCTCATCGGTCACCGTGACTTCCACCTTCTGGTAGGCATCATCGGCCTGGAAGGCCTCGACCACGGGCAGGATTTCCGTGGCCGCCGGGCAGTGTTCAGTTTCGCTGGCCTTGAGCGGGCAATTGGAACACTGGCAGTGCTCCAACCGGACCCACGAGGGCTGCCTGGTGACGGCTTGGGCGGGCTGATCGGTGACCTTGAACGCCACCGTGCGCCCATCCTGGAAACTGAACCTGTAATTGACGTTCATTGACTTGCCTTTTCCTCCAGCTCCATCCACCGTTCCATCACCTGCTCCAGACGGGATTCCTTTTCCGCCAATTGCTCCAGAGTGGCCGAGACTTCGTCCGGTGGACCTGAATAAAATTCCGTGTCTGCGATTGTAGCCTGCAGCCCGGCAATTTCCTGTTCCAGGGCCTCAATTTCGCCGGGCAAGGCCTCGAGCTCCAGTTTAAGCTTGTAGCTCAACTTTGCGGGCTTGGATTGTGTCGACTGGGCCACAGCTTTGGGCTGTGGTGCCGACGAATTATTGCCTTCGCCCTTCTTGCTGCGCTTGTCCTGCTTGTCCGGTCGACTGCCGGAGGCTTCGGACGGGAAACAACCACCCTGGCGACGCCAATCGGTGTAGCCACCAACGTATTCCCGAACCCGTCCGGTGCCATCGAGGAACACGGTTTCGGTCACCACGTTGTCCAGAAACTCCCGGTCGTGACTGATCACCAGCACGGTGCCCTGGAAATCCGCCAGCTGCTCCTCGAGCAGCTCCAGGGTTTCGACGTCCAGGTCGTTGGTGGGCTCATCCAGTACCAGGACGTTGGCCGGCTTGCTGAACAGCTTGGCCAGCAGCAACCGGGCCCGCTCACCACCGGAGAAAACCCGCACCGGCGATCGGGCCCGCTCCGGGGTGAAGAGAAATTCCTGCAGATAGCCCAGGACGTGCTTGTTCTGGCCGTTGATCTCGATGAATTCGCGGCCTTCGGCCAGGTTGTCCAAGGCATTCCGGGACAGATCCAGCTCACCGCGAAGCTGGTCAAAATAGGCGACCTGCAGGTTGGTGCCGAGACGCACCCCACCCTCAGTCGGTTTCAGGTCCCCCAGCAACAGTCGCACCAGGGTGGTCTTGCCGGTACCGTTCTCCCCGACCAGACCAATCTTGTCGCCCCGGAGCACGGTCAGGTCCATGTCGCGGATGACGTCGGCCCTGTCGCCGTACCCGAAGCCGGCGCCCTGGGTCTCGACCACCAGCTTGCCGGAGCGTGCGGCATCCTCAACCGCGAAACTGGCGGTGCCGCCGCGAACCCGGCGCTGCCGATGCTCCTCGCGCATGGCCTTCAGCGCCCGCACGCGCCCCATGTTCCGGGTCCGCCGGGCCTTGATGCCCTGCCGAATCCAGGCTTCTTCCTGTTTCAGCCGCTTGTCGAACAGGGCATTCTGGCGCTCTTCTTCCTCCAGCGCTTTCGCCTTCAATTCCAGGTACTTGTCGTAGCTGGCCGCGAAGCTCACCAGCTGGCCCCGATCCAGCTCGACCACGCGGGTCGCCATCCGGCGGATGAAGGCCCGGTCGTGGCTGACGAACAGCATGGCGCCCCGGAACTGAGCCAGCGCGTCTTCGAGCCACGCGATAGCCGGCACATCCAGATGGTTGGTGGGTTCGTCCAGCAACAGGATGTCCGGCTCCGCCACCAGCGCCCGGGCCAGCAGGACCCGTCGCTGCCAGCCCCCGGACAGGGTGTTCAGGCACCGGTCCGGATCGATGCCGTATTGGGCCAGGATGGTCGTCACCTTCTGGTCCAGGAGCCAGCCGTCGAGCGCTTCCAACCGCTCCTGCACCTTCATCATCTGATCCAGGCTGGCCTCGTCCGCCTGCTGCGAGAGCCGGTGAAATTCGGACAGCAACTCACCGGTCTCTGGAAACGCGCTGGCGACCACCTCGTAAGCGGTTCGGGCATCGTCCGAAGGCAGGTTCTGGGGCAGGACCGCCAGCACCGCGCCGTCCTCCAGGCGCACATGCCCACCATCCGGGACCACCTCACCGCTGACGATTTTCAACAGGGTGGACTTGCCCTCACCGTTGCGTCCGATCAGGCACACGCGTTCGCCGGCCTCAATGACCAGGGACGCCTGGTCGAGCAGCGGGTGCATTCCGTAAGCCAGGGATATGGCATCCAGGGTAAGCAGTGGCACGTTGAACTTTACTCCGTAGGGTTGACGGTAATCGGATCGCCGACGCGGATCCGCCCGGTCGATTCGTGGATCGCATTCATTCCAAAGAGGACGCCTTCCGCCGTCCGCCGATAGCTGGACAGGGTCCGAAGGGGCTGGACCTCCGGATCCTTGGTCCCGGCGTCGGGATCAACCGTGGTCATCACGCAGCGGGAACAGGGTTTGACCAGACTGAAGCGGATGTCGCCGACGGTCAATTCCCGCCAGCCATCTTCGGCCCAGGGCGCACTGCCCGCCACCACCAGGTTCGGCCGGAATCGGCGCATCTCCACGGGGGCTGCCAGCCGCTCGTTCAGCTCGGCCAGGGACGCCGTGGTGGTCACCAGAAGCGGAAAACCGTCGGCAAAACTAACCCGCCGACGGTCCAGCACCCGGGCCGTATCCACCCGCCGAAACGACTCATCGGGCATGTACACGAACCGCAAACTGGCGCCGCAGAACTGGCTCAGCGCGGCATTGGCGTCCTCCGCGGCTTCCAGCGCCGGCACCCAGTCGTTCCAGACCAGCGCCCGCAGCTCCGTGCTGGAGGGCGTCAGCTGGAACCGCCCTTGCCCGGGGATATCGACGCCCACCTTACCATCGACCATTGCCGTGGCAATCGTCGCAAGTTCCGGGTGGCTGCGCTGGGTGACGAACCGGCGCTGGTCATCGATGATCATCCAACGCCGATCGCCCGCCGGACCAAATTCATCCAGCACAAAGTCGTCAACCGGGATGCCGGCCAGGGATTTGACCGGGTAAATCCAGAGGGCATGAACCTTCATGTGGTGGCGCCTCCCGCGCTGCCTTGGCTGCATTCAGGGGGGCGATTATAACTGACCGCAACGGCGAACGCCGTGTTTGGGCTGGCCAGAAACGAAAAAACCCGGCTTCAGAAGAAACCGGGTTTTTTGGAATCTGGAGCGGGAAACGAGATTCGAACTCGCGACCCCAACCTTGGCAAGGTTGTGCTCTACCAACTGAGCTATTCCCGCAGTGCTGTTCGGTTGTTGCCGACAACGGAGGCGTATTCTACGGATCGAGACTTGGCCGTCAACCACTTTTTCTCAAGTTTTTTCATGTTTTTTTGCCAGCGCGGCGAACTTGCCCGGGCCACAGTTCAACAGGCCGGAATTTTCCAGCCACTGCTGGTCCGGGTAGTACTTGAAGATCAACTGACCGCTCTTCAGGTTGTTGACCACCTGATCGACCACTCCGCGATCCACCGCCGGGCAGCCGTGACTGCGGCCGATACGCCCGTACTGACTGACCCAGGACTCGTTGACGTAGTCGGCCCCGTGGATCACGATGGCTCGCTCGCGCGCCCGGTCGTTGACGCCAGGCTCGAGCCCATCCAGGCGCAGCGCGTAGCCATGCCTGCCATAGTAGGACTCGCTGCCCCGGAACAGTCCCAGGCTCGACTGGTGACTGCCCTCGATGTTCGAGAAGGCCGTGGATTCGAAGTTACCGGAGTTCTTGCCATGGGCCACCAGTTCCCTCAGCAACAGCTGCCCGCTGGTGAGGTCGAAAATCCACAATCGTTCTTCGCTCGATGGCAGGGAAAAATCAATGATTGCCAGGCGCTCAGGCATCTCAACCCCGTTGGACACCGCACACCGGGACGCCCGAAAGGCCGTCTTCAACACCGATGGATTGAGCTTGGGCGCGGCCTGGGTAAGCCGCTGCATGAGGGCCTCATCCAAGGCCGAAGCCGCGGCGGGCAAAGACAGCACAGAGCTGAGCGCCAGGGCGAGCCAGGCGCAGACACATCGTTCTGCACGGAACATGGTTATCCTCGAAGTCTTGGAACGGGTAACTGACGAATCTACCCACACGAATCAGTGTGGCGCATTTTAGCAAGACCGTTCGGGATTCCGCCCCTACCGTACGATTTCTATACAAAAAATTATAAAAGGTGGCGATTTCGCCCGTGGCCCTTACTGCCCGAAACGCCGACCGCCCGCCAGGTACTCCGCCTCCTCCTCGGTCGACTTCCGTCCGAGGGCCTTGTTGCGGTGGGGGAACCGGGAAAAGCGGGCGATGATATCCCGATGGTCTCGGGCCGACTGGGCAAAGCTTTGCAGAAAGTCGCCCAGCAAGCCGCCGGCGGAGGCCGCCAATTGCTCATAGCACTCCACCGACTCCTTTTGATCCTGCAGGCGCTCGGAATGCTGCAACGGCATGTAGAGAAAGGCCCGATGCAGTGGGGGCAAGGCCATGTCCTGGCCCTTGTTCATGGCCTGTCGACACAGCTTGCGGGCCTGAACGTCCTGGTCGAAGGCCAGGGCACCGCCGCGGAAGATATTCCTGGAGAACTGATCGAGCAGGAGAATTTCCGCCAGGGCACCGCCAGGCTCAGAGCGCCAGTGATCCAGGCCCTGCTCCGAGGCAAACAGCACCATGGACAGAAACCGCCGCCGGATCTCCTGGTCGAACTTCCGGTCCGAGCGGAACCACTTGCTCCGGTGCTCTTGGTCCGGCAACCCCTGGTCATCCAGCGCACCGAACCAGAAATCCAGAATCTCTTTCCAATCGAACATACACCGACACCCTGTTATCTTGACTGTATAGGCGCTCCGAAACCGGCGCGCGACTGCAGCAGGTATACGCAAGCCCATCCGTACATGATGACTCGGGAGAACCGATGAGCAGCCGCATTATTTTGTTAGCCCACGGCAGCAGTGACAAGCGCTGGTGTGAGACCTTCGAAAACCTGGCCAGTCCAACCCTGGCCGCCGTCGCCGACTCCCGCATCGCCTACATGGAACTGGCGGAACCGAGCCTGGACCAGGTCGTTGCGGAGGGTGCCCAGGCAGGCATTGAGTCGTTCACGGTGGTGCCGCTGTTCCTTGCCGCCGGCCGTCACCTGCGCAAAGACGTACCCGCGATGATTGCGTCCATGGAGCAGCAGCATCAAGTCCGGATCGAACTGGCCCCGCCCATTGGCGAAAACCCACAACTGGGCCTGGCCATCAAAGACGTGGTCATGCAGCAGTTAACCAGCGGCGGCTGAAACCGGGGATCGGGGCTGGAGGCGTGTGCCAACCGGCCCGGCGGCTTTGACAGCATGGGACAGCATGGAGGGAAAGAGAATGAACAAGCGGGTTCTGATCACTGGAGGTACAGGGTTCATCGGCAAGATCCTGTGCCGGGAACTGCTGGACAAAGGCTATGACCTTACGGTCTACAGCCGGCAACCCAGCACCGATGTGCTGGCTGTCTGCGGGCGCGTGGAGGCGACCCAGGATCTGCACCAGCTGCGCTCCCACCCCGGTTTTGACGCCGTCATAAACCTGGCCGGCGAAGGCATCGCGGACAAACGTTGGTCAGAAAACCGCAAGCAGGCGTTGCGGGACAGCCGGATTGCCGTGACCGAGACCCTGGTCGAGGTCATCCAATCCTGGCAGGCCCAGCCGGAGGTACTGGTGTCCGGTTCCGCGGTCGGCTTCTATGGCGACCAGGGCGACCGGGAGGTCACCGAAGCCACGCCACCCCACGACGAGTTCACCCATCGGCTCTGTCGTGACTGGGAACAGGCCGCCCTGGCGGCAGCCCAAGGTGGAGTTCGGGTTTGCCTGTCGCGGACCGGGGTGGTGGCGGGCTCCGGCGGCGGTTTCCTCGCTCGCATGTTGCCGCCGTTCAAGCTCGGCTTGGGAGGCCGCCTTGGCCACGGACAGCAATTCATGCCCTGGGTTCACCGTCAGGACGTGTTGGACGCCCTGATCTGGATGCTGGAAACCCCGCAGGCGCAAGGCGCCTATAATGTAGTGAGCCCGGCTCCGGTAACCAACGCCGAGTTTACCCGCTGCCTGGGCAAGGTCCTGCATCGGCCCACGATCTTCCCGGCCCCCTCTCCCATGCTCAAGCTGGCGCTCGGGGAAATGTCGACCCTGCTGCTCACCGGACAACGGGCTATGCCGGCCAAACTCCTGGCCGAAGGCTACAACTTCAATTTTTCCGAACTGGAGCCGGCACTTCGAGAGGCAGTCCGCTGACATCAGACGCACGCACGGGTAAGGCAGTCGTTGCTGGGGGAGTGAATTTTTTTCGAGAAAGGCGTTGACACCTCAGGGAGGCTTACTTAATATACGCGCCACCTCGACGAGGCAAGGTTTTGAAACCGATGCGTCCCCTTCGTCTAGTGGCCTAGGACTCCGCCCTTTCACGGCGGCAACAGGGGTTCGAACCCCCTAGGGGACGCCATTTTTTCTTCCTTGAATTCAGCGCGTTTAACCCGGCGCACCACCCTTCCCTGCTTTTTTCTGGTCCTCTCTCCGAAAGTCGTGGACTCTCTGATCCCGCACGACGAAGACCGCGACGCCGACGAAAAAGCCCAGGATCATCAGTACCGTTACAATTCCAGCGATCACTACCGCATCCATATACATGGTTCGGGTCTCCCATCCTTATTCGATTGATGGAGACAAGGCTACGTGGCGACGCACCGGCCGGTATTGACCCACGTCAAGTGCAAGGCATTCGGCGCAACGGGCTTGAGCCCGGCCACTGAGCACACCCTTTTTTCCTGTCATTATTTTTCTCTATTTTTCCTGTATTTGCAGGGCAATTGCCACAGACTGCTGCTATAGTCGGAAAGTTAACGGCTCGACCTTTCTCCAAAACCAGATCGGGTGGCAGACGTTTACCTCATGCCCAAATTGTCGACGCGACTTCAACGCTTTCGAAAAGGCTCGCCGCTGTCCTTCCGGCTGTTGGCCTGGATACTGCTGTTCAGTTCGGTGTTTACCCTGATTGCCTCGGGCATCCAGATCTATTCGGACTACCGCAAGGATCTGTCCCAGATCGACAATCGCATGAAGGTGGTGGAATCCGGCTACTCCTCCAGCCTGGCCCGCAGCCTGTGGGCCCTCGACCAGAAACTGCTGCAGACCCAGATGGAAGGCATCCTGAGCCTGCCGGACATTGTTCACCTGCGCCTGCGCATTGAGCCGGACTCGGAACTGGTCATGGGCGACATCCCGCGCGGGGCCCAGATCCGCTCCCACAGCTTCAGCCTGGTGCACCAGGGCGATGAGATGTTCAAACTGGGTGAACTGACGGTCACCGCGGACCTGAAGCGGGTGTTCGAGGAAATGGAGCGCAAAGTGGGCATCATCCTGGCCACCCAGTTCCTGAAAACCTTCTTTGTATCCATCCTGATCATCTGGATATTCCAGCACTTCGTGACTCGCCACCTCTCCACCATGGCGGATTATGCCCGGGACTTTTCGCTCGCCAACCTATCCCGACCGCTGGCCCTGGACCGACCGGACACCCCGACCAATCGGAGTGACGAACTCGGGCGGGTGTCCGACGCCATCAACCAGATGCGGCAGCGCCTGAACGACGACCTGGCCCGACAGGAGCGGGACGCCGCCGAAATCCGCAAGTTCTCCAAGGCCATCGAGCAAAGCCCGTCCTCGGTGCTGATCTGCGACCGCCAGTGGCGGGTGGAATTTGCCAACCACAAGTTCACCCAGCTCACCGGACACAGCGCCGATGCCATCCTTGGCAAACACCCCGGCGCCCTGAGTGACAACGACGTGGAGAATCGCGAGAGCCGACACCTGTGGCAGTCCATCCGGCTCCAGGTTCAGCGCGTGGGCGTCTGGCAAGGCGAGGTCAACAGCGTTCGCAAGAACGGCGAGCGATTCTGGGAGCAGTTGATCGTCACACCGATCAAGGACGGCACCGGCGAAGCCACCGGTTACCTGATCCTCGGTGAAGACATCAGCATCCGCAAACGCTATGAACAGCAGCTGCTGCGGCAGGCCAACTACGACATCCTGACCGGCCTGCCCAACCGCATGCTTGCTCTCGATCGCCTGAAGCTCGCCCTGGCCCAGGCCCGGCGGGAGAACAGCCTGGTCGGGGTCATGTTCCTGGACCTGGACAACTTCAAGCACATCAACGACACCCTGGGCCACGACGCCGGCGATAACCTGTTGGTGGAAGCGGCCCGGCGAATTTCCAGCTGCCTGCGTGGCACCAGCACCGTGGCACGCCTTGGCGGCGACGAGTTCCTCGTTATCCTGCCCGGGCTGACGGACGCGGAAGCCTCGGTCCAGGTGGCCGAGCGGATCCTGCAAACCTTCTCCCCGCCCTATCTCCTGAACGGCCAGGAAGTGTTCGTCACCACCAGTATCGGTATTGCGGTCTTCCCGACCGACTCCGACAACAGCGGTACTCTGTTGCAGCATGCCGATGCCGCCATGTACCAGGCCAAGCACAAGGGCAAGAGCGCCTACGCGCTGTTCGCACCGGAGATGACCGACGTCTCCCACGAGCGGTTGCAGATGGAGTCGCGGATGCGGCGGGCCCTGGAGCTCAAGGAATTCCAGCTGGACTTCCAGCCCATTGTCTACACCGATTCCGGCAACCTGTGCTCCGTGGAGGCGCTGCTGCGCTGGAACAACCCCACCATGGGCATGGTCATGCCGGACCGCTTCATCCCCCTGGCGGAAGAGACCGGCCTGATCATTCCGATCGGCGAGTGGGTGCTTGAGGAAGCCTGCAAAGCCGCGATGACCTGGAAACGGATTGCCGGACGGGACATTGGCATCTCGGTCAACGTGTCACCCCGGCAGTTCCGGGACCCCAATTTCACCGACGCGGTCATGCGGGCCCTGGCCAACAGCGGTCTGGCGGCGGAGCAACTGGAATTGGAGATCACCGAGCGGCTGCTGCTGGACAACTCCATCGAAACCGCGGAGATACTGCGCCAGCTCGATCAGGCCGGCATCCGACTGTCGGTGGACGATTTCGGTACCGGCTACTCCGCCCTCAGCTACCTCAAGAGCTACCCGTTCGACACCCTGAAGATCGACAAATCCTTCGTTCAGGACGTCATGAAGGAACCCGAAGACGCCTCATTGGTGCGTGCGATCATCAACATGGCCCACAGCCTGGGCCTCCGGGTCATTGCCGAGGGGGTGGAAGACGAGCCGCAAACCCACTTCCTCAAGGAGGAAGGCTGCGACTTCTGCCAGGGCTACTTCTACAGTCGCCCCCTGCCCGGCCTGGAGTTCGAGGACTGGCTCAGCACTAACCAGCGCGTACAGATCTAAACAGCAGGATCATTGCACATCATGGAAGACCAGCTACTTGTCGTGAATTGCGGCAGCTCATCCCTGAAACTGGCCGTGTTCGACCAGGGTCGGCGCAAACTGGTATCGGTGCTTGCTGAACGGCTGAACACCGACGAGGCCAGCGCGCGCATCAGTGGTACCGCCGAGACCATACCGCTGCCCGACAACGGCAGTTACGAGCGCGTTCTCGCTGCCCTGGTGGAGGCACTGAAAACCCGCGGCATCCTGTGCCGGGACCCGGTGGCTATCGGGCATCGCGTGGTGCACGGGGGCGAGACCTTCCGCGGCGCGGCCTTGATCGACGATCAGGTGGTGGCGGCCATAGACCATTGCGCCAGCCTGGCCCCCCTGCACAACCCGGTGAATCTGGCCGGCATTGCCGCGACCCGGGCGCTCTACCCGGAGGTGCCCCAGGTCGCGGTGTTCGACACCGCGTTTCATCAGACCCTGCCGCCCAAGGCGTTCCGCTATGCCCTGCCCGAGACTTACTACCGGGACTGGGCAGTTCGACGCTACGGGTTTCACGGCACCAGCCATTACTTCATGGCCCAGGAGGCCGCCAGGCTGCTGGCGCGCACGCACGACACCACCTCCATTATTTCCGCCCACCTGGGTAATGGCTGCAGCGTTGCCGCCATCCGAAACGGGCGCAGCGTCGATACCAGCATGGGCCTGACGCCCCTGGAAGGCCTGGTCATGGGCACCCGGAGCGGCGATGTCGACCCCAGCCTGTTCGACTACCTGGCCGGCAAGGGCCTGTCGGCAGCGGAGGTGCACAAGACCCTCAACAAGCAGAGCGGCTTGCTGGGGCTGTCCGGCGAGTCCAACGACATGCGCACCCTGTGCGATCTCGCGGAACAGGGTCACAGCGGGGCCGCCCTGGCCATTGATGTCTTCTGCTTCCGGCTCGCCCGCTACCTTGGCGCCATGACGGCGTCGCTGACGGCACTGGATGCCCTGGTGTTTACCGGCGGCATTGGCGAAAACAGCGCCCGCGTGCGCCAGCAAACGGTTGAACACCTGTCGCTGCTGGGCATCACCCTGGATTCTGTGGCCAACGCCCGCAACGGCGCCGACACAGAGGGGCGGATCAACGCGGCCGAGTCCCGCTACCCGGTTCTGGTCATTCCTACCAACGAAGAACGGGTGATTGCCGAGGAAGCCCTGCGACTGGCGCGTTCGACCCAATCCCCCTCAACCGACTAGTTTCAGGACCCCGACATGGCAAAAAGTCTGTACATCGCTCCCACGTCCATGGACTCAGGCCTGACCTCGGTTTGCCTGGGGCTGCTCCGAGCCCTGGAGCGGGTCGGAGTCAGCGTCGGCTTCTACAAGCCCTTCCACCAGGCGGTGCACCAGGGCGAGGCCCGACACAACGAGGGCAAGGATACCTCGGTGGAGTTCGTGCGCGCCCGCAGTCACCTTCAGCCGCCCGACCCGATCTCCCTCAAGCAGGCCCAACGACTGCTGAATCGAGGCCAGTCCGATCTGCTCATGGAGAACATCGTGGGCGAGTTTCAGAAAGTGGCCCAGACGGTGGATGTCGTGGTGATCGAGGGCCTGGTCCCGGACCGCAGCGAGGCCTACATCGCGCGCCTGAACGTCGAAGTCGCCCGCAACCTGGGTTCGGAAGTGATTCTGGTCAGCGCGCCGGAGCATCGGGACGCCCCCGAACTGGACGAAGAACTCGACTTTTCGGCACGCCTGTTCGCCGACCCGTCCGACCCGGACGTCATCGCCGTGATCCTCAACAAGGTCGGCGAGCCCGCGCAAGCCGGGCTGTCCCTGCAACGGGCCGACGCACCGAGCCAGTCTCCACTGGATTACCGCAGTCGGTGCCGGGTCTTCAGCGAGCACCGCTTCCACTTGCTGGCGCAGATTCCCTGGCAACCGGGACTGTTGGCGCCCCGGGTCTCGGACATCGCCCGGGAACTGGACATCGACGTGCTCAACGAGGGCCAGATGCACAGCCGCCGGATCCAGCACCTGTCGGTGTGCGCCCGGACCATCCCCAACATGGTCGACTCCCTGAAGCCGGGCACCCTGCTGGTAACCCCCGGTGATCGCGAGGACATCGTTGTCACCACCGCGGTCGCGGCGTTGAACGGCGTGCCCCTGGCGGGTCTCATGCTGACCGGCGGGCTGTTGCCGGATGACCGAGTGATCAAGCTGTGCCGACGGGCCCTGGACACGGGGCTGCCGGTTCTTGGCTCCCACGCCAATACCTACGAAACCGCCCACCGTTTGGCCAACCTGTCGTCGGCGATCCCGGCGGACGACCCCGAGCGCATCGACAAGGCCATGGAAGCCGTCGCCACCCGCATCGACACGGACTGGCTGCAGGCGCATCTGAAGGTGTCCCGGCAGAGGCGGCTCTCCCCGCCGGCGTTTCGATACCAGTTGTCAGAGCGTGCCCGGGCCGCAAACAAGCGGATTGTTTTGCCGGAGGGCAGCGAACCACGCACCGTGCAGGCCGCGATCATCTGCCATGAGCGGGGTCTGGCTCGTTGCGTGTTGATTGGCGAGCCCGCGGAAATCCGCCGGGTCGCGGAATCCCAGGGCATGCCCCTGCCCGAAGACATCGAGGTGATCGAACCTGGCCGGGTCCGTCAGGACTACATCGCCCCCATGGTGGCGCTGCGCAAGCACAAGGGCCTGGCCCCGGACATGGCCGAAGCCATGCTCGAGGACAACGTGGTCCTGGGCACCATGATGGTGGCTCAGGGCGAGGCCGACGGTTTGGTGTCTGGCGCGATACACACCACCGCCAACACCGTGCGGCCGGCGCTGCAGCTGATCAAGACCCACGATCATGCCCGGGTGGTGTCGTCGGTCTTTTTCATGCTGCTGCCGGAACAGGTGGTGGTTTACGGCGACTGCGCCATCAACCCCGACCCCGATGCCGAGGCCCTGGCGGACATCGCCATCCAGAGCGCACAGTCCGCGGAGGCATTCGGCATTGAGCCGGTCGTCGCCATGATCAGTTACAGCACCGGTGAGTCCGGGAGCGGCCAGGATGTCGACAAGGTTCGGGAGGCGACCCGGATCGCCCGGGAGCGTCGCCCGGACCTGCTGATCGATGGCCCGCTGCAGTACGACGCCGCGGCGATTGAGAGCGTGGGCAAGAGCAAAGCCCCGGACAGCAAGGTGGCAGGCCGGGCCACGGTTTTCGTGTTCCCGGATCTGAACACCGGCAATACCACCTACAAGGCAGTCCAGCGCAGCGCCAACGTGGTCAGTATCGGACCCATGCTGCAGGGGTTGCGAAAGCCGGTAAACGACCTGTCCCGGGGGGCGTTGGTGGAGGACATTGTCTTCACCATTGCCCTGACCGCGGTCCAGGCCAGGCAGGCGGAAGGCACGGCACCGGAGTAATCCGGCACCGTGTCCGAGGCGCCGGAATCAGCGCTTGACGCTTTTCTGGCGGGGTTTCTTGATGCGCCGACCCTTCTTCAGGTCGTTGTCCTTTTTCACCTTCTGGCGCGGCGTCAGTCGGTCGACCTTGCCGGCAAACGGGTTTTCCCCGGACTTGAACTCGAACCGGATGGGCGAGCCCGTCACCTTCAGGACCTTGCGGAAGGTATTTTCCAGGTAACGCTTGTAGGCCCCGGGCAAGGCGTCGACCTGGTTACCGTGCACCACGATGACCGGCGGGTTTGAGCCGCCCTGGTGGGCAAAGCGCAGCTTGATCCGGCGGCCATGAACCATCGGCGGTTGGTGCTGGGCCACGGCATCCTGAAGAATCGCGGTCAACCGGTTGGTGGGCCACTTGGCCATGGCCGACTCATAGCAGTCCTGGACCGAATCGTACATCACACCAACGCCGGATCCGTGCAGGGCAGAAATGTAGTGTTTGTCCGCATAGTCCAGGAAGTCCAGGCGGCGCTGGACCTGTTCCTTGACCCGCGCTCGGTCGTCCGGGTCCATGCCGTCCCATTTGTTGACCGCGATCACCAATGACCGTCCGGCGTCCAGAACGAAGCCGATCAGGTGCAGATCCTGGTCCACCAGCCCTTCCCGGGCGTCGATGACCAGAATAACCACGTGGGCGTCATCGATCGCCTGCAGGGTCTTGATGATGGAAAACTTCTCGACCGTCTCCCGGACGTTTTTCCGGCGCCGCACCCCGGCGGTGTCGATCAGGGTGTACTCGTGGCCCTGACGCTCGTAAGGAATGTAGACACTGTCGCGGGTGGTGCCGGGCATGTCGTAGACCACCACCCGGTCCTCACCCAGCATCCGGTTCACCAGGGTCGACTTGCCCACATTGGGCCGGCCGACCACACCAATCCGGATACCGGGGTAGCGATCGGCCCGGTCCGCCTCGTCCAGCTCCTCGGCAGACGGCAGCAGCAATTCGAGCATGGAGCGGATGCCGCGGTTGTGGGAGGCGGCAATCAGGAAGGTGGATTCAAATCCCAGGCTGTAGAAGTCGGCGGCGGCGATGTCAGGGTCCTGGCCATCGGTCTTGTTGACGACCAGATGCGCCTGCTTGCCGGAACGCCGCAGGTGGTTGGCGATGGTTTCGTCGCCGGCGGTCAGGCCCGCGCGACCATCCACCAGGAACAGGACGATGTCCGCTTCCTCCACGGCCTGCAGCGACTGCCGCGCCATTTCGGCGTCCAGGCCCTGCTCGTCGCCGGTGAGCCCGCCGGTGTCGATGACGATGAAACGCTGGCCTTCGTAGTTGCCCTCACCGTACTTACGGTCGCGGGTCAGGCCAGGGAAATCGGCAACCAGGGCATCCCGGGACCGGGTCATCTGGTTGAACAGGGTGGACTTGCCGACGTTCGGCCTGCCGACCAAGGCAATAACTGGGGTCATAATAAATCGCTACGCAAAAAGGAAAACAGCCCAGTGCGTGCACCGGGCTGGGAATGGTTCAGTCGACCGGTCGGATTTTAAGCACCGCCATGTCGCCGCTGTTGCCATAAACCAGCAGGTTACCATCGCTCAGGCGCTGTGCCGGTACGCGTATACCCTCATCATCGAACTCGAGCTGGCCCTGCAGGCTGCCGTCCTCCCGGGACAGGATGTGCAGGTAGCCCTCGAAATCCGAGGTCACCAGGTAATCATCGACCACCATAGGCTGGGTCAGCTGTCGCCAGGCCAGGCGATCCTGGACCCAGAGTTCCCGCCGGTCGGAGCCGCGCAATGCCAGCAGATCACCATTGGCGGACGCCAGGTAGATGTCGCCACCGCCCACCATCGGCGCGTGCAGACTGGACGCCTTGCGGCTCCAGATTTCCTGACCGGTGCGGATATCGACCAGGGCCAGTTTGCCCTGATAGCCCACCACCAGAATGGCGGAATCCAGCACCAGCGGCTGGCCGGTAATGTCCACCAGGCGCTCCAGTTCGGTGCGGCCCTGGGGCTCGCCCACCTCGTACTGCCACAGCGGCTGACCCGCGTCGGCGCTCAGGGCAATGAGCTTGCCATTGGCGAAGGACGCGATAACGATGTCGCCGCCCACCAGCGGGGCCGCGGCGGCCCGAATCGACAACACCGGCACCACACTGTCGTACTGCCAGAGCTTTTCACCGGTATTGGCGTTGAATGACAGGACCCGGCCGTCGGTAGTCTGGGCCACCACCAGTTGGCCATTGGACTGCGGCGTTGCCAGCACTTCCGTCGGCAGTGGCGCGCGCCAGAGCTCACGGCCATCTTCGCGGGACAAGGCCAGAAGATCAGCGTCCCGGGTAGTCAGGTACAGGCGCTCGGCGTCACCGCCAACACCGGCAAAGATCCGGTCGTCCAGCTTGGCACGCCACACCACCTTGCCGTTTTCCGCCCGAACGGCGTAGAGCACGCCGTCGGCGGAGGCCGCGTACAGCACTTCACCGGTGTTCAGAGGCGCCAGATAGAGGAAGTCCTCGTCGTGGCCGTCACCGACCGACATGCTCCAGACCTGCTCGAACTCCACCGAACTCTCGATTTCGGGCACCGGCGCCGGCTGTTCAAAGGTATCGGTTGTGCTGCAACCGGCCAGCGCCAGCATGGTCACCATGCCGGCGCCCAGGACGCCGCGCATCAACCCGTTGCGAGACCATCGCATCAGGCGTCCTCCCCGACACCGAGGTCAGACAGCTTCAGCTCCAGGATGCCGCTGCGGCCCTGCTGGCTTTGCGCCCGCGCTGCGAGGTACGCCTCGCGCGCGCCGGCTTCATCGCCCTTGGCCAGCAGGATATCGCCACGCAGCTCGGAGAAGATCGCGGCGAACGCATCGGCATCGGCCGCGCCGTCAAGGGTGGCCAGGGCATCGTCGTGCCGGCCGGCGTCAAACTGGGCCCGGGCCAGACGGCTTCGCACCACCAGCTTCAGAGCCTGTTGATCGCCGCTCTTATCCAGCGCCCATTGCAGGGATTCGATGGCGCCCTTGGCATCACCGTCCATCAGCTGCTGCCGCGCCAGAATCAGGTTGCCATAAACCGCGTAGGCGCTGTCGCTGTAGTCTTCGCGCAGGGTTTCGGCGACGAAGGCCACGGTCTCAGCGCTAGTCTCATCACCCTGGGCACTGAAGGCATTGAGCAGGTTGGCAAACTGGTTAGCGGCCTCGGTACGCTGCTGCGCCTGGTGGTTTTGCCAGGCCTGCCAGCCAAAGACGATGGCCAGGGCGGCACCGATACCGATCAACAGCGAACTGCCGTTCTTTTTCCACCAGTCCTTGATCGCCTGGACCTGTTCTTCTTCGGTGCGCATTTCAGCCATGGTGACTCCTGTAGTCGAATTCGTTGCTTTTGTTAAATCGGGGTTCAGTTATTCAGGGCGCTGGCCAGTGCCGAAGCCAGGTCACCGCGGGCCAGCTCACGCTGCTGCTCGTCCGAGCGCAGGGGCTTGAGTCCGGCCGTGCCATTGGCCACTTCGTTGTCACCGAGGATCACCGCGTACTGGGCGCCACTCTTGTCGGCCTTCTTCATCTGGCTCTTGAAACTGCCGCCGCCGCAATGGGACACCACGGTGGCCTCGGGCAAGGCGGCACGCAACTCGTCGGCCAGGGCCAGGGCCGAGGCGACGGCTCCCTCACCCATGGCGGTGACGTACACATCGGCGTGGTTGTTGACGTGGGGCGGAATCAGATCCAGCGTTTCCAGTAGCAGGATCAGGCGCTCCACGCCCATGGCAAAACCCACGGCCCGGGTGGGCTTGCCACCCAGTTGCTCGACCAGACCGTCGTAGCGGCCGCCCGCACACACTGTGCCCTGGGCGCCGAGGCTGTCGGTGATCCACTCGAACACGGTCTTGCCGTAGTAGTCCAGTCCGCGCACCAGGGCCGGATTGACGGTGTAGTCGATACCGGCCGCGTCCAGCAGCGCCCGCAGCCGGTCGAAGTGCTCCCGGGACTCATCGTCCAGGTATGCGTCCAGCACCGGCGCGTTTTCCAGGATTTTCCGCGTGGACGGGTCCTTGCTGTCGAGAATCCGCAGAGGGTTGGTGTCGAGGCGGCGCTGACTGTCCGCATCCAGCTCCGATTTGAACTGGCTCAGATACTCCACCAGCGCGTCCCGGTAGACCCGGCGGGCTTCGGAGGTACCAATGGAGTTAAGTTCGAGACGGGTATGCTCGGCCAGGCCCAGCTCCTTCCAGAGTCGAGCGGTCAGCATCAGCAACTCCGCATCGATGTCCGGACCGGCCATGCCGAAGCACTCCACCCCGATCTGGTGGAACTGACGATAACGGCCTTTCTGGGGCCGTTCGTGCCGGAACATGGGGCCGGTGTACCAGAGTCGGCGGGTCTGATTGAACAGCAGGCCGTGCTCCTCAGCGGCACGGACGCAGCCGGCGGTGCCTTCAGGCCGGAGGGTCAGGCTGTCACCGTTCCGGTCGTCGAAGGTGTACATTTCCTTCTCGACGATGTCGGTGACCTCGCCAATGGATCGTTTGAACAGGTCGGTCTGTTCAACGATGGGCATTCGGATCTCCTGGTATCCGTACTGCCCCAGCACCTTGCGCACCGTTGCTTCCACAAACTGCCAAACGGGCGTCTGCTCCGGCAGGATGTCGTTCATCCCGCGAATTGCCTGAATCTTTGCCAAGTTAAACCCTTACACGTCTTTCTGTATTAGTCGCCGGACAGGCCCTGTTGCTCAGCTGTCGGACCGGGCGATGATCGCATCTTCTTTTTCCTTGCGCCGCGCCACCTCTTCGCGGATCAATCGCTCGAGATCGTCGGTCAAGGTGTCCTGGCCCAGCTTCTGGTTCGGCTTGCCCGCCATGTAGAACAGGTTCTTGGGGGTGCCGCCGGTCAGCCCCAGGTCAGCCTCTTTCGCCTCCCCGGGACCATTCACGATGCAGCCGATGATGGCCACGTCCAGCGGCGTGTTGACGTCCTCCAGCCGCGCCTCCAGGTCGTTCATGGTCTGGATGACGTCGAAGTTCTGGCGCGAGCAGCTCGGGCAAGCGATGAAATTGATACCGCGGCTGCGCAGGCGCAGGCTCTTGAGGATGTCGAAGCCCACTTTGATTTCCTGCACCGGATCGGCCGCCAGGGACACGCGAATGGTGTCGCCAATGCCGTCCATCAGCAGCATGCCGAGACCAATGGACGACTTCACGGTGCCCGACCGGAAGCCCCCGGCCTCGGTGATCCCAAGGTGCAGCGGTTGTTCGATCTGGTTGGCAATGGCGCGGTAGGCGGCCACCGTCATGAACACGTCCGAGGCTTTCAGGCTGACCTTGAAGTCCTGGAAGTCGTAACGGTCGAGGATATCGATGTGGCGCATGGCCGATTCCACCAGCGCCTCCGGCGTCGGCTCACCGTATTTGCGCTGCAGGGCCTTTTCCAGGGAACCGGCATTGACGCCAATCCGGATCGGGATGTTGCGGTCCTTGGCGGCACTGATCACTGCGCTGACCCGATCGTCCCGGCCAATGTTGCCGGGGTTGATGCGCAGGCAGTCAACGCCCAGCTCGGCAACCCGGAGCGCAATCTTGTGATCGAAGTGGATGTCGGACACCAGCGGCACTGACACCTGGGCGCGGATCTTGCCGAAGGCCTCCGCCGCCTCCATGCTCGGGACCGAAACCCGCACGATGTCGGCACCGGCCTCTTCCAGAGCGCGAATCTGCGCGACGGTGGCCTCGACAT
This sequence comes from Marinobacter qingdaonensis, assembly GCF_034555935.1. NCBI lineage: Bacteria > Pseudomonadati > Pseudomonadota > Gammaproteobacteria > Pseudomonadales > Marinobacteraceae > Marinobacter > Marinobacter qingdaonensis. The sequence continues at coordinate 2,883,196 of NZ_JAYDCJ010000003.1, forward strand.
CGCAGGTGTTGGTATTGGTCATGCTTTGGACCGCGATCGGCGCATCACCACCCACAGGGACATTACCCACCATGATCTGGCGGGATTTGCGTCTAACGATTGGAGATTCGTGCTTCATGAGTTACCGACCGATACCAATAAATTCAACAAGTTTCAGATCGTCAGAGTAAATTCCGACCGATTGTTCACCACCCGGTAGCCGCTCATATCGACCGGTTCACCCTGGAACCGGATGCTGCCTACCGCATCAACGGCGCCGATCACCACCCGCAGGGGCGCTTCCCCGGACACATCGACCTGATCACCACCGCGCTGCAATGAGTTCACCAGGCGGTTCCCGGTGGCATCGCTGATCTGGACCCAGCAGTCCCCGGTGAAGGTGATCTGCAGACGGCCGGTGTCAGTGATTTCTGCCGGCGCCACCGGACTCGCCAAAGCCGGCTCCAGAGTCTGGGCAGGTACCACGGCGGTCTCAGGCTGTTCCTCGGGGGCCTCAACGATAGCCGGCTCCGGACTCTCTACCTCGGGTTCGGACGCCGCCGGCTGTTCAGTCGGCTCCGGCTGGATCGATGCCTCGACCGGCTCACTGGTCTCCGGCTCGACCCCCGCTGCGGGTTCCGTGCCGCTGTCCACCGGCGCCGAAGCGGCTTCCGCCTCCAGGTTGGTCTCGTTGTCTGGGTCCAGGTCCGGCTGCGCGTCGCTGGCCGGTTCCTCGACCAGATCTTCCGGCAGGACCGAATCGGTACCTGGCAGCACGAAGGCAAAGACCAGGTAGGCCGCCAGGGCCAGCATACCCACGATCAGCGTGAACTTGGCCGCGCGACGCTTGCGACGGCGGCGGCGTTCGATGTCCACCAAAGGATTGGCTTCCACCTCCTGCTCGCGCTTCTGCCGCAGCGGTTCCAATTCCCGATCCAGCTCGGCCATCAGGGCATTGGTGTCCAGGCCGACGTGACTGGCATAGGCGCGCACGTAGCCTTTCAGGAAGAGCTCGCTATCGATCTGTTCGTATTTACCCGCTTCAATCGCCTCGATCACGGCCGGGCGTAAATGTTGAGCCTTGGCAACATCAGCGGCGCTCAGACCTTTTTGCTCACGGGCGCGCTGCAGCTGCTGGCCAACTGGCTCACCCGATACCGTCTGGGCATTGTCTTCACTGGCCATTGGAGATCAGCACCTTGTATTGTTCGTATTCAACGGACTCAGGGAAATTGTTTTTCAGTTGCAGGGCCAGGCTGGCTTCCTGATCGCGATCATTCTGATAGCGGGCAATACGGATCCCGGTCAGCAGGCTTTCCGGTGAATGCCGCAGACGCTGATTGCGCTGCATCATGGACGACAGGCGGGAATAATAAAGGGCGGCGGCGTTGAAATCGCCCTGCTCTGCCAGCACCCGCGACAGCGCCAGCAGTGCGCGGGCATCGCCCCGCTTGAGCTCCACCGCCCGACGGTACGAGGCAGCGGCGCCATCCAGCGCACCCAGACGCTCCTGGGTCATACCCAGATTGAAGAAGACCGAGCCCCGGTCCTTGTATTCGGTGTCCCGCGAGGCCGCCCGGAACTGACTGGCGGCATCCTGCATCCGGCCCTGGCCGAACAGGAACGCGCCGTAGTAGACCCGGGCCCGGGTGTAATCCGGGTCGGCCGAGATGGCCCGGCGGAAGCTCGACTCGGCCAGCTCGGCCTCGCCCTCGGCGTTGTAGATCAGACCCATCGCGGCCCTGGCGCCGGCACTGTCGCCGTCGAGATCCAGGGCCCGATCCAGGTGGTGGCGGGCCCGATCCAGATTTCCCTGGCCGATGTAAGCGGTGGCCAGTTGCACGTAGTCCTCGATGGCTTCCTGCCGGTCGGCTTCCCGGGAAAACCGACTGTCCGTCGTGGTCACACAGCCCGTGACGAATACCGCGACCAAAGCCAGCCCCAGGACGGAAAAACGCCAGTTCGTCGATTTGTACGTCACAGTGCTGCCTTCCTCGCTTGCTTCGATGTCAGTGCCGTGTCAGGGATTGACCTGTTGAACCTGGATATACCGTTGGCTGCGACGGGTACGATCCTCTACCCGACCTACCAACTGACCACAGGCGGCGTCGATATCGTCGCCCCGGGTGGTCCGGATGGTGGTAATGTACCCGGCTTCGTTCAGCACCGCCTGGAACCGCCGGGTGGCGTTCATGCTCGGCCGACGAAAATCGCTTTCGGGGAACGGGTTAAAAGGTATCAGGTTGATTTTGCATGGTAAATCGCGCAACAGCTTGGCCAGTTGCCGGGCATGCTCGGGCTGATCGTTCATGCCCTCAATGACCGTGTATTCGATGGTGGCCTTGCGCTTGTCTGGCAGTTTGGCGAAGTAGCGCTTGGTCGCGGCCAGCAACTCGGCAATGGGGTACTTCTTGTTCAGCGGGACCAGCTTGTTGCGCAGCTCGTCGTTGGGCGCGTGCAGCGAAATGGCCAGGGACACGTCGGTGACTTCCGCCAGACGATCCAGGGCAGGCACTACGCCGGAGGTGCTCAGGGTTACCCGGCGTTTGGAAATGCCGTAGGCCAGGTCCTCCATCATCAGGTTCATGGCGTCGACCACGTTGTCGAAGTTGAGCAGGGGCTCCCCCATGCCCATCATCACCACATTGGTGATGGGCCGATCCGGACCCGGCTCGAATGGCATAAACGCTTTGCGCGCAACCCAGACCTGACCGATCACCTCGGCCGCAGTCAGATTCCGGTTGAAGCCGCGCTTGCCGGTGGAGCAGAACGTGCAGTCCAGGCTGCAGCCGATCTGGGATGACACACACAGGGTGCCCCGCTCACCGTCGGGAATCAGCACGGTCTCGACGCTGTTGCCGTTGTCCATGCGCATGACCCATTTGCGGGTGCCGTCTTTCGAGGTCTCGTCGTACACCACCTCCGGCCCGCGAATCTCGGCCACCTGCTTGAGTTTCTCGCGCAGGGCCTTGCTCATATTGGTCATTTGGTCGAAGTCATCGGCACCGCGTTGGTGAATCCACTGCAACACCTGGGTGGCACGAAAACGTTTTTCGCCCAGGGATTCGAAGAAAGCTTCGAGCTTGGCTTTCGGCATCCCCAGAAGATTCGTTTTTTCAGCGGCCGCTGTCATCTCATAACCTCGATCAAATAACCAATTCGGGGGCGGTTGATCCGCCCCCGAGCAACGCTATCAGCCGCGCGGGCAGATCTCGTTGTCATTGAAGAAATACGCAATCTCACGCTCGGCAGACGCCGCAGAGTCGGAACCGTGCACGGCGTTGGCGTCGATGGAGGACGCGAAATCGGCGCGGATGGTGCCGGCGTCGGCTTCTTTCGGGTTGGTAGCGCCCATCAGGTCGCGGTTCTTCAGGATGGCGCCTTCGCCTTCCAGAACCTGGACAACAACCGGACCGGACGTCATGAATGCCACCAGATCGTTAAAGAACGGACGCTCTTTGTGCTCGGCGTAGAAGCCCTCGGCCTGCTCCTGGGTCAGGTGCATCATCTTGGCCGCAACGATGTTCAGGCCAGCCTTCTCAAAACGGCTGTAGATTTCACCGATCACGTTCTTAGCAACCGCGTCGGGCTTGATAATAGAGAGCGTACGCTCATTTGCCATGGTCTTTCTCCATACTTGGGTTCAGGTTGAAATTCCGGCCTGCGATTATACGCAGTCGGAGGCCAACTGCCTACCGCACTGCTCGCAGGCGGGTAACAACATCAACAATTTGCGAGCTGGCGAACGCGACCTCCTCGGAGGTGGTAAAACGGCCCAGGGAGAACCGGAGTGCACGGTGGGCGAGCTCATCACTCAGGCCAATGCCTCGCAGCACAAACGACGGCTCGATGGTGGCCGAGGCGCAGGCCGATCCGGACGACACCGCCAGATCCCGCAGGCCCAGCATCAGCGATTCGGCCTCGACCCCCTCGAACGCGAGATTGACGATACCCGGTACCCGGGACTCCTGACTGCCATTGAGCGTGACACCGTCCAGCCCCTCAAGGCCGTCGAGAAACGCCGACCGCAATCGCTCCAAGTCATCCATTTCGGCCTCCAGACCAGCCTCAGCCAGCGTAAAGGCCTTGCCCATGCCGACAATCTGGTGCGTCGGCAAGGTCCCGGAACGCATGCCGCGCTCGTGGCCGCCACCGTGAATCTGAGCCTGAATCCTCACGTCCGGAGACCGGCGAACGTAGAGCGCGCCGACACCTTTGGGCCCGTATACCTTGTGTCCGGACAGGGACATCAGGTCGACATTCAGAGCCGACACGTCGACCGGCATCTTGCCGGCGGCCTGGGCGGCGTCCACGTGCAACAGCACCTTCCGGTCCCGCAGCAGCCGGCCGATGGGGGCAATATCGGTAATGCAGCCCAGCTCGTTATTGACCAGCATCAGACTGACCAACACCGTGTTGTCCCGCAGCGCGTCAGCCACCTGTTCGACCCCGATCCGACCGTCCAGCCCCGGCGTCAGCCAAGTGACCTCCACACCGTTTTGCTCCAGGTGCTTGCAGGTATCGATCACCGCCTTGTGCTCAATCACCGAAGTGATGATGTGGGCATTGTCGCGACCCTCGACCGCGCCCTTGATCGCCAGGTTATCCGACTCGGTGGCACCGGAGGTCCAGACAATCTCCCGGGGATCGGCGTGGATCAGGCGGGCGACCTGCTGGCGCGCGGACTCAACCGCCGCTTCCGCCTGCCAGCCCAGGGCGTGGGATCGGGACGCGGGGTTGCCGTAAACCCCGTCCGGGGTCAGGTATTTGATCATGTCTTCGGCGACAGCGGGATCAACAGGCGTCGTCGCCGCATAGTCCAGGTATACGGGTTTCTTCATGGTCTCAGGGAGTTATGTTCAGGCCGGCGCCTGGTCGGACAGGCGTTCGGTGTTGATCGTTTCAGAGCCGTTGTCAGACTGACGGCGGTTCTGCCGGTCCGCAACCTGGCGGATTTCGTGCTTTTTCATCAGGTCACCGAGACTGATCTCGCTCAGGAACTGATGAATCTGATCACTCAGATCAGACCAGAGGTGATGGGTCAGGCATTTTTCGCCATGCTGGCAATCGCCTTTGTTACCGCAGCGGGTGGTGTCCAGCGATTCGCTGACCGCGTCCACCACCTCGGCCACATAGACCTCGTCCGCGTCCCGGCTCAGGCGATAACCACCACCCGGACCGCGCACGCTGATCACCAGTTGCTGGCGCCGTAGGCGGGAAAACAGCTGCTCCAGGTAGGACAGCGAGATTTGCTGCCGGGCTGAAATGTCTGCGAGACTGACCGGCCCCTGATCTCCGTGCAGAGCCAGATCCAGCATCGCCGTCACGGCGTAGCGGCCTTTGGTGGTCAGCTTCATACAATCAGCCCCATGATGGGATTGAATCTCGAAATACAGCAGCGAGTATGGATTGACCAAGTAAAGCAGTCAAGTATTCACCCCCGGGTCTCCTCGCTGTCGTCCCGAACGCAATCGAAGTCTTCTTCCTGCAGCGGCGGCAATGCCCCGTTCTGATACTCGCTGTTGACCTTGCGCAGTGCCTTGCACATGGTCTCGATCCGGTCATCAACCGCGTGCATGTGGTCCAGCAGCGAGCGCATGGCCCGCGCCACCGGGTCCGGCATCTCTTCGGTCACGCCGTAGGCATCGAAGCCCATCCGCTCCTCCATTTCCTTGCGCCGCTGGTCGTCCTCGCCCTTTCTCTTGACGATAACCCGCCCCGGAATGCCCACCACGGTGGCGCCGTCCGGCACCGCCTTGGTTACCACCGAATTGGAGCCGATCTTGGCGCCCTCGCCCACTTCAAACGGACCCAGGATCTTGGCGCCGGCGCCAACCACCACACCATTACCGATGGTCGGGTGGCGCTTGCCCTTGTTCCAACTGGTACCGCCCAGGGTGACACCCTGATACAGCGTGACGTCGTCGCCGATCACCGTGGTTTCGCCAATCACCACACCCATACCGTGGTCAATGAAGAAGCGACGGCCGATGGTGGCGCCCGGGTGGATCTCGATGCCAGTCAGCCAGCGCGCGATGGTGGAGATGGTTCGGGCAATCCATTTCAGCCCGAGCCCCCACAGCCAGTGGGAAAAGCGGTGAAACAGGAGCGCGTGCAGCCCCGGGTAGTTGGTCAGGACCTCAAAGGTATTCCGGGCCGCCGGGTCGCGGTGAAAAACGCTGTTTATGTCTTCCCTCAAACGCTCAAACATCGCCATTGTCCTGTCCCGTTGCCTGTGGCTTGGCCTGTGTAGATGGGGTGCTGTCGCCGCGGCCGACGGCTTTCTGCACCGACGTCAACACACCTCGAAGAATATTGATTTCCATTTGATCCAGTCTCGCGCGCTGAAACAGCCGCCGCAAGCGGGTCATCAGCTGACGGGGGTTGTCCCGGCGATGGAAGTCGACATCGATCAACACCTGCTCCAGGTGGCCGAAAAAGCCCTCCACGTCATTGACCGGTGCCGGCGGCACGTCCCATCCCGGATCCCCCGGCGCGGTCATGGGCTTTAGATAGGGGCTCCCCTCGCCACCTTCAATGCCCCGCAGAAAATGCATGCGCAACTCGTAGCACATGACCTGGACCGCCATGGCCAGATTCAGGGAACTGTAATCCGGATTGGAAGGAATGTGGATGTGATAGTGGCAACGCTGCAACTCGTCGTTGCTCAGGCCGTGATTCTCCCGGCCGAACACCAGGGCGACCGGCCCCTGGGCCGCGTTTTCGGCAGCCGCCACCGCCGCCTCGGGCGGGGCGATGACCGGCCAGGGCACCTTGCGCCCGCGGGCACTGGTGCCCATCACCAGCACGCAATCGGCCAACGCCTGGTCCAGGGTTGACACCACGTGGGCCCGATCGAGAATGTCGGAGGCCCCGGCGGAACGGGCGTAGGAGGCCTCGTCCGGAAACGAATTCGGGTTCACCAGCCACAGATTGGCCAGCCCCATGTTTTTCATCGCCCGGGCCACGGCACCGATGTTACCGGAGTGGGAGGTTTCAACGAGGATGATCCGGATTTGATCCTGAAACGTGTCGGTTGATTCCTGGGGCATGGCCGATTTATGCATCGCAAGCGTGTCCACTTTCGCTGAGTAAAGTAATAAATGATACCAGAAACCGAGGCGCTCACGCCCCTTCGAACAGGCCCTAATCCATTGGTATCCGTGGTATTGCTAAGCCAAAAAACATACAAGCGGACGGATCTTTTGCTATGATACCCGCCCTCCATACACCCGGATAACGAATACTCAGATGCAACCAGCAATCAAAATGGCCCTGCGCGTGGCGCGTCAGGGGTCTGACTATCTGAAAGCCCATTTCGAACGCCAGGAACCTGCCGGCCGGGACGACGACGAGCGTCGCCGCCAGCTGGACCGGGTCGAGCAATCGATTTACGACAATTTCGCCGAGCAGCTGGAAAAGGCTTACAAGGACCACAGCATTGCGCCGCTGAACGAGGCGAACGCGGGCACCAGCGAAAAAAGCTGGCACGTGTTCCCGGTCCTCGGCCGTGAGAACTTCCTGCGAGGCATCCCGGAATTTGCCCTGGCGCTGGCGCAGAAGAAAAACAACCGCACGGAAAACCTGCTGGTGATCAACCCGGTGACCGGCGAAGAGTATTCCGCCAGCCGCGGCCACGGTGCCGCCCTGAACAGCCGGCGCGTACGTGCCTCGGAAATCAAGCAGGCGAACCAGGCCGCCGTGGCCACCAACCTGCTGGACCAGGCGCGCAAAAGCGAAGATGCCCAGCTCTGGGGTGAGCTGGCCAGCGTTCTGGCGCGGGATTCCGCCATGTTCCGGACGTCTGGTTGCGTGGTGCTGGACATTGCCCGGGTCTCTGCCGGCCACCTGGACGCCGCCGTGATCTTCCGCCCCGAAACCGTGGATCTGGACCTGGGCGTGACCCTGGCCATGGAATCCGGCGCGCTGACCGGCGACTTCTCCGGCAACCCGTCCACCGGCAGTGCACGCCAGCTGGTGGTCGCCAACCCGAAGCTGTTCCGGGAAGTGCTGAAAAGCCTGCATCCGTTCCGGGGTCGGCTGCCGCGCTGAGCACCGCGGAGCCGCCACAAAAAAACCGCCTCCCTCGGGATGGCGGTTTTTTTTACCCTGGACTCAGGTCAGCTTACATCCGGTTCAGCCATTCGGGCGGCTGCTCCTCTTCCTCGGCGTCACCCGCTCCCTCCTTCGCAGGCACCATCAGGTCCTCCCGCGACACGCCGAACGCCAGCAACAGGTTGGCGGACACGTAGATGGACGAATAGGTACCCACAACCACCCCGATGATCAGTGCCAGGGCAAAGTTGTTGATGGCCTCGCCGCCAAACAGATAGAGCGCGAACAGCACCACCAGCGTGGTCCCGGACGTGTTCAAGGTTCGGCTGATGGTCTGGTGAATGGAGGTGTTGATGATGTGCCAGGAGTCCCCGACCCGCATCTTCCGGAAGTTTTCCCGGATCCGGTCCGCCACCACGATGGTGTCGTTCAGGGAGTAACCGATCACCGCCAGCAGGGCCGCCAGCACGGTCAGGTCGAAGGTCCACTGGAACAGGGCGAACACCCCGAGGACGATGATGACGTCGTGGGCCAACGGCAACACCGACGCGATGCCGAACTTGAACTGGAAGCGCATTCCGACGTAGATCAGCACCACCGCCAGGGCCAACAGCAGACCAAGACCACTGTCTTCCTTCAGTTCCTCACCCACCTGGGAGCCGATAAACTCGGTGCTCACCAGCTCCAGGTCAGCCCCGCTGGCCTCCAGCGCCCCGGTGACTTCCAGGGCCAGCTTGTCGTTGCCGGCCTCAGCCAGACGCACCAACACGGTGGTGTCCGCGCCAAAATTCTGGACCACGAACTGATCGTAGCCAGCGGCATCCAGGGTGTTCCGGACGTCTTCCAGCGCCGGGGCTTCGGCGTATTCCAACTCCACCGAGGTGCCCCCGGTGAAGTCCATGCCCAGATTCAGGCCACGCACCGCCAGCAGGACCACGGAGGCCACCAGCAGCGTGATCGAGAGCACGGAAGCGAGCTTCCGGAACCCCATGAAATCAAACGGTTTCTTTTCGTGCTCAGACATTTGCCAGCTTTCCTCCGATCGACAACTTCTCGATCTTTCGACCGCCATAAACAAGGTTCACGATGCTGCGACTGACCATCAGTCCGGAGAACATGGACGTCAGGATGCCCAGGCACAGGGTGACGGCGAAGCCTTTCACCGGACCGGAGCCCATGGCGAACAGGATGACCGCTACCAGCAACGTGGTGATGTTGGCGTCAAAAATGGACACGAAGGCCCGGGAATAGCCGGAGTTGATGGCCGACTGGGGCGGAACCCCGGCTTTCAGCTCTTCCCGTATTCGCTCAAAGATCAGGACGTTGGCGTCAACCGCCATACCCACGGTCAGAACGATACCGGCAATGCCCGGCAGCGTCAGGGTCGCCGACAGGATCGACATGCAGGCAATGAGCAGCATCAGGTTCAGCGTCAGCGACACATTGGCGATCAGGCCAAAGCCGCGGTAGTACACCAGCATGTAGGCCAGGACCAGGGCAAAGCCCAGGGTGATCGACATGACACCGGCGTCGATGTTTTTCTGGCCCAGGCTCGGCCCGATGGTCCGTTCCTGGACGAAATACATGGGCGCCGCCAGGGCACCGGCACGCAGCAGCAGCGCCAGCTCAGCCGCTTCCGGAATGGAATCGAGTCCGGTGATCCGGAAACTGCTGCCCAGGGCCGACTGGATGGTCGCCAGGCTGATGATGCCCTTCTCCACCACCCGCTTGTCGACCGACGTCATCTCGCCATCGACCATGCGGTTTTCGGTTTCGGTCCGGAACTCGATGAACAGTACCGCCATGCGACGTCCGATGGCGTTGCGGGTGGCCCGGTTCATCTGGTCACCACCCACGGAATCCATGGTGATGTTGACCTGAGGCTGGCCGTTCTCGTCGAACGCCTGCTGGGCGTTGGCGACGTTGTTACCGGTAGTGATGATGTCCCGCTCCAAGCGGGCACTGCGCCGGGGGTTGTCACGGAAATCGAATTCCTCAACCTCGCCTGCGGACGCATCCTGGCGCGCCTCCAGGCGGAACTCCAGGTTCGCGGTGGCACCCAGGACCCGCTTGGCCTGAGCGGTGTCCTGCACCCCGGGCAATTCGACGATGATGCGGTCCGCACCCTGGCGCTGCACCAGTGGCTCAGCTACCCCCAATTCGTTGACCCGGTTGCGGATGGTCGTCAGGTTCTGCTCCAGGGCGTACTCCTGGATTGCCTTCACCTCGGCCTCGGACAGGGACAGCACGATCTGGCGCTCGCCCTCAACGGTGCGCTCGTCCAGCAGGAATTGGTTGTACTGACGCCGAATCAGGTCAAAGGCTTCCGCCCGCGCCTCTTCATCGCGGAAACTGAGCACGATTTCGCGATCGCCCTCAACGTCGCCACCGCGATAGCGGATGCGCTCTTCCCGCAACTCACTCTTGATCTGGCTGGCCAGGGCTTCGAGCCGGGTATTGAGCGCGGTCTCCATGTCCACCTCCAGCAGGAAGTGCACACCGCCGCGCAGATCCAGACCCAGCTTCATCGGGCCGGCGCCCAGGCTCTTCAGCCAGTCGGGCGTGGACGGCGCCATGTTGAGCGCCACCAGGTAATCATTGCTCAGGGCCGACTGCACGATCGGACGAGCCTGTAACTGGTCGTCGCCATTGGTCAGCCGGATAAGGGCATCCCGATCCTGTAACGAGCTGCTTTTTACCTCAATCCCCTCTGATTCGAGGGCCTTGACCGCGCGATCGAGAATCGTGTTATTGACCTCAGTGCTGCTGCGCGCGCCGGTGATCTGGATGGCGTGGTCGTCGGGAAACAGGTTGGGTAAGGCGTAGATGAACCCGATCACGAGCGCGACCAGGATAACCAGGTTTTTCCAAAGCGGATACTTGTTCAGCATGGGATCCCTTTTAGCCGGCCCAAAAGGCCGGCCTTGGTGTTTCAGCCAGGTTGAATCAGCCCGTCGGCTGACGGACTCCGGCTCAGATTTCCTTCAGAGTGCCCTTCGGCAGAGCGGCTGCGACGGCCACCTTCTGCACCTTGATTTCAACGTTGTCGGCGATTTCCACCACGATGAAATCGTCAGTGACCTTGGTGATCTTGCCGGCCACACCGCCGGACGTAACGACCTCATCGCCTTTGTTCAGACCAGACATCAGCGCCTTGTGCTCCTTGGCACGCTTGCTCTGGGGGCGCCAGATCAGGAAGTAGAAAATCAGGATGAAGCCGGCGAAGAAGATCACCTGACCCATCACGCCCATGCCCTGGGCAGCAGGGTCCTGCGCCATGGCTACGGCAGGCACCATCGCCATCAGTGCGGCTACGAGCAGTTTCATAGATTTCATCGAGTATCTCCGTTGGTTTTTTTCAATTAAATCAGGGGGTGTCCAGCGGCGGAACCGTTTCGCCGCGGAGCGCGTAGAAGTCGGCTACAAAGTCGGACAATGTACCTGCTTCAATAGCGCCACGCAATCCGGCCATCAGGTTCTGATAGAACCGGAGATTGTGAATGGTGTTCAATTGCGACCCGAGCATTTCTCCACATTTATCCAAATGATAGAGGTAACTCCTCGAAAAATTCTGGCAGGTGTAACAATCGCAGCGCTCATCCAGCGGCGCGGTGTCGTGCCGGTGCTTGGCGTTGCGGATTTTAACGATGCCGGTGGACGTGAACAGGTAGCCATTGCGGGCGTTGCGGGTCGGCATGACGCAGTCGAACATATCCACGCCGCGACGGACAGCCTCGACCAGATCCTCCGGCCGCCCCACGCCCATCAGATACCGGGGTTTATCCTCCGGCATTTTCGGAGGCAGGTGATCCAGAATGCGGATCATGTCCTCTTTCGGCTCACCCACCGACAAGCCGCCGATGGCGTAACCATCAAAACCGATATCGGTCAGCCCCTTGAGCGACTGGTCGCGCAGCTCCTCGTACATACCACCCTGGACAATCCCGAACAGCGCGGCCGGATTGCCCTCGTGGGCGGCCTTGCTTCGCTCCGCCCAGCGCAGGGAGAGCTCCATGGAATCCTTGGCCTGACGCTCGGTGGCCGGGTATGGCGTGCACTCGTCGAAGATCATGACAATGTCGGAGCCGAGATCCCGCTGGACCTGAATGGCGATTTCCGGCGACAGCTCCACCGGCGATCCGTCCACCGGCGACCGGAAGGTGACGCCCTGCTCGGTGATCTTGCGCATATCGCCCAGGCTGAACACCTGGAAGCCGCCGGAATCGGTCAGGATCGGCCCTTTCCACTGGGTAAAATCGTGCAGGTCGCCATGGGCCTTGATCACTTCCGTACCCGGCCGCAGCATCAGGTGGAAGGTGTTGCCCAGGATGATCTCGGCGCCGATTTCGTGAATGTCCCGGGGCAGCATCCCCTTGACGGTGCCGTAGGTACCCACCGGCATGAACGCCGGGGTTTCGACGGTGCCGCGCGGGAAGGTCAGTCGACCGCGACGGGCCCGGCCGTCTTCCCCGAGTTTTTCGAACGACATGAAACAGGACTGACTCAAGATTACTCTCCGGAGGTATCGGCGGACGCGCCAGCCGGACCGAGCAGCATGCCCCGGCTCGGTTCCTGGCACGAGATGAACATGGCATCGCCATAGCTGAAGAATCGATAGCGCTCGGCGACCGCCTCTTTGTAGGCTTGCATCACATTGTCGTAGCCGGCGAAGGCACTCACCAGCATGATCAGCGTGGATTCCGGCAGATGGAAGTTGGTGATCAGGACATCGACGGTCTCAAACCGGTACCCCGGGCTGATAAAAATGTCGGTCTCGCCCTGGAAGGCCCGAAGCCGGCCGCCACGGCTGGCCGATTCCAGCGAACGCACCGAGGTGGTCCCGACCGCAATGACCCGGCCGCCCCGGGCACGGGTCCGCTCGACGGCGTCCACCGTGTCCTGGCGCACCTGCACCACCTCGCTGTGCATGACGTGGTCTTCAATGCGGTCTACCCGCACCGGCTGGAAGGTCCCGGCGCCGACGTGCAGGGTGACGAAACTGGTTTCGACCCCCATGGCCCGCACCTGTTCCAGCAACGCCTCGTCAAAATGCAGCCCGGCGGTCGGGGCTGCCACGGCGCCGGCCTCACGGGCGTAAACGGTCTGATAGCGCTCGCGGTCGGCACTCTCATCAGGCCGGTCAACGTAGGGCGGTAGCGGCATGTGACCGATCCGCTCCAACACTTCCAGCACCGGCTCGTCCGACTCACAGGCGAGGCGGAACAGCGCATCGTTGCGGCCCAGCATGCGCACTGCGGTGCCATCTTCCAGGTACACCCTCTGCCCTTCTTTCAAGGCCTTGGAGGCGCGCACGTGCGCCAGAAACTCGTGCTCACCGGTTACCCGCTCCACCAGAACCTCGACCTGGCCACCGGTTTCCTTCTTGCCGAACAAGCGGGCCGGAATCACGCGGGTATCATTGAAAACCAGCAGGTCGCCCGGCTGAAGCAGATCCGGAAGGTCGGAAAACTGCCGATGATGGGTCTGGCCGGACATACCGTCCAGGCACAACAAACGCGAGGCGGTACGCTCGCTGAGCGGATAACGGGCAATCAGCTCGTCCGGCAGATCGAAGTAAAAGTCTGAGACGTTCATAGAAAGGATCGACGAGGCACTAGGGCAATGTTTAAAAGAATGCGGAATTTACCACGGAATCCGCCTCGCCTGAACCGCAAGGACCGGTATTCTGTCAGTAAGAGTGATTGCCGGGTAGTCGAGACACTGCAAGATGGTAGCGGCGGGCGGACTCGAACCGCCACGGGTTTTACCCCAACGGATTTTGAATCCGTCGTGTCTACCAATTTCACCACGCCGCCATGGGAGAGAGGGGCGATTATACTGAGCTCGCCCCCGAAATCAACAAGTTCCCTCCGCAGACCGGTTCAGCGGGCCGGACATCAGAGCCGATCAAACAGGGACAACTGGGAGACCTGGGCGAACGACTGCTGGGCAGCCTGCAGCACGAAGCTCTGGAAACTCAGGTTGCTGATCGCCTCGGCATAATCGACATCCTGCAGTTCGGAACGGATTTGATTGGTGTATACCGAGGAATCTTCCAGGAATTGCTGGGTAGACTCCACCGCATTCATGCGCCCACCCAATTCCGTTTGCTTCAGCACAATGCTCTCTTGGGCGTTGTCCAGATTGATGAGTGAGTTTGCGATCAAATCATCGAACTCTGCGGCTCCCTGCGCGGTGCTCTTGTCGATTGATTCGAGACCGGCGACAAGATTCTCAATAGTCTTGAATACCGATTGCTTTTGGTTCGTATCGATCGCGAAGGAATCACCAATGCCTGCGTTCGAGATCGTGAACTCTAATCCAAATGCCTGAATGGGCTCGCCATCCGCGAATGCGAACGTGGCCGGGAGGCTATTACCTTGAGAATCAGTAACAGGAGCCCCACCCGGCCCGGTGATGGTTACCTCGTTCGGTGCGATGGAGCTCACCGTTATTTCGAAGTCCCCGATTGAGAGTCCCTCAAGCGCAGCCTGATTTGAAACCTTCACCCCACTTATCCGCTCGTTTGCGGGCGCTGCCGAAGTCACTTCACCCGTTGGTGCGGCAGGAATTGTCACGAATATGCCTTTACCGTGATCGCTGATGGGTACCGTCACGCCATCGTCGATTTCCAGGTTCCGTTGCCCCTCATCCCCCTGATACACCCAGCTGCCCGATGGGTCTTGCTGGAAGGCCTTCACCGATCCCTGAAAGCCACTGAAGATAAATTCACCGGATGCATCGCGGGTGTTCGCAACGCTGGCCAGCTGACCCAGACGCTCTCTCAACTCGGACGAGATGGAACGGCGGTCGTTGGCCGACAGGGAGCCGTTACCGGCCTGAACCGTCAGCTCCCGGACCCGCTGAATGATGTCGGTGGCGCTCTCCAGGGCACTCTCTTCCTGGCTCAGCCGGTTGTTGGCCAGATTGACGTTGCGCTGGTAAGTCTCAACCCGGGACAGCTCCTGATCCAGTTTCAGAATCCGGGCCGCGGCCACCGGATCGTCCGACGGCGTGTTCACCCGCTTACCGGTGGAGATCTGCTGCTGGGTGTTGTTCAGGGTGGTGTTCAGCTCCTGCAGCCGATTGATGCCACCGGAAAAGATCTGTTGCGATGAAATGCGGATCATCTCAGATTACCTCACGCTGCCATTGCGACCGTTACCAGTTCCATTACCGGAAACTCTGTAACAGCGTATTGAACAAGTCCTGTGCCACCGACATCACCTGCGCGGATGCGTTGTAAGCGGCCTGGTACTGAATCAGTTTGCCGGCCTCCTCATCGAGGTTGACGCCGGACACCCCCTCCCGCTGATTGGTGGACTGCTCCAGCAGGGTTTTGCCGGCGTCCATGTCGAGCTGGCTCTGCCGGGTCTTGACCCCGATGTCCTCGACCAACCCGGCATAGCCTTCGGTAAAGCTCTGACTGCCGTTATTGAGGGTGTTGGCGGTGCCCAGCGCGGCCAACAGTTCGGCGTTGCGGTTATCGGACACGCCGTTGGCGTTGTAGTCGATCACGAAGCTGTCGCCGGGCGCCGGCGCCCCGGTCACCTCAAACTGGAAGCCGCGGTAACGGGGATCGGACGGATCCTCCGGGAACAGCTTGTTGGCAACACCAGACGTAAACGTATTCAGGGGCGGCACGGCGCTGGCATCGCCCGCCTCAATCAGCGCACCGCTGTTGGCGTTGTAAAGGTCGTAAACCAGGGTGCCACCGTCATCGCGGAACCGGACTTCGAGCGGCGGCGACAACTGACCCTGCTGGGCAAACGCCGGCAGGGTCGAATTGGTAAACGGATTGCGGACGTTGAGCATGGTGCCCTGACTGATCTCCCCGGTCCCGATGTTCTGGTCGCCGGTCGAGGCACGAATCGGGCTGGCGAAGGCCAGATCCTCTTCCCGGCTGACCTGCAGGCCGATGCTCTCGGCTGCGTTCCGGCTCGGCTGGATCAGGTACTTGTCTCCGGCATTGAAGGCCCCGCCCTCAATGCGGATGTTGAAGCCGGGCATGGAAATCTCGGACTGGACCGGGCTTGGCAGCCGGCCCTGATTCACGGTCTCGCCACTGGCCTTGTCGATCAGCTCGTAGCTGCGGCCGTCGCCACTGAACTGCAGGGTGTAACTGCCGGCCGCCAGCGCGGCACTGTCGGTGATCTCGACCGCTAGCTGGCCGGTCTGGGGCTGCTGGTTGTTACCATTGGCAATCACGCGGCTGCGTTGCGCTTCCAGGGCGTTGATGTCATTGAAGAACAGGCCACCCAGGTCGCCCTCCAGATCCATGCCGATTTCATGCTGGTGGTTCATGGTCGCAGACAGCGCGATGGCGATCCGGCCGAGCTCATCAAACGCCGGCTTCAGGGCCTCGTCATCAAATCGCTTCAGCCCGCCGAGCTTGCCGCCGGTGACCTGCTCGTCGATGTTCAGGGTCCGGCCGCCGTTGGACAGGGTGAACGACAGGCGGGTCGGATCCTCGGCGCTTTCCTCGGTGCCCAGCTGTGCCGCGTTGCTGCCCACCACCAGCGACAGACCGTTGCCGAGCGCCACGTTGACCTGGCTGCCGTCGGTCGGCGTCACCTTGATGTTGATCAGCTCCGACAACTGGCGCAGCTTTTCATCACGCTTGTCCAGCAGGTCGTTGGGCATCTGGCCCTGGGCCAGGCCCGGCGATTCGGAAATGGCCAGATTCAGTTCGGCGATGCTTTTCAGCAGCGTGTTGGCGTCTTTCACGCCCTGCTGCATCTGGGTCTTGACCGATTCCCGCTGTTGCACGAATTCCTGGTTCAGGGCCTGGAACCGGTTCACCACCTGCTGCGCCTCGCTCAGCACCAGCTGACGTTGCGGCAGGGAGGTCGGATCCTCAGCGGCGTTCTGCAGCGACGCGAAGAAGTTGTTCAGGGCGTTGCTCAGGCCGGTGGATTCACCGCCCAGCAGGTTGTCCAGCCGGGTCAGCTCGGAGTTGAGCGCCTGCTGCTCACCGAACAGGGTGCTGTCCTCACGCACCTGCTGAACCAGGTATTCGTTGGCCAGCCGCCGGATGTTGGCGACATTGACCCCGCTGCCAATGGTGCCGGCGCCGGTCCGCTGACCGGTCTGGGTCTCGAACTGCACCTCTTGCCGACTGTAACCCGGGGTATTGGCGTTGGTGATGTTGTTACCGGTGGTGTTCAGAGCCGACTGATGACTCAGGATGCCGGTGAGGCCGATACCAATCAGTCCTGCCATAACGGTTACTCCTTTATCCCTTCATTGCCGAGGGACAATGTCATCAGTGAGTCGCGGTTCATGATCTGACGGATCTTGGCACCGTAGTTTGGATCGGTGGCGTAGCCGGCCTCCTGCAGCTTGTCGGCAAAGACCTCAGGCTGGTCGGCCACTGACAGCACCTCGCGGTAACGCGGGTTCGACTCCAGGAAGGCGACGTAATCCCGGAAGCTTGCCTCGTAATTCGGGTAGGCCCGGAAATCCGCGCGCTCTTTCATCGGCACGCCTTCCCGGAATTCGGTGGTGGTGATGGTCACCGAGTCCCCGGACCAGCGACGGTCGGCCTTGATCCCGAACAGGTTGAAACTCGGGCGCTGGTCGTCCCCGGTAATCATGTGCCGGCCCCACCCGGTTTCCAGGGCGGCCTGGGCCACCATCAGTTTCGGGTCGATCCCCGAGTCACCGGCAATCCGCTCCGCCACCGGCAGCAGTTCGCGGACGAACTGCGCTGGGGAGTCAAAACGCTCGGGCAACGCCTGATCGCTTTCCGGCGCGGTCACCGTAGCACTGGTCACGTCGGCGACCTCGTTCACCTGTTCCAACTGGGCCGGCAGCCGGCTCGACAGCGGCGGCAGGCTGCGATCGTAATCGGCAAGACTGGCCTTGTGGCCCGCCAGTTTCCCGCCCTCACTGTCCAGGCCCGGTACCTGCTGGCCGAGCTGGCGCACCAGGGCTTCCGCCAGCCCGGTGCCCTGCCCCTTGGCCATGGTCAGGCTCAGCTGGCTGTCGAACATGTCCCGGTAGAACTCGGACTGACTGCTGTTCAGGTAGTTGCCCTCGGCGAACACATCGCCGGCCTTACGCATGGATTTCAGCATTTCCGACAGGAACAGGCTCTCGAACTGACGCGCCACCTCTTCCAGGGCCGCCTGCTTGTCGTTGCGGGCCTGGGACTTGAGCGCGTTCAGGCCGCTGAAATCGGTGTAAACCTGCGCCTGTTGAACCTGATAATCCTGCATGGCCACCCCTAGATCACGATCAGCTCGGCGCGCAGGGCGCCGGCCTGTTTCAGGGCTTCCAGCACCGCCATAACGTCGCCCGGAGCAGCGCCCACCTGGTTCACCGCCTGCACGATCTCATTGAGGGTGACGGCGGGACCGAACTTGAACATGCGGGCCGGTTCTTCGGTGATGGCGATCTGGGAATCCTGCTCCAGGGCCGTTTCGCCCTGGCCAAACGGATTGGGCTGCACCACGTTCGGGTTTTCCTGGATGGTGACGGTCAGGTTGCCGTGGGTGACCGCAGCTGGGCTGACCTGGACATTCTGGCCCACCACGATGGTGCCGGTGCGGCTGTTGATGACCACCTTGGCGGCGTCCTGGGCCGGGTTGACCTCGATGTTCTCCAGGATCGACAGGAAGCTGACGCGCTGGGACGGATCCCGCGGCGCGCGCACGGAGATGGAGGTGGCATCGTGGGCGTACGCCATATCGGGACCCAACTGGCCGTTGATGGCCTCGACCACCCGACGGGCGGTGGTGAAGTCCGGCCGAAGCAAATTGAAGGTGATGGTGTCGCCCTTGGTGAACGGCGACACCACCTCACGCTCGATGGTCGCGCCGTTCGGAATCCGGCCGACACTGGGGATGTTGACGGTAATCCGCGACCCGTCCTGCCCCTGGGCCCCAAAGCCGCCAACCACCAGGCTACCCTGGGCCATGGCGTAGATGTTGTTGTCGGCCCCTTTCAGCGGAGTCATCAGCAGGGTGCCGCCGCGCAGGCTGTCGGCGTTGCCGATGGACGACACGGTGATGTCGATTTCCTGACCAGGCTTGGCGAACGGCGGCAGGTTGGCGCTGACGGTAACCGCGGCCACGTTGGCCAGGTTCGGATTCACCCCTTCCGGCAAGGTCACGCCAAACTGGTTCATCATGTTGCGGAAGGTCTGGTTGGTGAACGGCGCCTTGTCCCCGGTGCCATCCAGCCCCACGACCAGGCCATAGCCCACGAGCTGGTTGTTGCGTACGCCCTTGATTCGGGAAAGGTCCTTGAGCCGGTCCGCCAGCACGGGCGCCGAACACACCGCCAGCATCAGGCAGGCAGCCAGGATTTTCTTGAGGCTCATAGTGGCCACCATTCACTGTTGAAGAAGCGCGCCAGCCAGCCCATCTGGTTGGCCTGGTCAAAGTCACCGGTACCGCCATAGGCAATGCGGGCATCGGCGATGCGGGTCGAGGCCACGGTATTGTCCGGCTGGATGTCCTGGGGCCGAACCAGCCCGGTCAAACGGATGTACTCGTCGCCGTTGGTGAGCGACAGCCACTTCTCGCCGCGAATCCGCAGCACGCCGTTGGGCAGCACTTCGGTCACGGTCACGGTGATGTTGCCGGCCAGGCTGTTGCTCTGGTCGGCCTCCGCCGAGCCTTCGAAATCACGCTCGTGGTTCAGGGACGTGTTAATGCCGAAATTGCTCTTGCCCAGGATGGTCGGCTCCGGCAGTGACACCTCGTTGTCCTTGGTGATGCTGGTCTCGGCGTTCTTGCTGGCGCGGGTCGACTCCTGCAGGGTGATGGTCAGGACATCCCCCACGTTCAGCGCCGTGGTGTCACCGTAGAAATTGTAGTTACGCGAGCTCTGGAAGATGGCCCCGGAGTCCGGGTCCCGCTGCATCATTGCCTGGGCCCGGACCGGCGCGAACTGGGGATCGTCCGGTACTGCACGGGGCCGGCTCATGGCAGTGCATCCCTGCAGTACGATCAGAGCTCCAATGAGCGTCAGGCTCGACGCGCGCTTGATAGCGCTGACTTGAATGATGCGTTTCATGGCTTAACCAATATTGTTGGTGATGAACTGCAGCATCTGGTCGGTGGTGGAGACCACCTTCGAGTTCATTTCATAGGCCCGCTGGGTGGTGATCATGTTGACCAGCTCTTCCACCACTTCCACGTTGGAGGCCTCAATGGTGCCCTGCTCCAGGGTGCCCAGGCCGTCCAGCCCTGGTTCGCCCTGAGCCGGGTCACCGCTGGCGTTGGTTTCCTTGAACAGGTTGTTACCGATGGCCTGCAACCCCTGCGGGTTGGCGAAGTCCACCAGGGTGATCTGCCCCAGGTTCACCGGCGCCGCCTGGTCGTCGGTGATCGCGGTCACCGTGCCGTCCTTGCCGATGGTGATGGTGGTGGCGTTCTCCGGCACGTTGATCGCCGGTTCCAGGGCGTAGCCGTCGGGGTTGACCACGTCACCGTTGGCATTGAGCTGGAACTGACCGTCCCGGGTGTAGGCAATCTGGCCATCCGGCAGCTGGACCTGCAGGAAGCCCCGCCCATTCACCGCCATGTCCAGGGGCTGCTCGGTGACCTGGAGGTTGCCCTGGGAAAACTGCTTGGCAGTGCCCACGACCCGCACACCGGTACCCAGCTGCAGCCCCGACGGCAGTTCCGAATTCTGGGTGCTGAGCCCGCCCGGCTGACGGTTGATCTGGTACAGGAGATCCTGGAACACCGCACGGTCGCGCTTGAAGCCGGTGGTATTCACGTTCGCCAGGTTGTTGGAGATGGTGGACATGTTGGTGTCCTGCGCGCTCAACCCGGTTTTGCTGACCCAAAGTGCTGGATGCATGGTTCTTACTCCTTGCCAGGGGTTGAAGGCGGCCAGAATTTGCCGCTTTTCGCCCCCGGGGCGTCGTTATTCGTCGTTATCAGAGGTTTTGCAACAGTCGTGCCGCCGCTTCGGAATTCTCGTTCGCCGTGGTCATGACCTTCACCTGCATCTCGTACTGACGGGACAACTGCAGGTTGGCAATCATTTCCTCGACGGCGTTCACGTTCGAGCTCTCCAGGAACCCGGTGGCGACCCGCAGGTTGGCATCGGGCGGCTCAGCGCCGTCGATGGCCTGGTCTGGCCGGCGCCGCATGAATCCGTCCTCGCCTTTCTCCAGGGCATCCAGCGGCGGGTTCACCAGCTTCAGCCGGTCCACTTCCACCAGCTCATCGGGGGCACCGCCGACCGGCACGATGGACACGGTGCCGTCGGCACCGATCTGAACGTTGTCGTAGGGCGGCAGAGCAACCGGGCCCCCATTGCCCAGCACCAACTCGCCGTTGGCCAGGCGCATGAGTCCGTTGACGTCGACTTGCAGGCTGCCGGTGCGGGTGAAGACTTCCTGGCCGCGATCATTCTGGATCGCCAGCCAACCGTCGCCGTCGAGGGCGACGTCGAGTTTCCGGCCGGTTTCCATCAGGGCACCAGCGGACAGGTCCGTACCGGGCCGCTCGGTTAGCGCGTAGGCGCGCGTGGGGTGATGCTCTCCGAACACCGGCATGCTTCGCGCCTGCGCGAAGTCTTTCTTGAACCCGGTGGTACTGACGTTGGCCAGGTTATTGGCATGGGCACGCTGGGCCAGCATGTTCTGCTTGGCGCCGGACATACCGATGTAGAGGGCTTTGTCCATGGGAAAACTCCTGCCGGAATTTTGACTGTTTCCAGTCTTCCTGCAGGAGTCATGCCATGTTCATCAGGTCAGGGGTTAGCGAAGGTTGATGATGGTCTGGGTGACCGCATCGGAAGTCTCGATGGTCTTGGCGTTCGCCTGGTAATTGCGCTGGGCAATGATCAGATTGACCAGCTCCGCCGACAGGTCGACGTTGGACTCTTCCACCGAGCTGGCGGCAATGGAGCCGAGCGTACCGGTGTCCGGCGCCCCGACAATGGGCTGCCCGGATTCAAAGGTCTCCACCCAGGACGTGTCACCCACCGGTGACAGGCCCTCGGTATTGTTGAAGGACGCCAGTGCCACCTGCCCCAGGGACTGGGACTGACCGTTGGTGTAGCGGGCGAAGATCACCCCGGTGTCAGACACGTCCAGCCCGGACAGCCGGCCCGTGGTGTAGCCGTTCTGTTGCTGGTCGTTGACACCGAAGGCGGCCCCGTACTGGGTGGTGTCCGACAGGTTGACCACAAACGCCGAGGACGTTGGCGGCTCCGGAATCGGGGTCACGATCGCCGCGCCTGCCGGCGGCGGGCCATCGGCACCGTTGGGCTGGCCGTTGCTGTCCTTGGGAATCCAGTCGTCGACCACCAATTCTCCGGACGGGTCACCGTTGATCGACTGCAGGCTGCCGTTCTGATCAAACCGTGCGGTAAACGGCGTGGTGTCGGTGCCGGCCACCAACTCGCCATCAATCTCAACGTACACCGACCACTCGCTGACCCCGACCCCGGCCCCCGGTGACGGCTCCTTCACGAAAAACTGGGTGAGCTCGTGGGAGTTGCCCAGGCTGTCGTAGATAGTGGTTGAGGTAGCGTGGTTATAGGTGCGCTGGTCCTGCGGATTGAACTCGTTGGTGATCCGGATCGGCGAGGTGTTGAAGGCGGTTTCAAAGTCACCGTCCGCCGGGTCGTCGATGCCAGCGACCAGCCGGTCGGCGGTGGCATTGATGTCACCCTCAACGGTCGCGGTGTTTTCGCCGCCGTTGTTCAGATCACCGTCGTTATCGAAGGCATAGTCCAGCGTCTCGCCCTGGTTATGGATGACCCGTAGCACGTTGTTGCCGGAACCGTCGTCCACCACCGAGGCCGAGATGGCGGTCTCGCTGGAGTTATTGATGGAATCCACCAGATCCTGCAACGAGGTGATGTTGCTGGTATCCAGCGCCAGGGGCGCGCCGTTGATGCTCAGGCTGAAGGCAAAGTTGGCCGGACCTGCAGCGGTGATGTAGGCGTCATCCAGTGGACCCGAACCGGCGGCGGAGCCGTCGAAGGTCGCGGTGGTGGTGGCGGACGCGCTCAGCCCCGGCGCGTCATTGATCAGCGCCGCGGCACCCCGGGCACTGGTGGCGCCGGACAGGTCCACGGAATAATCCGGCGAGCCATCGGTGTACTGGACGTTGAAGGTTTCACCAGTGACATCCGACAGGGTCAATGGGCCGATGTCCCGGACCCGGGTTTCAAGCACCGGCTGCCGGGAGTCGAGGTTCAGGTCGGAGGTCAGATTGGTGGTACGGCGCGGCGCCAGGTTGTCGGTGGACACCTGGAGGTCGCCACGAATACCCGACAGGTTGCCATCACCATCAGCGGTGAAGCCCTGGACCCGCATGCCCTGGTTGTTGGTGACGAAGCCATTCTTGTCGATGCCGAACTGACCGGCCCGGGAATAGCGCGTCTCGCCGCCGTTGTTGAGGATGAAGAAGCCGTCACCGCTGATCGCCATATCCAGGCCGCTGTCGGTGAAGCTGATATTGCCCTGGCTGAACGACTGCTTGACGTCCTGCACCCGGACCCCGTCCCCAATGGGGTTGGAGCCGGCGCTGAGGAAGCCACTGGCGTACAGGTCGCCAAATTGCGCCTTGCTGCCCTTGAAGCCGACTGTACTGGCGTTGGCAATGTTGTTGCCGGTTACGTCCAGATCCACCGATGCTGCCCGAAGGCCGCTGAGCCCTGTGTTAAATGCCATGATTCACCCCTTGGTCTGACACCGGTTTTAATTGATTTGTTTGACGTCGGACAGAGCGATGGAGCCCATGCCCGCCAGATTCAAAGTGATGGCGCCGTTCTGGCCCAGCGAGACACTGTCGACGTTGGCGCTGACCATGGTCGAGAGCTGCTGACTGCCCTGCGGGTAGGAGGCCTCGGCGACCACCCGGTAGGGTCCTGGCGGCAACGGGTTGCCGTTGCCATCCTGACCGTCCCAGCTGAACGACTTGACACCCGCCGGGCTGCTGCCCAGATCGATCTGGCGCACCAGCTCGCCGCTCTGGTTCTGAACCGACAGCCGCAGGCCACCGGTACTGGCCGGAACTTCGATGGTGCCCCGGATCTCGCCTTCGGAGCCCAGAATGCCCACGCTCGAGGGCGCCAGCACGGTCTTGCCGACCATGGCCGAGGCCTGCAGCGCCTGGGTTGATCGGAACTGCCCGACCACGTCATCGACGGTACCGGACAGCTTCTGCATTTCCTCCAGCGAGCTGAATTGCGCCAGCTGGGAGATGAACTCACCGTTGTCCTGGGGCTCCAGCGGGTTCTGGTTCTTCAGCTGCGCCAGCATCAGTTCCATGAACTCGTTCTTGCCGAGTTCGCTGTTGCCGCTCGCTCCCTGCTGCTTGAGCTGGTATTGGCTCAGAACATCGGACGCGTCGGTTGCGTTGATTGCGCTCATTGCGTGCTCCTCACCAAATTACTGCTGACCCAGGGTCAGAATGCGCTGCATCATGGATTTGGCCGTGTTCATGATATCCACGTTCATCTGGTAGCTGCGGGACGACGACATCATGTCCGCCATTTCCTCCACCACATTCACGTTCGGATAGAACACGTACCCGTCTTCGTTGGCGGCCGGGTGTTCCGGCTCGTACCGCATCTGCAGATCGGCCTGGCTCTCGACAATCCCCTCGACCCGGACACCGGCGCCCTGGCCCTGCTCACTCATCAGGCTCAGGCCCTGCTGGTCGGGGTTCAGCATGGATTGCTGGATAGCGGCAAACACCGGCTTCCGGGCCCGGTAGGTGGTCTCGGTGCTGGAGCTGGCCGTTTCGGCGTTGGCGATGTTCGAGGCGGTGGTGTTAAGCCGCAGTGACTGCGCAGTCATGCCGGATCCGGCGATGTCAAAAATGCTGCCCAATGACATGGTGTCTCTCCTTTACTGTGCGGCTTACTCGCCCTTGAGGGCCTTGGTCAGACCGGAAAATTTACTGCTCAGAAACTGGAAGCTGGCCTGGTAATCCATGGCGTTGCGCATGAAGCGGCTCTGTTCCTGCTGGGCGTCTACGGTATTGCCATCGACCGACGGCTGATGAGGCGTGCGATACAGCAACTCGCTGTCGCTGCCCCCGGCGGAGGTGTCCATGTGGGCGTCGTCGGTCCGGCTCATTTGCAGACCGGACACCTTTTCGTGCGCCTGCTGCATCATTGCCTGGAAATCGACATCGCGGGCCTTGTAACCGGGCGTGTCCGCGTTGGCCAGGTTGTTCGCCAACACCTCAGCCCGTTTTACCCGGGCTTGCAGGGCTTGCTCGTGAACCCCCAGTGCCTGGTCAAATGAAATCGCCATACTGCCTCCAAACCTGCGTCAGCCTGCCGGTGATTTTTGCCGGCTTTTGCTCTTGCAGAGATACAAAGCAAGGCAGATGCCAGATTTTGGAAACCGTTTCAGGGCGCGGCCTGGCGCGGTATTGGAGGACATAGCGAGGGGGCAATGCATGCCTGGGGAGGCCGCCAGGGAGGGCAAAGCGGCAAGGTGTTTCCCCCGACTGCTCGGACGGGGGAGCCACGGCGTGAAGGTCAGCGCGGCCAGCGCTGGACGAATTCGTCGGTGGTCGGGCGCGGCACCGACGGCTTGGCGGAGGTCACCGAACCGGTGTACAGGAAGCCGATGATGGACTCTCCTTCCCCGAGTCCAAGGCCTTCGTGCACCTTGGCGTTGTAGGCGGGCTTGCCGGTCCGCCACATGACGCCGTAACCGGACTCCTGCAGGGCAAGCTCAAGAAAACTCATCCCCGCCGCCGCGGACATGATCTGTTCCACCTCGGGCACCTTGGGGTGCGCGGTCGGTGAGGCAATCCCGACGATGATCATCGGTGCCCGGAGCGGGGCCCTGCGCAATTTCTCGATCTCCTGTTCGTCGCTGTTATTGGCACAGGTGGAGGCAAACAGGTCCCCGAGCGCGGCCAGGCCCTCGCCTTCGATGACCAGGTATCGCCAGGGGCGCAACAGGGCGTGGTCCGGGGCGCGGGCTGCGCAGGCAAAGGCACGTTCCAGCGTGGCGGAATCCGGAGCCGGCGCTTCCAGCCGGGGCTCGGAGGAACGGTTGAGCAGGAATTCACTGACTGCAGTCATATCGTCTCACTGTCGGAAAATGGAAACGGAATTTCGGGCTGCGCCCTGGGGGCTTGGTGAATTGTGACCAATAGGCAATACTGTTAACCTTTAGTCGTAGTCCGGTCGACCCAAAAATTATAAATGGCTTGGTAGCAGCACCATGAGTGACCAACAAACCTTTAGCAACTTCGCAGAATTCTATCCTTTCTACCTTGAAGAGCACAGCGACGTAACCTGTCGCCGATTGCATTTCGCTGGCAGCCTGCTGGTGCTCCTGGTCACCGCATGGGCCATCACCTCCGGCAAACTGGCCTGGTTGCTGCTGGTGCCGGTTATCGGTTACGGCTTCGCCTGGGTCGGCCATTTTGCCTTTGAAAAGAACCGACCCGCCACCTTCAAGCACCCGCTTTACAGCCTGATGGGCGATTGGGTCATGTTCAAGGACATGATCATCGGCCGGATCCGTTTCTGACATGATGAATGCGCCGGCAGACCTGCGCAGCGCCAGTAGCTGCGCCGGCAAAGCATTGTCCGCGGATCACCCGTACAATCCGGTGGCGATCCCGCCGATGCCCGATTACAACGGCCGGATCCTGGCCTATACCGCCACGGCGGTGATCATCGTTACCGGCGTGGTCCAGGGCGCTTTTCCGGAATGGCTGCTCTGGCTGGTGGCCGGCGCCCTGACCTGGCCGCATCTGGCGCACCTGCTGACCCGGCGCACCTTCCTGCGGCAATCGCCGCGCATCCGTCAGAAAATGCTGATCTTCGATTGCGTGGTGGGCGGCGGCTTCATTGGCTGCATCGGCCTGGTCGCCATACCCTCGGTGTCTGTGGTACTGATGCTGATGTTCAGCTGCCTGATCGTCGGCGGCATTCGCCAGTGGCTGCTCGGCAGCGGCTTTCTTGCGGCCGCCGCGGCCGCCGCGGTGGCCCTCATCGGTCCCGCGGACAACCTTCAGGCGCCGCTGCTGACCAGCATCCTGGCCATCTTCGCCACCGGGCTGTACATCTGCGTCACCGCGTACTATTCTCACCAGCAGGCTCGCGCCCTGATGCTCGCCAAGACCCAGATCCAGAACCAGCGCGAGCAGTCCATCGCGCTGTCCCACAAACTGTCGAAATACCTGTCACCCCAGGTCTGGCAGTCCATTTTTACCGGCGAGCGGGACGTTCGCCTGGAAACCCAGCGCAAGAAACTGGCGGTCTTCTTTTCCGACATCAAGGGGTTTACCGAGCTGTCGGAGGAAATGGAGCCGGAAGCGCTGACCGAACTGCTGAACCACTACTTCAACGAGATGTCCGAGCTGGCACTGAAGTACGGTGGCACCATCGACAAGTTTGTCGGTGACTCCATCATGGTATTTTTCGGCGACCCCACCAGCCGGGGCCAGCGCGAAGACGCCTTTGCCTGTGTCTCCATGGCGATCGAAATGCGCAAGCACATGAAGATCATGCGCCAGAAATGGCGCAGCCAGGGGATCAAGACCCCCCTGGAAATCCGCATGGGCATCAGCACCGGCTACACCACGGTCGGGAATTTCGGTGCCGAAAACCGCATGGACTACACCATCATCGGCAAGGAAGTGAATCTGGCCAGCCGGCTGGAGTCGCTGGCCGAGCCCGGCGAAATCCTGATTTCCTACGAGACCTTCTCGCTCATCAAGGACAAGATCATGTGCCGGGACAAGGGCGAGATCACCGTGAAGGGCTTCGGCAAACCGGTGCCGATCTACGAGGTGGTGGATTTCCGCCGCGACATGGGGCCGAACCGGAGCTTCCTCGAACACGAGCACAGCGGTTTCGCCATGTACCTGGACTCCGACAAGATCACCGAGAAGGAGCGCGAGTCCATTCTTGCCGCCCTGGAAGACGCCGCCGACCGATTGCGTCAGGAAGAGGACGCGTCCTGACGCCCCCATCCCTGCCCGACCGACCAGCCGGCACTCCGTTACTGGCGAACCAGCCGATCGCCGGGCTCGTGGCCGGGTTCCGTCGCCCGCCAGGGGTTGATGTCGAGCCCGCCGCGCCGGGTGTAACGGGCACAAACCATCAGCCGCTCCGGCCGGCACCGCGCCATCAGATCGGTAAACACCGTTTCCACGCAATGCTCGTGAAAGTCCTGCTTCTGACGAAAACTGACCACGTAGCGGAGCAGCCCGGCCCGATCCAGTTTCGGCCCGGTGTAGCTGATCATCAGAGTGGCCCAGTCGGGCTGACCGGTGACCGGACAGTTGCTCTTGAGCAGGTGCGAACAGAGTTGCTCGGTCACCACCTCGGTGCCAGCGGTCAGGGAGTCGGGCGCGTATTCGTACACCGGATCACTCACCGTTTCGTCGTCGATCAACTCGAAGCCGGTCGGGCGGCCCGGCGCCGCGCCTGCCTCGTCGACGCTTTTCATCGATACCTGGACCGCGGCACCACAGGCGCTGGACAGATCGCTGACCAGGGTGTCCGCCACCTGCTCCGGCGACGAGAAGCGGGTCTGGTTGAACGAGTTCAGGTACAGCTTGAGCGACTTGGATTCTACAATTGCCGGTGATGCCGCGGGAAAGCGGATCTCGGCCCAGGCCACCGCCGGTACGCCGGAGGGTTTCAGCCAGGACACTTCCCAGGCTTGCCACATATCCTCACCGAACCAGGGCCAACGGCCATCCTCCAGACCCAGGCGCCGACGGTTTTCCTCCCGGGCCACGGGGAACAGCAGGGATGGATCGTAGCGATCCGGGTAATCGCTGGCCTTTCCCAGCGGTGCATCATTGAGCGCCATAAAGCTTTCCAGAAATCAGTGACGAATGCCCTTGCCGCGAGCCAGCATCCGAAGCGAGATGGCCGCAAGCACAACGATAAAGACCAGAATCATACCAAGAGAGACGAACGGATTAACGTCCGAGACCCCAAGAATGCCGTAGCGGAACCCGTTCACCATGTACAGAATCGGGTTGGCCATGGACACGCCCTGCCAGAACTCCGGCAGCAGATCGATGCTGTAGAACACCCCGCCCAGGTAAGTCAGCGGCGTGAGCACGAAGGTGGGCACAATGGAAATGTCGTCGAACTTGGTCGCCAGCATGGCATTGATGAAGCCACCCAGGGCAAACAGCGCCGAGGTCAGGAACACCGTCGCCACCATCATTGGCAGACTGTGGATGGTCAGGTTGGTGAACGCCAGGGACAGCAGGGTCACGATCAGGCCAATGCCCAGACCGCGGGCCATGCCACCACACACGTAGCCGGCCAGGATCACCCAGTTTGGCACCGGTGACACCAGCAGCTCTTCGATGCTGCGCTGGAACTTCATGGAAAAGAAGGACGACACCACGTTCGCGTAGGAATTGGTGATCACCGCCATCATGATCAGGCCGGGCACGATGAAGGCCATGTAGTCGAAACCGCCCATCTGGCCGATGCGGGAGCCGATCAGGTTGCCGAAGATGATGAAGTACAGGGTCATGGTGACCGCCGGCGGCAACAGGGTCTGGGCCCAGATGCGCGTGAACCGGCGGATCTCCCGAACCACAATAGTGTTGAAAGCCGTCATCAGCGCCTGAATCTTCATGCCACGCCCTCCAGGCCCTTACGCGACTCCGCGGCGTTTTCCTGAACCATCCGGATAAACAGCTCCTCCAGGCGGTTGGCCTTGGTCCTCATGCTCACCACCTTGATCCCCAGGCGGTCGAGCTGGACAAAGACCTCGTTCAGGCCCTGCCCCTTCTCGACGTCCACTTCCAGGGCGCCCTCGCCGTCCAGGCGGGTGACAAATCCGTCCAGAGCGGGCGCGGCCTCCAGCAGGGATGCGGTATCGAGCACGAAGGTTTCCACGCTCAGTTCCTGCAGCAGGTCCCGCTTGCTGGTGTTTTTCAGGATCTTGCCGTGGTCGATGATGGCGATGTTGCGGCACAGCGCCTCGGCTTCCTCCAGGTAATGCGTGGTCAGGATGATGGTGGTGCCCTGGCGGTTCATTTCCTCCAGAAACGTCCACATGGACCGGCGCAGTTCGATGTCCACCCCGGCGGTCGGCTCATCGAGAATCAGCAGACGGGGTTCGTGCACCAGCGCCCGGGCGATCATCAAGCGGCGTTTCATCCCGCCCGAGAGCATCCGCGCCGGCGTATCCCGCTTCTCCCACAGCCCCAGCTTCTTCAGGTATTTTTCCGCCGACACCGACGCCCGCTTCAGCGGGATACCGTAGTAGCCGGCCTGGGTGGTCACGATGTCGAACACCTTTTCAAACTGATTGAAATTGAACTCCTGCGGTACCACGCCGAGGTTGAGCTTGGCGTCCGACAAGTGGGTGTCGATGTCGTTGCCAAACACCCGGACCTTGCCCGCGGACTTGTTCACCAGCGAGGAGACAATGCCCAGAGTGGTCGACTTGCCGGCTCCGTTCGGGCCCAGCAATGCGAAAAAGTCACCCTCGGCGACATGGAGATCGATGCCCTTGAGGGCTTCAAATCCATCACCGTAGGTTTTGGTCAAACCTTCAATGTCCAGCGCGTGGGTCATAGTCGATCCTGCGGTTCTGACGGATGGCCACCCCAATCCAAGACTGGACAGGGCTGATATGTAGATTGCTAGTGATTGTGGCAACTGTCGGTATTTCAAGGGCGGGAGCACCGGTTCCCGGCCCCGCTGAAAGGCTGAAAGTGCGACGGGTTTCCCGATACCGGTCAGGCGCCATCCCTATAATGCGGTTACAACAATTTACAAACGATCAGCCGCGCCCTCGCTGCGGACCGGCTGACGCGACGGGAATGTACGATACACCATGAGATCCGTTCACCTGACCCGACTGTTACTCACCCTCGTTGCGGCGGCGGCCCTGTCCGGCTGCCTCGATGACGGCAGCTCCGGAAGCGATGACGCCAGCGTCGGCCGCCTGAATTATAACGGCTTCGAAGGCCTGAGTTACCAGACCGCCAGCCAGAGCGGCACCACCAATATCGAAGGTGAATTTCGCTACTACCCGGGCGAAACCCTGAGCTTTCGGGTGGGCGACCTGGCCCTTGTCGACGGCGTGCCGGCCCAGGAGTTCGTCACGCCCCTGGAGTTCTACGCCGATGTGCGCGCCGCGCTGGCCAATCCCGCGTTCGACGACGAGGGCTTGAGCACCCACACCCTGACCGAGCAACAGCTGCTGAGCGACCCGACGCTCAGAAACCTCACCCGCTTCCTGATGGCCCTGAACTGGACCGAAAACGTGCGCGAGGGCGAGGGCATCGAAATCCGGGAGCGGGTGATCCAACAGCTGAACGCCGCGCTGCCCGGCCTGAGTGGGCCCATCGATTTTACCGTCAGTGAGCAGGCCTTCGCGGCGCAGGAAGAGAACCCATCACCGGCGAACCAGCTATTGGCTGAAATTTGCTTCTATCCGGCGGACGACGAGCGCTGCACCCTGCCACCGACCCTGGCCGACATTGACGCGGCGCCGCCCCGCCCTGAGAACGACGAGGATCGGGATCCGGAGATCGACTACCGGGAGGACCTGGAAGCGAAACGGGAGCGCATACTCGACGCCAAACGCAGCCTGGAGGACATTGATGCAGAGGATGCCCGGACCTACCTCACGCGGGAGCTAAAGGCCATCTCCACCGTCATTGCCAATCGCTATTACCTGAACGAGGATGTCATCAGTCACCCGGCCGAGGATACCGACCTCAAGTCGGTGTCCATTCGGCGCATCGGGGGGGCCGCCAACCTGGCCGAAGTCGAGGCGATCAGCACCCGACCGGTCGAGGTTGTGGTCAATGCCACCAGTTGGCAGGAGGCCGACGTGGAGTACTTCGTGGCCGGAGACGCCGGCGGGGAGTCGGAACTGGTGGTCAGCTTCCGGCCGGATGACACCTATCGCTGGGTGCGCAAGCAGCTCCGGGTGCTCATCCGCTGACCAGCCGGCCCAGGGACCAGCGGGATTCCGCGCCGGTCACATCGTATTGGGACGGATCCAGGCCTTCGGCGCCGTGGGGAAGGCATTCGCGGATCGCCACCGACTCCGAGGCGTCCCGGCTTTCGTTGAACTTCGCCAGATCGACGATTTTGGCGGTCTTCATCGGCAGCTGGTTGCTGTCCGTCATGACCATCACCCGCGGCCACAGCCGCCGTTCCGGCGAATGGGAGACCACCACGCCGCGCTGGCCATCGGTGAGCTCGACCAGGCTGCCGGTGGGATAGATTCCGATGGCCTGGATGAAGCTCTCCACCAGATCTTCCTGAAACTCTATGTTGCGCATCTCATACAGCAAGGACACCGCTTTGTCCGGCGTCATCGGCAACGCCGACTCCCTGGGGCCAATCAGGGACTCGAAAAATTCGGCGATACCAGCCACCTTGGCCAGCAGTGGAATCCGGTCACCACGAATACCCTCGGGAAAGCCGGACCCGTTGTGCCGCTCCCGGTGCCCCTGAACGACGCTTAAGACCGCACGGGACAGGCCACTGTCGGCGAGCATGGCCGAGCCCTTGGCCACGTATTCCCGGTACTGGGCGAACTCTTCGGCGTTCAGCTGGCCTTCCCGGCGCAGCAGATCCCGAGGCAGTGCACTCTTACCAACCTGGGACAGCAGGCAACCGAGCCCCAGGTGATTCAGCAGCCCCTCGTTCAAACCCAGGTGGCGACCGCACACCAGCGCCCAGACCGAGGCATTGAGTGCGTGCCGGTACAGGTAGTCGTCGTGTTGCCGGGTACGGCTCAGCCAGAGCAAGGCGTCCGGCTGGCGCACCACGCTGCTGACCATCTTGCTGGTCAGCTCCGCAATGGGCTTGAGTTCCACCGCCTCACCCCGCTGCACGGTTTCGAACAGCCGATGCAGCGCAATTTCCGCATCCGCAAGCAAACGCCTGGACGTTTTAACTTCCTTCTTGAACGGGGTTTCGTTCTCGTAGTGAACCGGCTCACGGATGCTCAGCGGTGGC
This sequence comes from Marinobacter qingdaonensis, assembly GCF_034555935.1. Taxonomy (NCBI): domain Bacteria; kingdom Pseudomonadati; phylum Pseudomonadota; class Gammaproteobacteria; order Pseudomonadales; family Marinobacteraceae; genus Marinobacter; species Marinobacter qingdaonensis. The sequence goes on from NZ_JAYDCJ010000003.1 coordinate 2,916,151, forward strand.
AACTGCAGTACTTCCCGGCCCTGGCCACGACGCTTGCCGTTGCGGCCGAAGACCAGCTGGCTCTTGACGGTGGACTCCTCCGTCGCCCGAACTTCGGCGACGTCGACCATCACCCATTTGCAATGGGAGGCGAGAGCCCGCACGTCGTCCTGGGATCGGATATGAAAGCCCTGGATTGGAAACGGAGTCTGGTGCCACGGCCGGTCCAAGTCAGACACAAACATGCCCACTTCCAGGTCGTGCACGGCAATTTTCTTCTGTTGGACGCCCACAGGTCACCTCTGGGATGGAAACTTTTCGATGCCACCATTTTGAGCCGACGGCCAACAGAGTCCATAACAGTTTGGTAGCGCAAGGTAACGTGCGGGCGACAAAAGGTAACGCTTGGGATCAGGAGGCAACAAAATGTAGCAATGTGATGCCGTTCACACCACAAGGGCAATATGTGTCACTCAGCGTCACATACCGAATCGTCCAGCTCCGGCATCTTGGCTCGAAGTGAGCCGCGGGGCGCGTTTCGGACATACACCGTGTAAGGCACCGACGACGCGCGCAGGTAATCCAGGTTACGCATTTCGTCACCCTGGCCGACCCGGGTGACGGACGGACGGCAGGACACCAGAAGTTCAAGTTTGTCCCCCAGCTGGGGAATGCGGGCGCCGGGTTCGGACGGGTTGATCACCAGACAGGGGTCGTCGGCACCGGCGGCCCGACCAGCGGGGGCATAAACATCGAGCCGCGAATCACCGCAGGCTCGGACGCCCGGCGCGCAGCTTCCCGCGTCGGGATCGGCGTCGTCACGAATACGCCAGACCCGGTCACTGCACTGGGTCTCAACCTTGACCGGGGTGGCCTTGTCGGCGGCAAACCACCAGTTGGGGTAATCGGCGGTCTGCCAGGACACGCGGACCTGGCGCGGCTCACCGGCCGAATTCTCCGCGGGGAAGACCGCGTAATGGGAGGAATAGGAGGCGCAACCAGCCGAGGACGCGGCCAGCAACACCAGCAGGAAACGCTTCACGATCACGCGCCCCGGAGTTCGAACTGCAGCCCTAGGCCGTCGTTGGTCTTGCGGACGATCAGCATATCGAGCACGGGCGCCGGCACCGGCAGGCCCTGGACCTGAACCGTGACTTTGTCGCCAATGTTCGGTTCGAACGCCTGCCCGTCAACAATGATGAACACACCACCGTCCGAAATGTCCCGGGTTGAAAACAGGAACTCCCCCAACTCCGGGTGCACCACCTTGACCTTGGCGCTCATGGCGGTACGGATGTGCTCTCGTCGATCTATCCCTGTCATGCGCTTTTACCACTACTTTTTACATAGTTTTTATAGTCTTCCGAAGCATACCATCATTTTTGTTGAAATATGCCACTGACATTGTTGACTCTTTGATGAACGCAAATAAGAATGGTTGGCGTTTTTAAATGCCTGCGGCTATCATCCCAGGAAAACACCATTTCAGATTGCAATTTAGAGGGTACATCCATGCGTATGAAACTGGCAGCAACCGCAGCCATGGCGCTGTCCGCGCTTCCGCTCAGCGCCTCCGCCGACGGCGAGGTCAACATCTATTCCTACCGCCAGGCCTATCTGCTGGAGCCGCTGCTGAATGCCTTCGAAAAGGAAACCGGCATCGACACCAACGTGGTCTTCGCCAAGAAAGGGCTGGCTGAGCGCCTTGAGCGGGAAGGTCGGAACAGCCCGGCCGACGTGGTCATGACCGTGGACATTTCCCGGATCAACGAACTGGTCGAACGCGACCTGGTCCAGGGCGTCGAGAACCAGACACTCAACCAGAACATCCCGGAGAACCTCCGGCACCCCGAGGGTAAATGGTTCGCCCTGACCACCCGCGGGCGCCTGATCTTCACCTCACGCGAGCGCGTCGAAGAAGGCGAGATCACCACCTACGAGCAGTTGGCGGACGACAAGTGGAATGACCGCATCTGTACCCGCAGCGGCAAACACCCGTACAACATCGCCCTGTTCTCTTCCATGATTGCCCATCACGGTGAGGCCGACACCCAGGCCTGGCTTGAAGGCGTCAAGGACAACCTGGCTCGCAAACCCCAGGGCGGCGACCGCGATCAGATCAAGGCCATCGCCGAGGGCGTGTGCGACATTTCCATCGGCAACAGCTACTACTACGGCAACATGCTGCGGGACGACAACCAACGTGCCATCGCCGAGCAGGTACGCCTGGTGTTCCCGAACGCGGAAGGCCGGGGCACGCACGTGAACATCAGTGGCATTTCGCTGACCAAGAGTGCGCCGAATCGCGAGAACGCCATCCGGTTGATGGAATTCCTGTCCTCCGCCGAGGCACAGCGGATCTACGCCGAGGCCAACACCGAATACCCGGCGAATCCGGACGTCACGCCGTCCGGCCTGGTCGCCGAGTGGGGTGCGATCAACCCGGACCAGCTGTCGCTGCAGGAAATCGCCGAAAACCGCAACGCCGCGGTGAAACTGGTTGACCGCGTCGACTACGACGGCGAGTGATGCCAGACGACCGGAAACCGCCGCCGCGGTTTCCGGTCCCTTCCTTTTTTCTCCTACCTGCCCCTTGCCTGTTGTCGACAAAGCGGCGTTGCAGGCAGCACATCAGCTGTCTACAATCGACACCCTTTCTCATTTCGATTCAACAACAGGAACACTATGACCGAGGCCGTCACCAGGGTTGAACCAGGGCTGTCCCAGCCCCTGATGGCGAAACGCACCTCACGCCGCTGGCTGATCTCCGCCGTGCTGACCACCGCCATCGTGGCCTTGCCGGTTCTGTCCGTGGTGTTCCTCGCACTGTTTCCTGAAGAAAACATCTGGCCGCACCTGCTGGACACCACCCTGCCCCGCTATCTGACCACCACCCTGCAGTTGATGATCGGCGTGGGTGCCCTGACCCTGGTGATCGGATTGTCCTCGGCCTGGGCCGTGACCATGTGCGAGTTTCCCGGCCGCAAGTTTTTCGAATGGGCCATGCTGTTGCCGTTCGCTGTGCCGGCGTACGTCATTGCCTATGTGTACACCAGCCTGCTGGATTATGCCGGCCCGGTGCAGACCGCCCTGAGGGCCTGGTTCGGCTGGCAGAACGCCAGCGACTACTGGTTTCCGGAGATTCGAAGCCTGGAGGGCGCCACGCTGATGATCGGCCTGGTGCTTTACCCCTACGTTTACCTGTTGGCCCGGGCGGCGTTTCTGGAGCAATCGCCCTCGCTCTTCGCGGTCAGCCGCAGTCTGGGCCATTCGGCCCTCAGCACCTTTTTCCGGGTCGTGCTGCCCATCGCCCGGCCGGCGATCGCCGTCGGACTGTCGCTGGTGCTGATGGAAACCCTGAACGATTTCGGCACCGTCGATTTCTTTGCGGTGCAAACCCTGACCGCAGGCCTGTTCGACACCTGGATGAATCTGGGCAATCTGGGTGGCGCCGCGCAGATTGCCACCACCATGCTGATCTTCATGGTGATCCTCGTGACCCTGGAGCGCTATTCCCGCCGGCGGCAGCAGCAGTTTGCCGCGCGCGATAACCGCGACCCGATTCAGCGCTTTTCCCTTTCCGGACCCCAGCAACTGGCTTGCCTGGCCGCCTGCGCACTGCCGCTGCTGTTCGGCTTCATCATCCCTGGCTTCACTCTGGGCCTGTACGCATGGGAGTATTTTGGCGAAAGCTGGAATCCGGATTTCATCGAAAACACCCTGAACAGCCTGTTCCTGTCCGGAACCGCCGCGCTCACCACACTGCTGATCGGTGTCACCCTGGCGTACAGCCGCCGGCTGCACAACACTCGGGGCATGCAGGTCCTGATGCGGCTATCCAGCCTGGGCTATGCCATGCCCGGAGCGGTTCTGGCGGTGGGTGTCATTGTGCCCCTGGCCGGGTTTGATAACTGGTTCGATGGCCTGATGCGGGAATGGTTTGGCGTTAGCACCGGACTGCTGCTCAGCGGGTCGGCGTTCGCCCTGGTGTTTGCCTACACCGTGCGTTTTCTTGCGGTCTCGGCGGGCAGCGTGGAGAGCGCCCTGCAGAAGGTAACGCCGAGCATGGACATGGCCTCGCGCTCGCTCGGCCACAGCCCGGGGAAAACCCTGGTTCGGGTGCACCTGCCCATGCTCCGGGGCACCCTGCTCACAGCCGCGCTGGTGGTGTTCGTGGATTGCATGAAGGAATTGCCGGCCACGCTGATCCTCCGGCCGTTCAATTTCGAGACCCTGGCGACCTACGTGTACCAGTTTGCCTCCGACGAGCGGCTGTACCACAGCGCCCTGCCGGCCTTGATCATCGTGCTCGCCGGCATTGTCCCGATCATCCTGATGAGCCGGTCCATCTCCAAGACCCGGACCATCGGATAGCGAGGCTCAGCGCGCCGCGTGGGGTGTCACTTTGGAATGCACATCCTTGACCACGAAGCGCCCCTGGAATACCGCCACCGGCCGCCCCAGAGGCTCTGGGGTTGGCTCGCCGCAAAAGACTTCGGCGGTCAGATCCAGTCGGCCCTTGCCGTGGCGCGCCAGACTCTTGCGGAATTTGGCCGGGATCTCACCGCCGGGCAGCCGGCAAATGACGTAGAAGTCCTGATCCACTGGAGCCACATAGTCGATGTTGCCGCTCTGCACCACCACTGCACCGCGCAGGCCCAGGTCCGACAGAGCCAACTCGGTCAGGCCCCAGGCGGCCGTGACCGCCGCCGAATAGACACTGCCCCCGAACCCGGTGCCCTGATGGTTCCGGTTCTGGGCCAGGGGTGCACTTAACAGCAGTGCATGACCGTCCCAGGAAAGAAGGCGGATGCCCAGGGCCTGGGACAGAGGGATTTCTTCGTTGATACGATCCTGGAAAAGGGCCAGTTTGCTCATTTTATCCTCCTGATCCTCAACCAGTTTAGGCGCCTGTACCGGCTTTCCCTATGCGACTTATGTCGGCTCCAGACCCACAAAAAAGGCCCGGCAGTGCCGGGCCTTTGGGTCAATGCTGGCCTGCAACTCCGGCCATCACTGCCAGATCACCGCCTGACGCTGGGCGTACCAGTTGTCGACCTTTTCCTGATACGCATCTTCAACCACGTTGCGTTTCAGCTTGAGGGTCGGGGTCAGGAAGCTGTTTTCGATCGACCACTCGTCACTGACCACCGTGATGAATGCCAGTTGCTCGTGCGGATCGACCGTCTTGTTCACTTCCTGGATCAGGTTCTTGAAGCTGGCTTCAAGCTCCTTACGGAAGTTCTCATCGGCGGCCTTGGGGCGAATGTCCTCTCCCAGCATCACCAGGGCGTGGGGCTGGGTCTGGTTGGCGCCAGACACGCACACCATTTCGATGGCGTCATGGGACATCAGGCGATTTTCGATGGGCGCCGGGGCAATGTACTTGCCCTTGCTGGTCTTGAAGATTTCCTTGATGCGACCGGTCAGCTTGAGCCGGCCCAGGTCGTCAATTTCACCCTTGTCGCCGGTCTTGAGGAACCCGTCCTCGGTGAAGGCCTCGCGGGTTTTCTCCTCGTCCTTGTAGTAGCCCATCATGGTCGCGGGGCTCTTGACCAACACCTCACCCTGCTCGCTGATCTTCACCTCAACGCCGGGCAGCGCTTCCCCGACATAGCCGGTGCGTGAGCGCCCGGGCTTGTTCATGTGGGAGTAGGCAAAGTTCTCGGACATGCCGTAACCCTCAAGGAGTTCCAGACCGAGGTTGCGGTACCAGTCCAGGACATCGCTGGACAGGGGCGCGGAGCCACTGCCGGCCAATTTGACCTTGCTCAGGCCCAGACCCTTGAGAATCTTTTTCTTGATCAGCTTGTTGACCACCGGAATCTTCATCAGCCGTTCCAGCTTCTGCTTCGGCAGCTTTTGCAGCACACCGTGCTGGAACTTCACCCACAGCCGCGGTACCGACAGGAACAGCGTCGGCTGGGCGCGCTGCAGATCCTGGACAAAGGTGTCCAGAGACTCCGCGAAATAGAGCTGGAAGCCGGTGTACAGGGAACCAAGCTCAACGAAGGTGCGCTCAAACACGTGCGCCAGGGGAAGGTAGGACAGCATCCGCTCCTGCGAACCCACGCCCAGCACCTGGGTGCCACCAGCGGCGGCAAAGGCCATGTTGCGGAAACTCAGCATCACGCCCTTGGGACGGCCGGTGCTGCCCGAGGTGTAAACGATGGTGGCCAGCTCGTCCGGATCGCGCTGGGTGTTCTCCGCCAGCGGCGGGTACTTGGCCACGATGTCGTCCCAGGTTTCAAATTCGTTGGGCGGACTCAGCGGGAAGGAAATGCAACGGACCGATTCCGGGACACCGGGCTTCATCATGTCCCAATCGTCCAGCTTGCCCACGAACAGGACATCGCACTCCGCGTGGTTCAGGATGTAGTTGACCGTATCGGCGTTCAGGGTCGGGTACAGGGGCACGGAAATGTGACCGGCCATCCAGATGGCCCAATCGGTCATGATCCACTGCGCGCAGTTTTTGGAAATCAGGCCAATTCGGCTCTTTTCCGGCAGGTTGAGCGATTTCAGATAGGCGGCCATCCGTCGCGCCTCATCGACCGCGCGACCCCAGGTGTATTCCACAACTTTGCCGTCACCAATCGGCTGGGTCATGTACAGGGAGTTGGCCTTGTTGGTCTCCCAATGGTAGACCATATCCAACGGGAGCTTGTTTGTTGTGTCCATCAATCTTCCTTGTTTTCGTTGTTCGAATAATTCGCCATCATTATTAGACTTTCGTAGGGTATTTCAACACACAATGGCGCGTCAAAGTGTGACCGAAGCAAAACAATTTTATTTGTCGAACGTTTCAATCTCCGGTCAGGGCTCGCGACAATCCCTACCCAGAAGCCCCCTCGCCTGTGGTAAACTTGCGCTCCTTCGAAATTCCGAACGCTAAAACCTACCAATCCAGAACGACTCGGAGACCCAGGCATATGGCCAAGAGAACCCTGCGCACCCTGATCGGTGCGGCACTTCTGGCAGCAACAGGTCTGGTGCAGGCCCAGGAAGCCCGCACCGTCGCCATCACGCAGATCGTTGAACATCCGGCACTGGACGCCGTTTATCAGGGCGTAAAGGATGAACTCGCCGAGCAGGGCTTCAAGGAAGGCCAGAACCTGACCGTCATGCACGAGAGTGCCCAGGGCAACTCGGCCATTGCCTCCCAGATCGCCCGGAAATTCGTGGGCGCCAGCCCCGACGTGATCGTTGCCATCGCCACACCGTCGGCACAGACCGTCGCTGCGGCGGCACGCAACCTGCCGGTCATTTTCTCCGCCGTCACCGATCCGGTCGGCGCCAAACTGGTTCCCAGCCTCGAGGCTTCCGGCACCAACATTTCCGGCGTCAGCGACATGCTGCCCATCGACAAGCATCTGGACATGCTCCAGCGAGTCATGCCGGACGCCAAGCGCATCGGCACCGTGTACAACCCGGGCGAGGCCAACGCCGTGTCTCTGGTCAACCTGCTGGAAGAGCGCCTGGCGGCGCGTGACCTGGAACTGGTCAAGGCCGCTGCGACCAAGACCTCCGAAGTGCTGGGCGCTTCCCGCTCCCTGGTGGGCGAGGCCGATGCCATCTACCTGACCACCGACAACACCGTGATCAGCGCTGCCGAGGCGGTGGTGTCCGTGGGTGAACGGGCCAAGATACCGGTCTTCGCCGCCGACACCGCCACCGTGGCCCGCGGTGCGGTTGCAGCCCTCGGTTTCAACTATTACAACCACGGCCGTCAGGCTGGCGCCATGGTTGCCCGGGTACTCAACGGCACCAAGCCGGGCGAGATGCCGGTCGAAACCATGGACACCCTGGACCTGTTTGTGAACCCGGCCGCCGCCGAGCGCATGGGCATCACCCTGTCCGAAGACCTGATCCGGGACGCCAAAGAAGTCGTCAACAGCGACAAGTAACGCCTTACCTGAGCGGGCGGACCCCACAAGGGCCCGCCCGTTTTCTTTCACAGTGAAAAACTACCCATGCTAAGTGAAATCGCATTCTATGGCGCCATCGAGACCGGTCTGATCTACGGCCTGGTGGCGTTCGGCATCTACATCTCTTTCCGGGTCCTGGACTTTCCGGACCTGACCGTTGACGGCAGCTTCCCGCTGGGCGCGGCCGTTGCCGCCGTACTGATCATTGGCGGCTGGAACCCCTGGCTGGCCACCGGTATGGCCGTCCTGGCCGGGATGGCCGCCGGCGCGGTTACCGCCCTGCTTAACGTCAAACTCAAGATCCTGAACCTGCTGGCGTCGATCCTGACCATGATCGCGCTCTACTCGGTGAACCTGCGCATCATGGGTCGGCCCAACGTCGCCCTGCTCACGGAAGAAACCGTGCTCACGCCCTGGTACGACCTGAACCTGGCCTATCACCAGGTGCCGGTGCTGCTGTTCATCATTGTTGTGGTCGTGGCGCTGATCCTGTTGTGGCGGTTCATGAAATCGGAAACCGGTCTGGCCATGCGTGCCACCGGCGCCAACCCCCGTATGGCCCGGGCCCAGGGCATCGCAACCGGCGGCATGATCGTGCTGGGCGTGGCGCTGTCGAACGGACTGGTCGGCCTGGCCGGCGCCCTGTTCGCGCAAAGCCAGGGGGCGGCCGACGTCACCATGGGGGTGGGTGTGATCGTGATCGGGTTGGCGTCGCTCATTGGCGGTGAGGCAGTCATCACGCCGTCCACCGTGGTGCGCGCCCTGCTCGCCTGCGTGTTCGGCGCCATCATTTACCGCCTTGCCATCGCCTTCGCCCTGAACGCCGACGTGCTCGGCCTTCAGGCCCAGGATCTGAACCTGATCACCGCCGTGCTGGTTACCCTCGCCATCGTTCTGCCGGGCGTGCGCAGTTCCGTGATTGGCAAATTCACCCGCAACAAGGCCTGAGGAGGCGACATGATCAGTGCAAGCGATCTTCGACTGACCTTTGGCAAGGGAACGCCGCTGGAAAACCCGGCACTCCGGGGCATGAGCCTGACCGTGAACCAGGGTGAGTTTGTCACCGTGATCGGCAGTAACGGCGCCGGCAAGTCCACCTTTCTGAACGCCCTCTCCGGCGAGGTACTGGTCGACAGTGGCGAGATCATCGTCGATAACGTCGATGTCACCAAGCTGCCCACCCACAAGCGCGCGGGCCGGGTTGCCCGGGTGTTCCAGGATCCGCTCGCCGGCACCTGCGAAGGCCTGTCGATCGAGGAAAATCTGGCCCTGGCCATCAAGCGGGGGCAGCGTCGCGGCCTTACCTCGGCGGTCAAGAAACAGTATCTGGAACAGTTCCGGGCGAGCCTGTCGTCGCTCAAACTGGGCCTGGAAAACCGGCTCGGTGACAAGATGGGACTGCTGTCCGGGGGACAACGGCAGGCGGTGAGCCTGCTGATGGCGAGCCTGACGCCGTCGAGCATTCTCCTGCTGGACGAGCACACCGCCGCACTGGATCCCAAGACGGCGGCGTTCGTGCTGGAGCTGACCACGCAGATCATCGAGGAGCAGCAACTGACCGCCCTGATGGTGACCCACAGCATGAAGCAGGCCCTCGAAGTGGGAAGCCGGACCGTCATGCTGCACCAGGGCCAGGTGGTGTTTGACATCGCCGGGCAGAAGCGTGAAGGGCTGGAAGTGAAAGACCTGCTCGGGCTGTTCGAGAAGCAGCGCGGACTGGCGGTCGATGACGACAGCCTGCTGCTGGGCTGAGAAACCAGACGGGGCGGGTCTACCCCGCCCCGTTTACCAACGGTCTGGTCTCAGTGACCGTAAATCAGCATCGACGTATTGGTGATCGCCAGATTATCGAAAGCCATCGAGCCGATGGACGTGCCACCCACGAGAACCCCGCCAATCCGGATATCTGCCTCGAACGTCTGCAGGTCTATCGCCAGGCTCTCCACGCTTTGCGCATTCGGTGCCGTGTACATGTCCAGTTCGACGTAGGCAAACAGCCGGAGTGGCTGTGGCGCCTGCAGATCGTAATCCGCACCGGTCAGCTGGAAATCCCGAACCCCAAGGGCGAGAAACGGGACATCGAAGTCCATGTCGTCGATGGCAATGTCGGTCTTGAAGTTGAGCTGGTCCGTCGCCGTGTCGACCCGAATGGTGCCCGAGCCGATCAGGGCGTCCATGCGGAAGTTATCTAGGACGGTGGTCGAGCCGCCGGTACCGGTCAGGTTCCAGGCCCCGGTCGACACCCTCAGATCCACGGCGTTGAAGGACAACGGCAACAGGTTGATGATGGCATCGCCATCGCTGGCCAGGTCGATGTTGACCCGGATGTTGTCGAGTCGATCTGTCGCCGAGCCGTTCAGGTTCAGCCCCATCTCCGAGAAAAAGTCGGTCCGGTTGGCACCGCCGACGGAGATGTCGTTGATTTCCAGGGAGCCTTCATCGGTGTAGATGAAGCGGTCAATGTTCAACTTGGTTTCCAGTTCGATGGTGACACCGGCCTGACCGGTGATGTTCCCCATCGCACTGTCATCAAGTCGCTGAAAGTCCGCCTGGGCCACGGGTGCAACACCCGCCACACAGAGCGCTAGCAAGGTTGGATTCAGGCCTTTCATCTTCTGTTCCTTTTATAGTAGTTATCACTTCCTGTGGGCCACTGCAGATTCCGACGCCACTGGCATACTTTAGCGACACGTTGGCGTTGGGTACGTGCAAGGGTCACAAAACGGTTGCGGCCCGCCAGCCGAGGCCCGAACCGGTTATTTTTTAACCACAAGATGTAGTGCCAGTAAAAAATCCCACGCAAGCCGCGGTCCTGTCGGTCATTTCGGGTTTTCAAGCTCGGCACGATTGATTTTCTTTGCCCCCCTGGAACCAATCAATAGTTCTCTTCTTGTTCACATAACACTATATCCTGTTATACTCATCGAAAAATAAGCCTATATATAGGGCCAGCACGCATCACGGGCGTCAGCGGTCAAACGCTGTCCCAAGCGGCCAAACCGGCCCAACAACAACGATCCAACGTAAAGATTTCGCACGACCCGGCACGAATCAGCTCCCGCCATAGCCACCATATGTTGTGGTTATCGAGCCGTCGTGACCGACACCGATCAATTTACGATTCAAGGGGTGCAGCACCGTTGTCGCGATGGTGCTGTCAAAAGAAGACACACTTGGAATACCGAGGGTTGCAATGAGCGCTAAGGCACAGGCAGTGGTAACGACGATTCCGATGCAGGAAGCTTCACTCGACATCTGGAACAGCAAGTATCAGCTGAAAACCAAGACGGGCGAGCCCGTCGATACCGACATCAACGCCACTTACGAGCGGGTAGCCAAAGCCCTGTCCGAGGTTGAGAACAAGTCCGTGCGCACCAAGCACATGAAGGACTTCGTGTGGGCGTTGCAGAACGGTGCCATCCCGGCCGGCCGGATCACTTCCAACGCCGGTGCCGAGGCTCACAAGCCGGCAACCTCGACCATCAACTGCACCGTGTCCGGCTCCGTCCAGGACTCCATGAACGACATCCTGGAAAAGAACCACGAGGCCGGCCTGACCCTGAAAGCCGGCTGCGGTATTGGCTACGAGTTCTCCACCCTGCGTCCCAAGGGCGCTTACGTAGCCGGCGCTGGCGCCACCACCTCCGGCCCGCTGTCGTTCATGGATATCTTCGACCGCATGTGCTTCACCGTGTCCTCTGCCGGTGGCCGTCGCGGCGCCCAGATGGCCACCTTTGACGTGCACCACCCGGACGTGATCGACTTTATCCAGGCCAAACGTGAAGACGGTCGCCTGCGTCAGTTCAACCTGTCCCTGCTGATCACCGAAGACTTCATCGAAGCCGTTCGCAACGGCGACGACTGGCACCTGTCGTTCCCGGTCACCGAGAAAGAAGTGGAAGACGAAGGCCTGGACCTGTCCGACGACAGCCAGTTCGTTTACCGCGACTTCCCGATCCTCGACGGCTACGTGGTCAATGACGAAGGCAAGGTGGCGTGCCGGATCTACCGCACCCTGAAAGCCCAGTTCATCTGGGACACCATCATGACCTCCACCTACGACTACGCCGAGCCAGGCTTCATCCTGATCGACAAGGTCAACCAGATGAACAACAACTGGTTCTGCGAGGACATCCGGGCCACCAACCCCTGCGGCGAGCAGCCGCTGCCGCCCTACGGCAGCTGCCTGCTGGGCTCTGTGAACCTGACCATGTTCGTGGACTACCCGTTCACCGATAAGGCCAGCTTCAACTACGAGAAGTACCGTAAGGTGGTGGGTATCTTTACCCGCATGCTCGACAACGTGGTAGAGATCAACGGCCTGCCGCTGGAAGAGCAGCGTCACGAAATCACCTACAAGCGCCGCCACGGCATGGGTATCCTGGGTCTGGGCTCGACCCTGGCCATGCTGCGCATGCCGTACGGTTCCGAGGAGTCCGTCCAGTTCACCGAGGAAGTGGTACGCGAGATGGCGGTCGAAGGCTGGCGTCAGTCCCTGGCCCTGGCCGAGGAAAAAGGCGTGGCGCCGATCATGGACGACGAGTTCGAGATCACCCCGAAGATGCTGAGCAAGTGCCCTCAGCTGTCCCAGGACGGCTACAAACTGGGCGACAAGCTCAAGGGCCGGGTTCTGCATGCCAAGTACAGCAAGTACATGCAGCAGATTGCCAGCGTCGAGCCGAAGTTGGTGGAAGAACTGGCCGAAAAAGGTGGCCGCTTCACCCACCACACCTCGATCGCGCCGACCGGCACCATCAGCCTGTCCCTGGCCAACAACGCCAGTAACGGCATCGAGCCGAGCTTCTCGCACCACTATGCCCGCAACATCATTCGGGAAGGCCGCAAGACCAAGGAAAAAGTGGACGTGTTCTCGTTTGAACTGCTGGCTTACCGCCACATGGTCAACGCGGGTGCCATGCCGTTCTCCGACGACGAGGACAAGAAGCTGCCGAGCTACTTCACCACCTCCGACGACGTAACCCCGTCGCAGCACGTGGACATTCAGGCGGCCGCCCAGAAATGGGTAGATTCCTCGATTTCCAAGACGGCCAACGTTCCGACAGAATTTGCCTATCAGGAATTCAAGGACATCTACCTGTACGCCTACGACAAGGGTCTGAAGGGCTGCACCACGTTCCGTTTCAATCCGGAAGCCTTCCAGGGCGTACTGGTCAAGGAGAAAGACCTGGAAAACACCGAGTACGAATTTACTCTGGACGATGGCAGCAAGGTGACCCTCAAGGGCAACGAGCAGGTCGAGTACGACGGTGAGATCCACAACGCCGCCAACCTGTTTGATGCTCTCAAAGAAGGCACCTACGGCAAGTACTGATCCGGGCACCCGACATAGGACAACGAATATGACAGTCAAAATCAGCAACAAAATCGTCGGCTACCGTGTGAAGAAAGCCGATCCCGCAGCCGGCGAGTCCGCAGCGACGCCGCAGCAGGACAACACCCCCGTTCAGATGAACGAGAACATCGAGCGGCCTGACTTCCTGCTGGGCACCACCTACAAGATCAAGCCACCGGTGGCTGAGCACGCGATGTACATCACCATCAACGACATCCTGCTCAACGAGGACACGGACCACGAGAGCCGTCAGCCCTATGAGGTGTTCATCAACTCCAAGTCGATGGAACACTTCCAGTGGGTTATCGCCCTCACCCGGGTTATCTCCGCGGTCTTCCGCAAGGGTGGCGATGTGACCTTCCTGGTGGAGGAACTGCGCTCGGTGTACGACCCGAACGGTGGCTACTTCAAGAAGGGTGGCGTGTTCATGCCGTCTCTGGTGGCCGAAATCGGTGCCGTGATCGAGAAACACCTGAAGGCCATCGGCCTGCTGGAAAGCGAGGAGATGAGCGAGACCACCAAGCGCATCCTCGCCGAGAAGCGTGCGGAGTTCGAGGCCAGCACCTCCACCGCCACCAACGACGAGAAAAGCAGCGACTATCCGGCGAACGCCACCATGTGTGGCAAATGCAGCACCAAGGCGGTGATCGTCATGGACGGCTGCGCCACCTGCCTGTCCTGCGGCGACAGCAAGTGCGGCTAAGCCAGCCTCGTTAACGTCGTAGCCAAAAGGCCCGAGAGCAAACGCTGTCGGGCCTTTTCTTTTTCCGGCGATAGAACCTACTCTTTCCCCAAACACCGTCATTCTCTCTCGACGCGAGAACCCTGATGATGAAAACCATTGGCCTGCTTGGCGGCATGAGCTGGGAGTCGACCCAGAGTTACTACCGGCTGATCAACGAAGGTGTAAAGGCCAGACTGGGCGGGCTGCACTCGGCCCGGCTGATTCTCTACAGCGTCGATTTTGCGGAGATCGAGGTCCTGCAGCAGCAGGGCGACTGGGAGGCCGCCGGTCGTTTGCTGGCCTCCGCCGCCGAAGCCGTGCAAGCCGCCGGGGCGGATTTCTTGCTGATCGGCACCAACACCATGCACAAGGTGGCGCCGCAGATCGACGACGCCATCGACATTCCGCTCCTGCACATCGCCGACGCCACGGCCCAGGCGCTCAAACACGAAGGCATGCACTCGGTGGGTCTGCTCGGCACCCGCTTTACCATGGAGCAGGCGTTTTACCGGGAACGCCTGGAGCGGGCCGGTATTCGGGTCCTGGTTCCCGACCAGGAAGAGCGCGACGAAATTCACCGGATCATTTACGAGGAACTGTGCCAGGGCGATATCCGGCCGGACTCCAGGGCGGTGTTTCAGGCGGTGGTCGACAGCCTGGCAACCCGGGGTGCCCAGGCTGCCCTCCTCGGCTGTACCGAAATCGGCTTGCTGCTCAAACAATCCGACACTCCGGTGGCGCTGTTCGACACCACGGAGATTCACGCCAATGCGGCGGTCGCGGCCGCGCTCGGGGGCACCTGAGCGGCGAGCGCCCGTACCCGCTCGAAATCGTCATCCGTGAACACCCCGCTAACGCCCGAGATTGCCGCCAGTCGCATGCCATGACGCAGGCCCATCTGGTAGATTTCCCGCACCCGCTGCCACTCGATGTTACGCCCCAGGGTGAAGTTCTCGAAGCGCCCCTCCAGCGCCAGAACGATCGTCTCCGCCAGGCAGGCATAGGCAATGCCCGGCGGCAGACCGATGTCCTTCATGCGCACATGGCCCGGCAACTGGATCTCGCCGGACTCGATCACCAGCACGTCGGGTCGTTTGGCCACGTCCTCGGCCGGAATATCCAGGGGGCGGGCAACGTCGGTGATGACACAGCCGGGCTTGACCCGGGTGATGTCCAGAATCCGCTTGCCGGCCCCGGACGTCGCGGTGACGATCAGGTCCATCTCCGCCAGGTCCCGGTTGGCCGAGCCGGTCACATGCACCACAGCGCCTTCCGTTTCCTGTTCGATGCTCTCCTTCAGCGCCAGCAGCTTGGCCGGCTCCGGCGCGGCCAGGAACACCTCATCCACGGCCTTCGCCAGCAGACGCGCGCAGACCGAGCCGATGGCACCGGTGGCCCCGACCACCATGGCCTTGCCCGCCATCTTGCCACTTGGGCCGATGCGCACCCGGCCCAGACGCCTGACGGCCTCGTGCGCGGCCCAGAGCGCACCGGAGGCGCTGTAGCTGTTGCCGGTGGTGATCGGCAATGGCGCCCGTTTGGCCACGGTGATACCGGCGTCGCCCACCACCTTGGTGAACGCGCCCAGCCCCATGATCTGGGCGCCCAGGCGTTTCGCCAGCCTGGCCGCCGCCTCCAGGCGCCGGTAGGTGAATTCCGGGCCATGGGCCATGATTTCCCGGGGCGTTCCGCCCACGGTAATCAGCCAACCCTCGACCTCGTCGCCGGTGGGCGAGGCAATGCCCGATACCCGGGAATACCGGAAAGGCGGGGCATAGGCCACGGCTTTCTCCACCAGGTTCATCACCGGCGTTGGCGCCACGCCGGCCAGCCAGTCCAGCGGCGGGGTCTTGGTCAGGTACTGTTGCGAAAGCGGATGAATGACGAAGGCGAAGCGATTGACCCGTCGATAACCGTCCGGATAGAGAATGCGGGGTTCCAGTCCCAGGCGTTCAATCACGTCGAGGTAGTCATCCGGACCCAGCTGCCCGGGCGCGCGCGCCTTCACCAGGCTGGTCATGGCATCCAGGGCATTGATCCCGACCGGTCGCCCGGCCAGCCAGGGGCTGTAATCCACCACCATCGCCACCCGGCGGGCCCGCAACCAGTCCAGCGCCGCCTCGGTAACCCGGGCGGTGATCAGGGTCTTGCCATCCAGCTCCTTGCGGGAGAACTGCTCCAGATCGCCGACCGCCGCCACGATCACGTGTGACCGTTCAACCGCCCGATGCAAACTGCCCTGCACCAGGCCCTCGCCCAGCCGGTACAGCGGACTGCCCAGCGCCAGGTTCAGCCCCTTGGCCGCGAGCGGATGAAACAGGAAGGGAGCGGTGATCCGGGTGTAGGCTTCCAGCTGCGGCAATGATGTCAGAAGGCGGGGCACCCCGAAATCGAGGTAGGGGTCGGCAAAGGACAGATTGTCGGTGTGCTCGGACAAGGCCCGGGCAATCCGGTAACTGGCCTGACCGTTCATGACCAGGACCCGGGCGTTGTCGAAAAAGTGGCCGAGTTGGGACTGGGTGTGGCGCACCGCCCACTCCTGCAGGATTCTGCGCAGGCCCGCGCCGGTGGTGACGGGTTTGTCCGGCACGCAGGCTTCGAGCCGAGCGGTGTCGGGATGTTCCAGCTGTTGCGGGCCGACCCGGTAGTGATCGTGCATCATGCTCAGGCCGATGGCGTCGGCCTGGTCCTGCACCGACTCCAGGAGCGATTCGGCCCGATCCAGACTGCCATCGGTGCCGAGCCGGAGCAGGCGAAACGGCTGCCCCAAAAACTCCGTTGCCAGCTCGTAGTCGTCTTCCGAGGCGCCCTGACTCACGCTGACCACCGTTTTCATAACCGGTCCAGCCCTTACAGTGATACTCCCCTTAAGCCTAATCCAATCTGGGAGTTCCCGCCTTAGCCCAGATCAAAATTCAGCGCGCCATTGACCGTCTACAATGAACAGGACCATCCCAGAAAACCGCCAAACGACCGGTACGGAGGAGACCCCATGCCTATCCAGGATGAGCTCGCATCCACCATCCAACGCCTGATCCAGCCCGGCCAGGGCATCCTGGCCGCCGATGAAAGCCATCCCACCATTGCCAAGCGCTTTACCGCCGTGGGTGTTGAGTCCACCGAGGAGAAACGGCGGGAATACCGCAGCCTGATTTTTTCGGCACCGGGGCTCGGGGAGTTCATCAGCGGGGTCATTCTGTTCGAGGAAACCCTGGGCCAGCAGAGTCTGGACAAGGTGCCCATCCCGGCCATGCTGGAAAACCAGGGCATAGTGCCCGGGATCAAGGTCGACAAGGGCAAGAAACCGCTGGTCAACGCGCCCGGGGATGAAATCACCTTCGGTCTGGACGGCTTGGAAGACCGGTTGGAGATCTACAAGAACCAGGGCGCGCGTTTCGCCAAGTGGCGGAATGTTTTCCATATCTCGGCAACCCTGCCCTCCCGGCAGGCAGTGGAGGCCAACGCCGAAACCCTTGCCCGCTATGGCGCGGTGTGCCAGTCCCTGGGCATCGTGCCGATTGTGGAGCCTGAAGTGCTGATCGACGGTGACCACAGCATCGAACGCTGTGCCGAGGTGAGCGAGGCGGTCCTGCGGGAGGTGTTTATCGCGCTGGCCCGTCATCGGGTCGCGCTGGAACACATGATCCTCAAGCCCAGCATGGTGACGCCCGGCAAGGACTGCCCCAAGGCGCCCCCCGAGCAGGTCGCCGAAGCCACCCTGGCGGTGTTCCGACGCACCGTGCCGGCGGCGGTACCCGGCATCAATTTCCTGTCCGGTGGCCAGACGCCCGAAGAGGCCACCGAAAACCTGAACGCGCTGAACACCATGGGCACCCAGCCCTGGGCGCTGAGCTTCTCCTATGGCCGCGCCCTGCAGGAACCTGCGCAGAAAGCCTGGGCTGGCAAGCTGGAGAATGGCCCGGCGGCCCAGGAGGCGATCCTGAAACGGGCGCGACTCAATGGTGCCGCCCGTTCGGGAACCTACAGCGCCATCATGGAAGGCTAGGAGCCGTCACAGCCCTCGGTGCATTGGCCCTCGCCGTCGAACGCCATGGTTCGACCGCTCAAGGGCACATGCACCGGGACCTTCACCAGATCCCGGAACATGGCGGTTCGGGTACCGGTCTGCAGCTTGCCGTCATGGGTCGCCGCCTCATTGGCGTGGGAGGCGATCACCGCCCGCGGCTGGACCAGGTCATTGATCACATAGGCCGCCTCTTTCGGACCGGTGGTGTAGGTGTCGCCAATGTTCATCACCACCAGCTCGGCACCATAATGCCCGTTGACCACCAGTTGCTGCTCAGCCGTGATGCCGGTGTCGCCCGACAGGTACACCACCAGACCGTTGGAGAAGGTCAGAACATAGCCGGTGGGCGGCCCGACGCTGGCACCTACCCCCGCTGCCTTCAGGTATTCCGCCAGCGGACCACTCAGAAAGCCCGGCGACACCCCGTTGCTGTGCACCGCAGGCACGGTGGTAATGGCCACGCCCCCTAACGTCCGCTCGGCCCCGAATCGGACCAGCTGCGAGTTGGCGGCATCACCACCCTGCTCCGAGAGTTTGGCGGCAAAAAACGCCGGCATTTCACTGCCGGTGATGATCTTGGCCTGTTTTTTCACGGCGATATCGACGGTGTTGGACTGCGGCAGGGTCGACACCGAGGTGTCCGGGGCGGCACAGGTGCCGGCGTTGGTGCGGGCGATGCGCTGGTCACCGACGTGATCACCGTGCATGTGGGACACCAGCACGCCGTGGATGTCCCCGAGGCGGTCGTCGTCGGGCCCGGCCACGGTGCGGCCGGCGTCGTAGAGAATCCGGGTGCCGTCCGGGTCCTCGAAGATCAGGGCCCGGTCCCGACTGCAGAATTCGCCGTCGTGGCTGCCCAGGGGCGTGACCCGGACCTCGCCGTCGGCAACAGCCTGGCCTGCCGCTGCCGTCAGCAGCAGCGCCAGCCCCCAGGACATGGCGGACGGGCCGCCGAATGGTTTCGTGGTGAACATCGTGCGCATCCCTCTGTGTGTGGTTGTAGACCAATAAGGACTACGAACCCCTAGTCATTCCGTACCAGTGTAGTCAGCACACAGGGAAATGCGTGGGCGCCGCAAAGGCGGCTTTCGGGTCAGGCCGCCTGGCCCCGGTCGGCGTTCGGCAGCGCGCCCTGCTCCAGGCAGGCCAGCATGGGCGCCACCTCTCGGATCTTGCGGGCTTTTGGCCACAGGGCCTCGGCTTCCGGGAAGCCCTGGCGCAGAAAGTTCATCCACTGCTTGATCCGACCGGTAACGTAGCGGTCTTCCAGCCACCCCTGCAGCACCTCCGCGTATTCCCGGACCAGGGCCACCGCCTCCGGCCAGGCCATGTCGGCAATGTCCTCTCCGGCCTGGCTGGCCTTGATCTTGCGCGCCAGGTCCGGGCGGGCAATCAGGCCACGACCGATCATCACATCCGCGCAACCGGACACCTCGCGGCAGCGCCAGTAATCGGCGACGGTCCAGATTTCGCCATTGGCAATCACGTGCGCTGACACTGCCTCGCGGACCCTGGCGATTTCCTCCCAGTACGCCGGTGGCTTGTAGCCGTCGACCTTGCTGCGGGCATGAATCACGATTTCCGACGCGCCCGCCGCCTCCAGGGCCTGGCCGCAGGCCACCCCCATGGAGCGGTCGTCGTAGCCGAGCCGCATTTTCGCCGTGACCGGGATCTGGTCGGGCACCGCTCGACGCACCGCGGCCGTGATTTCGTGCATCAGCTCGGGTTCACGCATGAGCACGCAGCCACCCTTGTGCTTGTTCACGGTCTTGGCCGGGCAACCAAAATTGATGTCCACCTGGGTGGCGCCCAGTTCCGCCGCGCGCAGGCCGTGCAACCCCATCTGTTCCGGATCGGAGCCCAGCAGTTGCAACGCGACGGGGGTGCCCACGCGGGTCAGGGAGTGGTTATGAAGTTCCGGAGCGTACTTGTAGAACACCCGCGGCGGCAGCATGCCGTGAGTGACGCGCACAAATTCGGTCACGCACCGGTCGATGCCACCGACCTGGGTCAGGGTTTCACGGATGGGCGCATCCACCAGCCCCTCCATCGGGGCAAGGATTACTCGCATGTCGGCTCCGGGTGTGGTTAAAGCTTAAGCGGGCCGGCATTGTAGTCAGTTTCGGAATGAGATTGAAGCGGTCTTACAACCACCCCGCCTATTGGGAAATGGCGTAGTTGACGCAGTAATCCGTCAGCATCTTGCTCTGTTTTTTCCACTGCTCAGACCAGGACTTCATCCAGGGACGCATGACACAACTCCTTTTTTGCTGTGCACACCTTGAGCATAGTCGATGACCGAGCGCGGGCAAAAATCAAAGAAAGAAAATACCGGGAAAGCTTTTGGCTATGACAGGCGCTCGACGCCGGCAAACTTGCCCTGATCGTCGAACAGAATACGGAAGGAACCGCGGATGCCATCACGCAGGTAGAAACGGGAGAGGATGCGGGCCGGGAAACGGACGGAGCGTCCGTCCCGGGCCGTGGTGTGAACGTCGGTAGCAACGCCCTGATAGAGCTTGATCCACTCCTCAGGGCTGATGCTGATGTCCACGACGATCTGCTGCACGAGGCTTAGTTCGCCAGTTCCAGCAACAGACGGTTCAGGCGGCTGACGTAGGCGCCCGGGTCATCCAACTGCTCGCCGCTGGCGAGGGTGGCCTGATCGAGCAGCACCGCCGACAGTTCGCCAAAGCGCTCGTCGCCCTTTTCACTCTCCAGGCGCTGGACCAGCGGATGGTCCACGTTGATTTCGAAGATCGGCTTGCTGTCCGGCACCTTCTGACCGGCCGCTTCCATGATCTTCTTCATCTGCGCGCCCATGTCGAAGTCACCAACCACCAGACACGCCGGGGAATCGGTCAGGCGGTTGGTCACCCGCACTTCCTGAACCCGGTCATCCAGCGCCTTCTTGATGCGCTCCAGCAGCTCCTTGTGCTCCTCGGCCGCCTCTTCCTTGTGCTTCTTGTCTTCCTCGGTCTCGACTTCACCCAGGTCCAGATCGCCACGGGCGACGTCCTGGAACTGCTTGCCGTCGTACTCGTTGAGGTAACCCATCATCCACTCGTCGATGCGATCGGTCAGGATGAGCACCTCAATGCCCTTCTTGCGGAACACCTCCAGGTGCGGGCTGCTCTTGGCGGCCATGAAGTTATCGGCGGTGATGTAGTAGATCTTTTTCTGGCCGTCCTTCATCCGGCCGATGTAGTCATCAAGCGCGACATTCTGGGTGCGCTCACCGGTGTGGGTGGAGGCAAAGCGCAGCAGACCGGCAATCTTCTCGCGGTTGCCGAAATCCTCCGCCGGACCTTCCTTGAGCACGGTACCGAACTCGCCCCAGAACTTCTGGTACTGGTCGGCGTCTTTCTTGGCCAGCTTGGACAGCATGTCCAGCACGCGCTTGGTCAGCGCCGAGCGAATGCTCTCCACGGTGCTGTCGTTCTGCAGGATTTCCCGGGACACGTTCAGTGACAGATCGTTGGAGTCGATCACGCCCTTGGCGAACCGCAGGTACAGCGGCAGGAACTGCTCGGCGTCGTCCATGATGAACACCCGCTGCACGTACAGCTTCAAGCCACGGGGCGCCTCGCGGTTGTACAGGTCGAACGGGGCCCGGGCCGGGATGTACAGCAGGCTGGTGTAGTCCAGCTTGCCTTCCACCTTGTTGTGGGACCAGGTCAGCGGATCCTCGAAATCGTGGGCAATGTGCTTGTAGAACTCCTTGTACTCCTCGTCCTTGATCTCGGTCCGCGGCAGGGTCCAGAGCGCCGTGGCGTCGTTCACGGTCTCGTCCTTGCCCTTCTCGTCCTCTTCCTCGGATTCGGACGTCATCACCACCGGGAACGAGATGTGGTCGGAGTACTTTTTCACCAGACCGCGCAGGCGGAAGCCGTCGGCGAATTCGCTGGCGTCCGGCTTCAGGTGAATGACGATTTCGGTACCACGTTTCTCGCGGTTGACCTGTTCAATGGAGAACTCGCCATCGCCCTTGGACTCCCAGTGCACCCCCTCTTCCGCGGGCGTGCCGGCACGGCGGGTGAACACCTCGACCTTGTCAGCCACGATGAAGGCGGAGTAGAAACCAACCCCAAACTGACCGATCAGCTTGCTGTCCTTCTTCTCGTCACCGGAGAGCTGCTTGAGGAATTCGGCGGTGCCGGACTTGGCGATGGTGCCCAGGTTCTGGATGACATCGTCTCGGCTCATACCAATCCCGTTATCGGTCAGGGTAATGGTGTTCGCCTCTTTGTCGTAATCCAGACGGATTTTCAGGTCCGGATCGCCCTCGTACAGGCTGTCATCCTTCAGGGCCGCAAAGCGCAACTTGTCCTCGGCGTCCGAGGCGTTGGAAATCAGCTCGCGGAGGAAGATTTCCTTGTTGGAATAAAGCGAATGGATCATCAGGTGAAGCAGTTGCTTCACTTCGGTCTGAAAACCCAGGGTCTCTTTTTGCGACTCAACCGTCATGGCGTCTGTATCTCCTGAAATAACTCAACAGTTCGAACAAGCGGGTGCGGAGGTTTTGCCGAAACCGTGCGGAGCCATGGATGGCGGAGCCGAGCGTACATGGACGTATTCACAGCGTGTTTCGGCAAAATCTCCGCGCCCGCGTCAGCACGGAAATCCGATATGCAGCAAACGTGGGGGCACCCCGGGGCATTTCAAGCCCCGGGACTCGAGCGGGATCAGTCTTCGAGGAGGAAGTGGGCGCGGGCGGTGGCTATCGGCTGGGCCCGCGACTTCTGCCAGGCGGTGATCATGACGTTGGCCACCCGGTTGCCCTGGCGGGTCAGGCGACATTCGGCGTAGGTTTCCCGGTCCAGGCCGGCGCGCAGGTAATCCAGGGAAAAATCCACGATGCGCGGCATGCGCATGCTGTCCTGGGACATCATCAGGTAGATGGCCGCCGACAGCTCCATGAAACCGCCGATCACGCCGCCATGGATGGCCGGCAGGATCGGATTACCGAGGTTTTCCTCTTTTTTCGGCAGCCGGAAAATCAGGTCATCGCCGAACCGGTCGCATTCCAGACCGATGAAGCTGGCGTACGGAATGCTGGCGATCAGGCGGGAGAAATCCCCGGTATCGCGGGTGTAGCGGTAGATATCCGGATCGGTCATGCGTCACCTCCAGTGATCCGGTCCCGGTAATGCTTGGGCGTGGCTTCTTTGCCGATGCGCATGAAGGTGCCCACGCAGTTGGCAATGGTCTCACCCCCTTCCTGGTAGGCCTCACAGCGGGTGAAGATGATGTTGCGGGTGACCTTGTAGGTCTCGGCGCGGGCGTACACCGGTTTGTGCGGTACGGCCGGGCGCATGTAATCGACCCGCAGGTCCAGGGTTGGACACAGCTCGAATTCTTCCAGGGCACAGAGAATGACCGAGCCCGAGGTGGTGTCCATCAGGGTGGTGATAGCGCCGCCATGGATCACGCCGGTGTCGGGATTGCCGATGATACGGTCGCTGTAGGGCAGGCACAGGGTCAGACTGCCCTCCCGGGCTTCGGTGACGGAGAGGTCGAGCTCTCTGGCCTGATTCAGGGTTTCAAGGAACCGGACGACCCGGTCCAGTCGGATTTGGTCATTCATTCAGTGCAGAACCTGTGACTCATCAGTTGGATTTGGCACTTTTGTCGCCCTTGCCCGGGCTCGGCTCGTCGAACACCTTGCCGGCCCGCAGGGCCCCCAGCGCGTCGGAGCAGAATTCCCGCCGGTACAGGACCACCACGACCAGGGTCGACGCCGCCATGAAGGCCACGGGGTGGATGAACCAGCCGACCACCGCCAGGGCGTAGTAATAGGACCGCAGGCCCAGGTTGAACGCATCGCCCGCCAGATTGCAGACGTTGCCGGCACTGCGGGCGAAGGCCTCGCGACCAGCCGGGCTGGTCTTGGTGTCGTCCGGCGGTGGCGCGCTCCCCACCATGACCGAGACGAAGTTGTACATGCGCATCGACCAGGTGAATTTAAAAAAGGCGTAGATGAACACCACCATCAGCACCACCATCCGCAACTCCCAGATTTCACGGCTGGGCAAGGTGCCGAAGGGCATGGTGCTGAACACCTCCATGACTTCCTGGGTGTACCCCAGGGCAGTGATGATACCGGCCAGTATCAGCAGGCAACTGGAGGCAAAAAAGGCGCCGTTGCGTTCCAGGTTTCCCACCACCGAGGCGTCGGCGATGCGGTTGTCCCGGCGCAGCATGACCCGCATCCAGTCCTCCCGGTACAGGTCCAGGGTGTTGGACAGGCAGGGCCGGTCGGCGGCCCGACGGCGGGAATAGGCGGTGTAGCCCAACCAGCATGCCAGGAACCAGAGCAATGCAATCCATTCGAGAAAATTACTCATGACCGACCTTGGGTGACAGTGCAGAATGAAACATCGTGGGAACAGGCACTTATAATACGCTAAGGGGGCGTGAGCCACCAGAACGGGCGAGGGATTTTCAGCCGGTCCAAGCCGTGCAATCATGGTATCAGGGACCACTAAATAAGGGAGTTTCGTGTGAACCAGTCAGTCTTGAAATTCGGCATTGCCCCGGTCGCGTTCGCGTTGGCACTGAGCGGCTGTTCCGTCAACCCGGTTACGGGCGAAAAACAGCTGTCGCTGATACCGGAGGGTCAGGAACTGGCCATGGGCGCAGAGCAGTACACGCCCACCCAGCAGACCCAGGGTGGCCAGTTCTACCTGGATCCGGAACTTGGTCTGTACGTCAGTGAGGTCGGCCAGAAACTGGCCAAGGTCAGTGCCCGCCCCGACCTGCCCTACGAGTTTGTGGTCCTGAACAGCAGCGTTCCCAACGCCTGGGCCCTGCCGGGTGGCAAGATCGCCATCAACCGCGGGCTGCTGGCCAAACTGGACGACGAGGCGCAATTGGCCTCGGTCCTCGGTCACGAGATCGTCCATGCCGCCGCCCGTCACAGCGTGCAGCGCATGCAGCAAGGCATGCTGATCAGTGCCGGTGTCGCCGGCCTGGGCTTTGCGTTGTCCGACAACGAGTGGGCCGGTTTGCTCATGGGCGGCGCCGCCGTCGGCGCGCAATTGGCGCTGGCGCAATACAGCCAATCCGACGAACTGGAGTCGGACCACTACGGCATCCTCTACATGAAGAAGGCCGGCTACGACCCCACGGCGGCCGTGGAGCTCCAGCAGTTGTTCCTCGAACTCTCCAAGGACCGCGACACCAATTTCGTGCAAGGGCTGTTTGCCACCCATCCGCCGTCAGCCAAACGGGTCAGGGAAAACCAGGAACTGGTGGCCGAGGTCGGGGCCGGTGGCTACCGCGGCGAAGACGTGTACGAGCGTAAACTGGCGACCCTGCGCAAGCTCCAGCCCGCCTACGATGCCCACGACAAAGCCCTCGAACTGGCTTCGGAAGACGACATGGACGGTGCCCTGAAAGCCGTCAACGAGGCGATCCGCCTGGCGCCGGGGGAAGCCAAGTTCTATTCCCTGCGCGGACGCATCCATCGGGACCAAAACCGGCTGGAACAGGCCGCTGCCGACTTTGAGAAGGCGGTTTCGCTCTATCCGGAAATGTTTGTGTACCGACTGCACAACGGCCTGAACGCGCTGGAGCTGAACAACCTCGATAAGGCCCGTGACAACCTGGTCCGCGCCAATCAGGTGGTGCCGACCTCCATCGCCTTCCTGCGCCTGGGGGATATCGCCGCCAAGCAAGGCCGCCGGGACGAAGCCATCGCCTACTACAGCAAGGCCGCCGAAGCCGGTGGCGATGTCGGCGAAGAGGCCCGGAAAAAGCTCGAAGCGCTGACGGGCTAGGAGATTTGCCGGACTGACGCTAACAAACCGTCATCGCCACATTGACTTTTAGAGCATTAACTCTAAAAATCAATTTACACCAACAACAGATGGATGACGGCGATGTTAGCGAAACGTATCCAGCCCATGATGGCCCAGGCTCGACGCCTGTATGTGCAGGTGATGTTCCAGGTGATGGGGCGGGCTCTGCAGGCAGTCAGCGAGGTGGACGACACGGTCAAGAAGGAAGCCCTGGCACTGCCCAACGGCTTCCTGTTCGAAATGATGGTCATGCCCAACGGCCCGCGCATGGTGGTTGAACACACCGGGCTGGGCCGATTCCACTACCACGGCGACGAAGCGCCCCGCCCCGTCGACC
Source organism: Marinobacter qingdaonensis (assembly GCF_034555935.1). Classification (NCBI taxonomy): domain Bacteria; kingdom Pseudomonadati; phylum Pseudomonadota; class Gammaproteobacteria; order Pseudomonadales; family Marinobacteraceae; genus Marinobacter; species Marinobacter qingdaonensis. The sequence continues at coordinate 2,942,301 of NZ_JAYDCJ010000003.1, forward strand.
TGTCCATTCGGTTCAAGCACATTGCCCACGCCTTCCTGGTGCTGTCGTTCCAGGAAAAGACCGCCGTGGCCTTTGCCAATGACCGCATGCTGGTCGACGGAGACATCAGCTACGCGGTGCGCATGACCCGGGTGCTGAACCGGCTCGAGTCTTTCATCCTGCCCAAGCTGATCGCGCAGCGGGCGGTCAAGGAATACCCCCGTAACCTGCACCTGCCGCAGAAGCTCATCAGCGGCGCGCGGATCTACCTGAAAGTTGCAACCAATTTTGTCGAGACGGTGAGAGCGTAATGACTAACAGCTACTACGAATTCTTCTGCCCGGTGAAAGTCATTGCCGGCAAGGCGGCCCTGGAACACATCCCCTACGAACTGACCGGCCTGGCCGCAAAGCGCCCCATGATCGTTACCGACAAGGGCGTGCGGGCCGCGGGTCTGCTCGACCCGGTGATCGCTGCCTGCGAGGAAAGCGGCCTGGAAATCGTCACCATTTATGACGACGTACCGCCGGACTCCTCCACCACCGTGGTGCGGGACATCGCCGGCATCTACCGGCAGGAGAAATGCGACTCCATCATCGCGGTGGGAGGTGGCTCCGCCATCGACACCGGCAAGGCGGTCAACATTCTGGTGTCCGAAGGCGGTACCGACATCGCCAAGTACAGCGGCGCTGGCGTCATCAAGAAGCCGCTCAAGCCGTTCCTGGTGGTGCCGACCACCGCCGGCACCGGCTCGGAAGTCACCTCGGTGGCGGTGATCACCGACGAGGCCAAGGGCGTCAAACTGCCGTTTACCTCGTCGTTCCTGCTGCCCAATGCCGCGGTGATTGACCCACGCATGACCCTGACGCTCCCGCCGCACATCACCGCGGCGACGGCCATGGACGCGCTGACCCATGCCACCGAGGCCTTCACCTGCATGGCCAAGAACCCGCTCAGCGACGCCTACGCCACCGCGGCGGTGAAAAAGATCAGCCAGTCCCTGCTGACGGTCATGGACAACCCCAAAGACACCGACGGCCGACTGGAACTGGCGCAGGCCTCGACCATGGCCGGCATTGCCTTTTCCAACTCCATGGTCGGGCTGGTGCACGCCCTCGGCCACGCCACCGGGGCGATCTGCCACCTGCCCCATGGCCTGTGCATGAGCCTGTACCTGCCGTACGTGCTCGAGTACAACCTGGAGGACATCCGCGGGCCGCTGGGCGATCTGCTGTTGCACCTCGAAGGCCCGGAAGTCTACTCCGCCACTCCGGCCAGCCGTCGGGCCGAGGCCAGTATTTCGGCCATTCGCAAGCTGCGCGATCAGTTGCACAAGCGTTGCCAACTGCCCCGGACCCTGAAGGAAACCGGCAAGGTCCAGGAAGAGCAGCTGGATCTTATCGCCGAGATGGCGCTGGACGATGGCGCCATCATGTTCAACCCGAAAGAAGTGACACTCGAAGACGCCCGCGCCGTGCTCCGTCGCGCCTGGGCCTAAGCCGTTCGCGGGGGCCCGTTCGGGCCCCGGTTCCCGCCAGTCCGGCCCCACGCCGGCATGATTGAATTCCCATTGCAAAAAAGTAACAATAATTTGAGCTCCGACCAGGAAGTCGCCGGGCACGCACCTACACCGTCAAGGGTCCAGCACCATGAAGCGACTATGGCGATGCCGACTCGCCCTGAAACTGCCCAGTCTTGCCCTGCTCATCGGAGCGGTGATCTTTGGCGGCAACGCTGTCGCCAGCGAGCAGAAGACCTTTCGCTTCAACGTCTCTCCCAGTGGCTACCCGCCCTACCTGATTCTTGAGAACAACCAACCCTCGGGCATCATGTGGGACGTGGTTGCGCGGATCAGTGAGCGGTTGGGCTACGAGTTAGTGGCCAAACGGGTCCCCCGCAAGCGGGTGGACCAGATGCTGCTGGACGGCTTTATCGATGGCACCCCCCGCGCCATCGAATGGACCAGTGCCCCGGACCGGTTCCTGTTCACCGACTCGGTGGTGGCCATTGAAGAGGTGTTCTTCATTCCCAAGACCTCGGAGCTGGATTACCGCTCGCCGAGGGACCTGTTCTCGAAAACGGTGGTCACTCACCTGGGGTACAACTACCCGCTTCTGCAGAGTTACTTCGAGGCTGGAAACATCCGACGGTTCGACGTATCCCGCGATCGCGACATGTTTACCTTCGTTCTGCACGGCGATCGGTTTGACGCGGCCGTGGCGGACCGGCTTGTGGGGCAATGGATCCTGCGCAAAGAAGGGCTGCAGGATCAGTTCCGGACGTCCCAGATCAGCATCAGCCAGTTCGGCTTTCGGATCATGCTCAGGAAGGACTGGCAAGGCTTCGGCGAGGCCTTCAACCGGGAACTGGAGAAAATGCGCGAGAATGGCGAACTCGACGCCATTCTTGCGAACTACCGCTAACGCCTGGTGTGACGGCTACTCCAGCCGTCGCAGCAGCAGCATGGGCGAGACGTTCAGAACCGGCCTGAGCTGCCAGCGCCCAAACAGCGCCAGCACCACGGCACTGATCAGCGGTACCGGCAACACCACCTGCCAGTGCCAGCTGAAGCTGCCCTCGAACATCCGGAACTGCAGTGCCCAGACCGCGGCTTCGGCGGCGGCGACACCGAGCAGCCCGGCAAAACCACCCAACAGGGCAAATTCCAGCATGGTACTGCGCACCAGCAGGGTCTGACGGCCGCCTAAGGTTCGCAGCAGTGCGCCCTCGCGCTGGCGGTCCCGAAGCGTAGCGCTGACCACCGCCGCCATCACCACCAGCGCCGCGGCCAGAATCAGCGCCAGGATCGCCTCGATGGCCTGGGTCACCTGGCGGACGATCTGCTGGATCCGCTCAATGATGTGATCGATCTCCAGCACCGACACGGTCGGGAACTGCCGGGAAAAGGCGTTGAGCGCCGATTTCTGGTCCGCCGGCAGGTAGAAGCTGGTGATCCAGGTGGCCGGCATGTCGGACAGCCCGCCATCGGGCGGGAACGCCATGTAGAAGTTCGGCTTCATGCTGTCCCACTGGACGGTGCGGATGCTGGTCACCGACTCGGTCACCGTTTCCGAACCGATGGTGAACGTCAGGCGGTCGCCCAGAACCAGGCCCAGCCGTTCCGCCAACTCCGCCTCCACCGACACCCCGCGCTGGTCATCCGCCGCAAACCACTGGCCCTGGACCACTTCGTTGTCCTCGGGCAGGGACGACATCCAGGTCAGGTTCAACTCCCTATTCAGAGCGCCGATGCGCTCGTCCTTGCTCACCGCTTCCTTCACCGGCTGGCCGTTCAGCCCGGTGAGTCGACCGCGCACCATCGGGTAGAGCGTATCAAGTGGTTGCCCGCGCTCCTGCCAGAAGGCCCCAACGTCGTCGACGGCGTCCGGCGCGATGTTGATCAGGAAATGGTTGGGGGCGTCCTGGGGCAACTGGGCCTGCCAGTCGTCCAGCAGCGACGTCCGCACCAGCACCAGCGTCGCCGCCAGCATCAGGGTCATGGCAAACACCGCCATCTGAGAGAGACTGGCGCGTCGGTGCCGGTACAGCCCCACCAGGGCCAGGCGCCAGGCATTGCCGCCCCCGCGTACTTTGCGCAGCAGCGCCACCAGGCCCCAGCCCAGCAGGCCCAGCACGCCCAGCAAAAGCACCAGACCCGCGAGCAACGACACCACCAGGTTCACCTCACCGGCGTACAACCAGACCAGGCCAAACACCGCGACAATCGCCAGCGCGATGTCCGGCAGCGCTTCCCGACCGGTTTCTCCGGGCTGACTGCGCAAGACCCGCATGGCCGGTACATGCCGCAGCCGTCGAATCGGCGGGAAGGCGAAAGCGAACAGGGAGACCAGGGCGGTCAGCAGGGCCGGCACCAGCGCCATCGGGTCGAGGTAGAATTCCACGGGGCGCTCGAGCACGTCGCTCAGCAGCCGGGTCAGCAGCCAGAACACCGGCAGGGCCACCATCAGGCCGCCCACCACGCCAGCCACGCCCCACAGCGCCAGCCGCCGCAGGTAGAGCGCGCCAATGCCGCGGCTGCGCAGCCCCAGGGTTTTCAGCAGTGCCACCGTATCCCGCTGGGACAGGGCATACTGGCGGCTGGCCACCGCGACGGCGACCGCGGCCAACAGCACCGCCAGGCTGCCGCCGAGCAGCAGGAAACGCTCCGCCCGCTCGAGCGAACGCGAGAAGGTCTCGCCGTCGCGTACCCCCTCCCACTCATGACTCGGCTCCAACCGGGGCTCCAGCCAGCTGTAATAGTCCTCAAGGGCGGCCTCGTCGCCGGCAAACAGGTAGACGTATTCAACCCGACTGCCTTCCTGAATCACCCCCGTCGAGCGGACGTCGTCCACGTGCATCATGACCCGGGGCGCCAGCGCCGACAGCCGGAAGCCGCCGTCCGGTTCCCGGATCAGCAAGCCCGACACCGTCAGGTTTCGGTTGCCCACTTCCAGGGTGTCACCGATGTCCAGCTCCAGCAGGCGCAGCAGGCGGGGATTGATCCAGACCTCGCCCGGTTTCGGGCCGGCCGCCACCTGCTGACGCGGGCTCTCGGCACCGCGCTGGATTTCGATCTGGCCGCGCAGCGGGTACTCATTGCTGACCGCCTTCACCGACACCAGCTGGAAGCCGCCGGTGCCGAACACCATGGTGGAGAATTCCACCATGCGCCCGATGGCCAGGCCCGACGCCTGGGCCCGGGTCAGCCATTCGGCCGGGATTTCCCGGCCGTTCTCGGCTTCCAGTTGCCGATCCGCGGCCAGGAACGAGCTGGCCGACGACACCAGGGTCCGCTGCAACTGCCCCGCAAACAGGGCAATGGTTGCCACTGTGGCCACAGCGATGATCAGTGCCGAGAGCACCACGCGCACGTCCCGTTCCCGCCAGTCGCGCCCGACCGACATCAGCTTGTTTGAGGCCGCCATCAGTGCGCCAGCTCCTCGGCCATTTCAGGCTCAGTCAGAATCCCCGCCTCAATGTGGAACTGGCGTCGGCACCGCGCCGCCAGGTGTTCGTCGTGGGTGACCATGACCAGTGTGGTGCCCTGCTCCCGGTTCAGTTCCATCAACAGGTCGGACACCGCCTGGCCGGTCCGGTTGTCCAGGTTGCCGGTAGGCTCGTCGGCGAACAGGATGGCCGGCTCGGAGGCAAAGGCCCGGGCAATCGCGACCCGCTGCTGCTCGCCCCCGGACAGCTGCCTCGGCGTGTGGCTGAGGCGCTCGCCCAACCCGACCCGGCCCAGCAGCTCGCGGGCACGGGTTTCCGGGGACGCCATGCCCGCCAACTCCAACGGCAGCATCACGTTTTCAAGGGCCGTCAGCGCCGGCAGGAGCTGAAACGACTGGAACACGAAACCGACCCGGCGCGCCCTCAGTTGCGCCCGCTCATCCTCGGACAGCCGGCTGATGATCGCACCGTCCAGCTCCACGGTGCCCTCACTGGGGGTATCCAGCCCGGCCAGCAAGCCCAGGAGCGTGGTCTTGCCCGAGCCAGACCGGCCAACAATGGCTACGGACTCTCCCCGATTGATTTCCAGACTGACCCCCTGCAAGATCGTCAGCGTATCGGTTTCCAGTGTCACCCGATGGGTGAGGTTCTCGACCCGAAGCATAGGGCTGGAACGGTCGGCGTTAAAATCAGTCATCTGGTTCACGGCAGCTCCCGAAAATGGGTGTGGTTCATAGGGCAACATTGGGCAATTCGTTTATGGATACGGCACGACAGACCGTCAGATCAATACTGTTCCTTTTGCTAGCCTGCTTGGCCGCGCCAGCGCTGGCAAGCCAGAACACCCTGCTGATTCTGGGCGACAGCCTGAGTGCCGCCTACGGTGTCCCGACCGAGCAAGCCTGGGTCCAGCTACTGAAGCAGCGTCTCGACCGCAACGGCCTGTCCCAGTGGCAGGTCGTCAATGCCAGCATCAGCGGCGAAACCACCGATGGCGGGGCGCGGCGCTTGCCAGGCCTGCTGGAGGATAACGAGCCGGATGTTGTGCTGATCGAACTGGGCGGCAACGACGGCTTGCGCGGCTTTCCGCCCCAGGTTATCGAGGCCAATCTGGCAGAGATGATCGCCCTGGTCCAGGACTCAGGGGCCAGAGCCATACTCGTGGGCATGCAGATTCCACCGAATTACGGCCAGCGCTATACCCAGATGTTCGCCGATATCTACCCGACCCTGTCAGACCGATACGACACGGCGTTGGTTCCCTTCTTTCTCCAGGGGATCTACGACCAGGACGGCATGATGCAGGACGACGGCATTCACCCCAGCGTCGACGCCCAGCCCCAGTTGCTCGACAACGTGTGGCCGGTGCTGGAATCGACCCTGCATTGACGGCCCAAACCCCTTTGCTAGGACGCCACGCCCTGTAAAAAGGCGATTGCCCGGCGTTCAGACCAGTAATAGCCATCCCGGGCGTGCTCGACAAACCCGACGTGCCCACCCCAGCGCGGCGCCTCGAAGCGGACGTGGGCCCCGAGCACCCGACGGGACTCCGGAAAACAGCGTTCGGACAGGAACGGGTCGTCGGCGGCGTTGACCATCAGCGCCGGCACCCGAATGTCCCGAAGACGGCCGAGCGCGGACGCCCGGGCCCAGTAATCGCTGGCATCCCGGAAGCCGTGCAGGGGCGCGGTATAGCGGTCATCGAACTGCTGGAAATTGCGAATCGACTCGAACCCGGCCACATCGATCAGGTCCGGAAACTTTTCCGCTTTTTCCTGCATTTTTCGATGCAGATCCTTGAGAAACCGATTCATGTAGATCTTTCGGCTGGGCCGGGACAGCACCTCGGCACTGCCGGCGAGGTCGCACGGGACGGAAAACGTCGCAGCACCGCAGATCCGGCTATCGACCCGTTCGCCCTGCTCCCCCAGGTACAACAGGGTGAGGTTGCCACCCATGCTGAAACCGGACAGGAACAACCGCTTGTAGGGCATGACGAGCCCATGCTCGATCACCCGGGCCAGATCGCCGGTGGCGCCGCTGTGGTAAAACCTTGGCTGCCGGTTCATCACGCCGCCGCAGGAACGGTAATTCCAGGCCAGGACGTCCCAGCCGGCGCTCAACAGAGCCCGGGTCATGCCCAGAACGTAGGGGCGTCGGCTGTGGCCTTCCAGGCCATGGGACACAACCGCCAATCGATCACTGCCCTGGCGATACCAGTCCAGGTGCAGCTCGTCGTCATCGTCGGTGGCCAGCAATTCCCGCTCGGGGGTGAAATTGCCGACGCGCCGGAACAGGGTGGGCCAGATGGACTGGACGTGTCCGTTTCGCAGCCAGGGTGGCGGCTGGTATCGCATTCGATCCGGACGAACGTTGACGGGCACGGGATGCGGGGCGGATTCGAACGCAGTCATAACGACACCTCCCTGTCACTATGCACCTCTGAACACTGACTTCCGTACAATTTTTAACCTTTTAATTCAGGGGGTTGACCCGGTCCATCAAAGCACTTAATATGCGCGTCACTTTGATGCTGTTCCCCGATAGCTCAGTTGGTAGAGCAACGGACTGTTAATCCGTTTGTCGCTGGTTCGAGCCCAGCTCGGGGAGCCACTTATTCCGGAATGCCGCTACTTCTTACGAAGCAGCGGCATTTTTCGTTTCATGCCTCAGAAAATCTGCTCCCGCTGCATGAATTCCGTCAGCACCCGGAACAAAGTATAGCCGTCTTCGGTTCCGATGAGCTCCCGGATCGAGTGCATGCCGAATTGCGGCACGCCGATGTCGAGGGTGGTCACCCCCAGGTTGCCGGCCGTCAGCGGTCCGATGGTGCTGCCACAGCCCATGTCGCTGCGCACCACGAATGACTGGTGAGGCAGGCCCAGCTCGTCACTGATGTGCCGGTAGATGGCGGCGGACCGGCTGTTGGTGGCGTAGCGCTGGTTGTGGTTGATCTTGATGACCGGTCCCTGGTTCAGCAACGGCCCGTGGTTCTCATCGTGCCGGTCCATGTAGTTGGGGTGGATGCCGTGGGCGTTGTCCGCCGACACCATCATCGATCGGGCAATTGACCGGGACTTGCCGGCACCACACCAGCGCTCCAGGACCGACGTCAGGAACGGCCCCTGGGCACCTTCGGCGGACATGCTGCCCACTTCCTCGTGGTCATTACAGACCAGCAACGCCGCCTCATCACCGGAGGCGTGCAACAGGGACTGCAACCCGATGTAGCAACTGAGCAGGTTGTCGAGCCGGGCCGAGGCAATGAATTCGTCCCGCAGACCGACAAACGACGCGCCCTGGGCGTCGTAGAAACTCAGCTCGTAACCCAGCACCTTGCGCGCCTTCACCCCGGTGTCGCTGGCCACCTGCTGTCGGAGCAGGTCCACGAAACTGGTGCTGTCGCTTTCGGGCACCTGCATCAGCACCGGGGGCAAATCGGTCTGCGGATTCACCGTGCGATTGCTGTTGGCCTCGCGGTCGAGGTGGATCGCCAGGCTGGGGATGAACGCCACCGGCTTGCGGAAATCCACCAGCGTGTCACGGACCTGGCCGTCCTCGTCGAGCACGGTCACCCGGCCGGCCAGCGACAGGTCACGATCGAACCAGGGGTTCAGCAGCACGCCGCCATAGACTTCCACGCCCAGCTGGAAAAACCCCTTGCGGCGCAGCTCCGGGCTCGGTTTGACCTTCAGGCAGGGGCTGTCCGTGTGGGCGCCGACCATGCGGATGCCGGAGTTGGTGACCTCCCGTTTGCCGGTGCGGAACGCGATTATGGAGGAGCCGTTGCGGATCACGTAATAGCCCTGGCCCGGAGCCAGCGACCAGTCGTCTTTTTCATCGAGTGGTTCGAAACCGGCCGCATCGAGCCGGCTTTTCATCGTCGCCACTGCGTGCCAGGGTGTTGGCGACGAGTCCAGAAAGGTCAGCAGATCATTGTTAAATTCAGCGTGTTCCATGATGCCCCTGATTGAATGATAATGGCGCCCACAGTATCGCATGAAGCCTGAACGGCTCATACCGGGTGACCGGAAATCCTCACCGCCGGTCCCTCATTTACCTGTCACTACCGGAGCTCTGCGTGCAAGCACCGAGATTTCTCGATATCGAATACTGCCAGACCGACGACGCCCTGTTCCCGGTCGCCATGGCCTGGTCCCTCGCCGACGGCCGCATGAAAACCGTGGTCATCACCCCGGAAGACGACTGGCTGCCGGACGACGGCGACCTGGGCGACGTCGACCTCCGATACCTGGGGGAACAAGGCGTGCCGCTGCTGGAACTGGCCCGGGAGCTGCACGCCGACCTGCCGGACCAGACCGTGTACGTGGATGGCCTGGACCCGGACGAGATCCTGATCGACAAGCTGTTCAGCGCCGTGGGCCAGGAACCCCCGTTCGAAATCGCGCCGATCACCGAGCTGATCACCGGCCTGGACAGCGACAGCCTGGAAGATCGCCGGCGGCAGTTGATGATCGATGAGGGCCTGGAGCCGCAACTGCCGGAAAATGGCGTCTATGCCCTGCTCCTGCTGGCGCGCGAGGAAGGTCTGCTGGACCCGGACTGACCCCGGCGGGCGCCGACACAGGGAAGTGTGACATGGGTCGACGTAACAAACGGTTACAGAAGGCAGAATCAGGCCCGTATCCGCCCACGTCAGGAAGCCCGATAACAATGAACCAGGTTGTCCGAACCGCCCTGCTGTCCACCCTGCTCCCGGTCCTTGCCTTCACGTCTCCGGCGCCCCAGGCCGAGGAGACTATTCGGGAGGATCTGCATTACATCGGCCTGTACGGGACCCTGCTCAATCACCGTTCGGCGGTGGAAATTGTTGAGGTAGACGACCGGCGGGTGCGCACCACGACCGAAGGCTGGGGCTCCGGCGCCACCCTGGTGGTCGGCCATCACATCACCGAACGCTTTCATGTGGAGGTCCGGGCCGGCATGGGCCTGGAGGACGCCGACCTGCGCCCCAAGGACGCCAAGCTGGCCATCGATTACTATGCCAGCTGGTACATCGGCATGCATTATCCCCTGACCGACTACGCCAACGTCTATGGCCAGTTCGGCTTCTCCCACATCCAGGGGGAGGCCAAGCTCACCAGTGCCGAGGCGGTGGAGGACTTTCCCGGCCTGTCTGAGGATTTTCCCGACAGCAGCTTCAGTGTGAGCTGGCTGGCCGGCCTGGATTTCGAAATCCTCGACCACACCTACCTGGTACTGGAAGGTGGCAAGCTGTTCGAAGACACGCCCTCGGACATCAATACCTTCCAGTTCTCCGGCGGCCTGCGCTACGAATTCTGACTCAGGCCCGGTGACGGATGTGCCAGCACCGGTGAATGCGGGCATTGCGCTGGAAATCCCGATCCAGGGTGCTTTGACTCACTTCCTGAATATCGAACTCTGACGCCAGGTCTTCATCAAGCCGGAACCGACGGAAATTGTTCGAGAAGATCAGCAGACCCTCGCTGTTCAGGCGGGTCATGGCCTGGCGAATGAGTCGGGCGTGATCTTTCTGGATATCCAGCACACCGGCCATGCGGGCGGAGTTGGAGAAGGTGGGCGGGTCCATGAAGATCAGATCATAACGCTGGTCCGGAGACGCCGGCGCCGCCAGCCAGGCCAGACAATCGGCCTGCTCCACCGCGTGTCGTCTGGGATCGGCACCGTTGAGCGCCAGGTTGTCCCGGGCCCAGCCCACGTAGGTTTTGGACATATCCAGGCTCAGGGAACGGCTGGCGCCTCCGACCACCGCATGGACCGTCGCCGCCCCGGTGTAGCAGAACAGGTTCAGGAACCGCTTGCCTTGGGCGTGCTGCTGGATCCAGTGCCGGACCGGACGGTGGTCCAGGAACAGACCGGTGTCCAGGTAATCCTTCAGATTCACTTTCAGGGCACAGCCGTGCTCGTGGACCTGGAAAAACTCGCCACTGGCCGCCTGCTTCTCATATTGGCTGGTGCCGGACTGGCGCTGCCGCTGCTTGCAGACCAGGGCGTCGCGGTCGATGCCCAGGGCCTCGGGGATCACGGCCAGCGCCTCGGCCAGACGTTCCCGCGCCGAGCGCTCGTCCACCGACTTGGGAGCGGCGTACTCCTGCACGTGCACCCTGCCCTCGTAGACGTCAATCGCCAGCGCGAATTCCGGCATATCAGCGTCGTAGAGCCGGTAACAGCCAATGCCCTGCTTGCGCGCCCACTGGCCGACGGTTTTCAGATTTTTCTTCAACCGGTTCCGCAGCATGGCCGCCCGCTCTTCGTTGCTTACCCGGGGCGTGATTTCGCCGGGAACATCCGGCTCCCGCGGCGTCCGGACGCTGGCCTCGTCGACACTGAACAGCAACAGCTGGGCGGGCAGTTTGCCGTTGAACAGCTTGTACTGCTTGTAACTGCGCAGACCGATGGACTTACCGTACTCCGGCGCGCCGGAAAACACCCCCAGACGCCAGCCCGGCACCAGACGTTTCACCGCATCGCCCAGGGCCTGGTACAAACCGCCCAGCTCGCGCCGCTCGCTCAACCGCTCACCGTAGGGCGGGTTGGTCAGCACCAGTCCGGTGGTTGCCCAGCCGTCGTCCAGGGCCAGGTCAGCCACCGGGCAGGCCTGCATCTCGACCAGCCCCTCCAGGCCGGCCCGACGCAGGTTGTTGCGAGCGGTGGCGATCACCCGCGGATCCTGATCAAAGCCCTGCATCCGCGGCAGCGGTCCCTGTTTGCCGTCGTGGGCCCGACGCTCGGCCTCCTGACGCAAGGCCAGCCAGAGTTCCGGCTGATGGCCCAGCCAGGCCTCAAAGCCAAACCGCTCCTGCTTGCGCCCGGGCGCGAGATCCAGCGCCATCATGGCGGCCTCGATCACCAGGGTGCCGGAGCCGCACATGGGGTCAAGAAAATCGCCACCGGCCTGTGCCAGTTCGGGCCATCCGGCGCGCATCAGCAAGGCGGCCGCGAGGTTTTCCTTCAGGGGCGCTGCCCCTTTCTCCGTCCGGTAGCCCCGACGATGCAGGCTGTGACCACTCAGATCGATGCCCAGGGACAGGCGCCCCCGATTCAAACGGGCGGATACGGTGACATCAGGGTCACTGGCGGCGACCGAGGGACGCTGGCCGCCGTTGGCGCGGAACCGGTCGACGATGCCGTCCTTGACCCGCTGGGCCCCAAACTGGGTGTTACGAATGGCATCGTTCTGGCCCAGGAAATTGACTCGGAAACTGCCTTGCACGGGAATGTGCTGCTGCCAGTCCATGTGCACCACGCCGTCATAGAGCGCGTCCCCGGACCGGGCATCCGCCTCGTCCAGGTGCAGGATCACCCGGTTGGCCAGGCGCGACCAGAGACAGGTCCGGTAGCCGGCTTCCAGCGTGCCCTCAGCCCAGACACCGGCCGGGGCGTTACGCACCGATGACAGTCCGAAACTGCTGAGTTCGTCCGCCAGAAGATACTCAACACCCTTCGGGCAGGTTACGAAAAAGACGGTTTTGGACAAGGTTTGCTCCCGGTTGCATAGGCTTCAGGTAAGTTTCTGGAATGGCGGCTTTAATCAGGGACACCGCCGGTTTTTTATTTCACTCAACTATAAGAAAAACGTCATATAGACGAAATAATTAGTGTACATCCGCGCGAGGTTCGACTTACCTTGTAGGTGACGCGTCGTTCCGGAGGCCAAAAACGCCCTCCGTTAACAGGATCCTGACTGCTCTGGCTGGAGCTGACAATAGTGGGTTATCCCGGAGTGGGTCCCACCTGTCGAGGCCACGGCAGATGTGTACACGCTTGTTCTGTTAATCCATCAGTGAGGAACGGCATGAAAAGACAGAAAAGAGACGTTTACGCTCGTGCATTCAAGCGGGGTTATCTCGCCGGCGTATCTGGCAAACCTAAAGACAGCTGCCCCTCCGAACAATCCGAAGTGCGTCAGGAATGGTTAAACGGTTGGCGTGAAGGCCGCACCGATAACTGGGAGGGCATGACCGGAGTTTCCGGTATACACAAACTTTCCAACGTCACGTCGGCGTGACAATCACTGAAATTCAACGAGACCCCGGATCTTAATCTGGTCTTTTGTACACAACTCGAAGCAGTTTACTGATAAACCGAAACGGGGCCTCCCGCCCCGTACCATGCGATAAATCGCCACGGGGTTCATTCCCCGCACGGGCCCGCTAAGCGGGCCCATTTTTTTGCCTCCCCTTCAGGGGCGCGGCTCCAGGCGCCGAATGGCCTCGCAGGCCTCGCGAATCAGTGCCGGTCCCCGGTAGATAAAGCCGGTGTAGACCTGAACCAATTTGGCGCCCGCACGAATCTTCTCCGCCGCACTCTCACCGTCGGTGATTCCGCCCACACCAATGATCGGCAGGGACTCGCCAAGCTCGGCGTACAGGCCCTCGATCACCCGTAAAGATGGCGTCCGGACCGGCGCTCCACTCAGTCCCCCGGTCTCGTCGGCGAACTGATGCCCGGCGACTGCGTCCCGACTGATTGTGGTGTTGGTGGCGATCACCCCGTCCAGGCCGGTTTCCTTCAGCGCCGAAGCCACAAAGCGAATGCCGTCATCGTCCATGTCCGGCGCGATTTTCACCGCGATCGGCACATAGCGGCCGTGGTTCTTCTCACACTGCCGCTGCTCATCCTTGATCGCTGCCAGCAGCTGCTTCAGGGAGTCCCCAAACTGCAGATCCCGCAGGCCCGGGGTATTTGGCGAGGACACGTTCACGGTGATGTAGTCGGCCCGGGTGTAGACCGCCGCAATGCCCTTGCGGTAATCCGATTCGGACTCCTCGTTGGGCGTGTCCTTGTTCTTGCCCACGTTGATACCCAGCACGCCCTGGTAGCGACGGCGGTCGACCTGGGCCAGTAGATGCTCCAGGCCCTCGTTGTTGAAGCCCATGCGATTGATCAGGGCCTGATGTTCGGGCAAGCGGAACATGCGAGGCTTGGGATTGCCCGGCTGCGCCAGCGGGGTCACCGTGCCCACCTCGATAAAACCAAACCCCAGGGCGCCCAGGGCATCCAGATGGTCGGCGTTCTTGTCCAGTCCGGCCGCCAGGCCCACCGGATTGGGAAAATCCAGGCCCATGACCCGTACCGGCATCGGCGCGACCTTGGGGGCAAAGGCGCCCAGCAAGCCCAGTCGATTGAGAGCATCCAGGCCGTTCAGTGCCACGGTGTGGGCCTGCTCCGGTGGGAGCCGGAACAACAGGTTGCGAATAACGCCGTACATCAGAAACCTCCTTGCCAATCGGTGGCGGGAGTATACCGGAAGTTTTCCACAGCATCCTTCCCGCCCGAAAAATCCGAGCGAGATGACCGAACTGGGGAGGTCCACAAAGCTTTTCCACGGATTCTGTGGATAACCCTGTTGAAAATCGCGGGGCAACGGTTGCCAACCCTTGATAACTGCGCCAGCCTACAGATTGATCATTTTTTAACCAGTTAAAATAGCGTTATTTTTCAGTAGCTTATATTTTTTTAGGCAGGCTATTGAGTAAAGATGGACAAAATGTTAGCCGGTCACAGTTCAGCAACATTGTGCATAAATGGTGCGCGCCAGACCGGATTTCAGCGCCCTCGCGGGCGCGGGGAATAAGGTTATACTGAACACTCCCCCAGCGACCGGAGCTCCCGATGGACGAGACCGCCTCACCGGCTGAACGTCGCGACAATCTGGCCCGGGAAGTGAAGGCAGCCTCTCGGGTCACCCTCATCGGCATGGTACTGGATGCGGTACTCGGCACCATCAAGGTGACCGCCGGCGCCCTGTTCAACTCCCAGGCCCTGCTCGTTGACGGCATCCACTCCTTCAGCGACGTCGCCTCCGACCTGGTGGTGCTCGGGGTCATGCGCATTTCCCGCCAGGAGCCGGACCAGGACCACCCCTACGGCCACCAGCGCATCGAAACCTTCGGCACCCTGGTGCTTGGCAGCATCCTGATTGCCGTCGGCGCCGCCCTGGCCTGGGAGAACATCCTCCGACTGATTCAGGGCGAGGCCAACATCGTGCCGGGCTGGCCGGTGCTGGTGGCGGCGGCGGTCTCGGTGGCCGGCAAGGAATGGATTTACCACTATACCCGCCGCGTGGGTCAGGCCATTCGCTCCGAACTGATCATTGCCAACGCCTGGCACAGTCGGACCGATGCACTGTCCTCGGTGGTAGTGCTGGTGTCCACGGCAGGCGCCATGCTCGGTTTTCTCTGGCTCGATGTGCTGGCCGCGGTGGTCATTGCCGGCTTCATCATTCGGGTGGGCTGGAAGTTCACCTGGGACAGCGTCAAGGAGCTGGTGGATACCGGCCTGTCGCCAGACGACACCCGCATGCTCAAGGACATCGCCCGCCAGACCGACGGCGTACGCAACGTGCACGAATTGCGCAGCCGCCGTATGGGCCATGACATTCTGCTGGATATTCACCTGGTGGTACGACCGGACATCAGTGTCTCCGAGGGGCACCAGATCGGCATGCAGGTGGTGCGCGGCATGCGCGATGCCCTGGACAACATTCGCGACATCAACTTTCACATTGACGCCGAGAACGACGAAGACCACCGGCCAACGTCCGGACGCCTGCCCGACCGGGAGGAAATCCGGGCGGTGCTGTCAGACCGGGTGGGCGAATTGCCCGCCAACGGTCGTTTGCGCCTGCACTACCTCAAGAACAAGGTGCACCTGGAACTGTTCTTCGACACCGGCACCGACAGCCACGGCCTGGACGCCGAGCGCATACGACGGGTGCTGGCCGAGTACGACTGGTTTGGCAGCGTCCGGGTCTGGGTCGGCGGGCCCTGACCCGGCCCCCCCGCCAAGGCGGGCGCCTATCGACGCCGGTTGTCCTCCATGCGGGACAGGAATTCCTGCATGATCAGGGTGTATAGCTCGCCGCCTAAGAAACGATCCTCCACGCCGGCATCGATGCTCGGGTTGTCGTTCACCTCGATCACCGCGACCCGGTTGCCCGACTGCTTGATATCCACGCCGTACAGCCCGTTGCCAATCAGTTTGGTGGCATTGAGCGCGGCCTGGATCACGTTCCGGGGCACCTCGTAGGTGGGCAGGGTTTCGAAATCGCCGCTGGCACTGTCCGACTCGCCGTGCTGGTAGATCTGCCAGTGGCCTTTCACCATCATGTACTTGCAGGCATAGATGGCGCGGCCACCCAGCACGCCGATGCGCCAGTCATACTCGGTGTAAAGGTATTCCTGGGCCAGCACCAGGGCCGACTGCTTGAATAGCTCCTTGAGCCCAGCCCGCAGCGACGCCTCGTCCTCGGCCTTGGTCACCCCACGGGAAAAGGCGCCGTCGGGAATCTTGATCACCACCGGAAAGCCGAGTTCGGCAACCACCTGCTCCACCGCCTGTTTCTGGTCCTTGGACAGGATCAGGGTCTTCGGGGTTGGCACCTTGTTGTTCTTGAGCAGATCCGCCAGGAACACCTTGTTGGTGCAACGCAGGATCGACACCGGATCGTCAATCACCACCATGCCCTCGGCTTCTGCCTTGCGCGCGAACCTGTAGGTGTGGTGATCGATGTTGGTGGTTTCGCGAATGAACAGACCGTCGTACTCCGGCAGCCGCATGTAATCGCGCCGGGTGATCTGCTCGACGTTGATGCCCAGTTTCCGTCCGGCCTTTTCAAACCGTTTCAGCGCCACCTTGTCGCTGGGCGGCATCTCCTCTTCCGGATTGACCAGCACCGCCAGATCGTAGCGGTAACGCCGCCGGGTTCGGGGCTTGCGCCAGACCATGCTGCTGAACCGGTCGAGGGCGGCCGCGAACAGGTCCTGCTCGCGTTCATCAAGGTCGGCGGGCGCCGCCGGCTTCATGGATTCAATCTGCCAGCCTTTGCGGCGCTTGAACACGACCTCTAGGATCGGGCACGGAAAGCGTTCGAACAGGGCCCGAGCGGCCGGCTTGAGCGCCGGGTGCTCGACCTGGCCGAAATAGGTCCGGACCTTCACCTCGTGGGTCGCCTGGCGGTCATCCGTGTCCGGGTCAATGGCGGAGCCCGAGGCCTCCAACCAGTCCACCACGCCGCCGTCCAGCTCCTCCAGCTCCAGGGAAAACAGGCCCTTCCGGCTCAGGTCATTGAGGGTCATGACCGACGGCACCACATGGTGCCCGCGGGCTTCAGCCAGCAGCGAACAGTAGTAGCCGCGGCTCAGGTAGCGGGCGCTCTGACAGAGGTTGATCACCCGCACGCGACTGTTCGCCGGCGCGGCGAATTGCAGGTACTGGTCGAACGTCAGCACGTCTTCGCTGGGGTAATAGGGTGACCAGTCCTTGGCGCGGTCGACAACGATGAGCAAACGGGACATTGAAGGCGTTCCTCCCTGACAGTGGAGCCCACACGGATGTTGGCAAAGATACGCTGGGCCAGATACCGGCACAATCGTCAATTAATGCGTGCTTTTACGCATACTTAAGCTATGTTCCAGTAACCGGCAGTCTCTCATAATAGCGCCGAAAGGGAAGCACCGTGCATGCCCCGACTTGAGAATTCACAAGGTTTGCCCTCGATGTCAGAACCTCAGCTCCAACTCCGTCAGGCCGTCTCCAGCGATCTGGACAGTCTTGTCCGCCTGGAGAACCTGTGTTTTTCGGACGATCGGATTTCCCGGCGTAGTTTTCGCCGCTTCCTGGACATGCCGAGGGACCGGATCATCGTGGCCACCCTCGGTGACGAGCTGGTCGGCTATTGCCTGATGCTGATGCACGCCGCCACCCGATTGGCCCGGATCTATTCCATTGCGGTTTCCCCGAAAGCCCGCGGCCAGGGGGCCGGCGAGAAACTGGTGCGCGCGGCAGAACGGGCGGCGGTGGAAGCCGGCAGGATCGTGATGCGCCTGGAGGTTCGGGAGGACAACGGGGCCGCCATCGGCCTGTACCGGCGCCTGGGCTATCGGCAGTTCGGCACCTACCGGGACTATTACGAGGACCACGGCGATGCCCTGCGCTTCGAGCGCCGCATCCTGTTCTACGAGCCGTCCCGGCAATTTCCGGTGGTGCCCTATTACCCCCAGACCACGGAATTTTCCTGCGGCCCGGCCGCACTGATCATGGCCATGGCGGCGCTCGACGAGCAGCAGCCGGTCACCACCCTGGAGGAACTCAAGCTCTGGCGCGAGGCCACCACCATTTTCATGCTCGCCGGGCACGGCGGTTGCGGCCCCCACGGGCTGGCCCTGGCGGCCTGGAATCGGGGCTTTCACGCAAGCGCGTGGATCAGCAAGGAAGGCGCGCTGTTCAAGGACACGGTTCGCAACGACGACAAGAAACGGGTACTGGAACTGGTGCACGAGGGTTTTCTGCACGACATCGGCAAGACCAGCATCGAACTGCGCCACGACCCGCTAACCCTGGCCGGCATGGAACAGGCGCTGCACGATGGCCGTGTCCCAGTGATCCTGATCAGCACCTGGCAGCTCAACCGCAGCCGGGTCCCACACTGGGTGACCGTGTGCGCCATCGACGACCAGTTCGTGTACCTGCACGACCCGGAAATTGATGTCGACGCCGGCGAGAGTGTTGCCGACAAGCAGTACTTGCCGATCGAGCGCCGGATTTTCGACCGCATGTCGCGCTACGGCAGTGTGCAGCCGCTCCAGGCCGCGGTCATTGTCGGCCCGAAGCGGGACGGCTGATCAGCCAGTGCGCAGGGCCGCTTCCTTCAACTCGGAAATCTCGTCCCGAAGCCGGGCCGCGGTTTCGAAGTCCAGATCGGCGGCGGCCTTGTACATTTCGTCCTCCAGCCTGGACACTTCCTTGAGCACCTCTTCCGGCGACTTGTTGTCGGTCTTGGCCCGGTACTGCTCGGCTTCTTCCGCGGCCTTCTGACCCGGGCGCTCGGCCTTGCGCTTGCCACGACCGCCACCGCCGCCGGCGCCTTCCATGATGTCGGCAATCTTCTTGTTCAGCCCCTTGGGCGTGATGCCGTGCTCCTCGTTGTGCGCCATCTGCTTGGCCCGGCGCCGCTCGGTTTCATCGATGGCCCTCTGCATGGAGCCGGTGATGCGGTCGCCATAAAGTATGGCCTTGCCGTTCACATTCCGCGCAGCCCGGCCGATGGTCTGGATCAATGACCGCTCGGCGCGCAGGAAGCCCTCCTTGTCGGCATCCAGGATCGCCACCAGCGACACCTCCGGCATGTCCAGGCCTTCCCGCAGCAGGTTGATCCCCACCAGCACATCAAACTCGCCCCGACGCAGATCCCGGATGATCTCCACCCGTTCCACCGTATCGATGTCCGAGTGCAGGTACCGGACCTTGATGTCGTGCTCCATCAGAAAGTCGGTCAAATCCTCCGCCATACGCTTGGTCAGGGTGGTGACCAGCACCCGCTCCTTGATGGCGACCCGGCGGTGGATCTCGGACAGCAGATCGTCCACCTGGGTCGAGGCCGGCCGAACCTCGATTTCCGGATCCAGCAGCCCCGTCGGCCTGACCACCTGCTCCACCACCTGGCCGGCGTGCTCGGCCTCGTAATTGGCCGGGGTGGCGGACACAAAGATCATCTGCGGCGCGACCCGCTCCCACTCCTCGAAACGCATGGGCCGGTTGTCCAGCGCCGAGGGCAAGCGGAAGCCGTATTCCACCAGGGTTTCCTTGCGGGACCGGTCGCCTTTGTACATGGCGCCGATCTGCGGAATGGTCACGTGTGACTCGTCCACCACCAGCAAGGCATTCGGCGGCAGGTAATCGAACAGCGTCGGCGGCGCTTCGCCCGGCCGGCGGCCGGACAGGTAGCGGGAGTAGTTCTCGATGCCGTTGCAGTAACCCAGCTCCATCATCATCTCGATGTCGTACCGGGTGCGCTCCTCCAGTCGCTGCGCCTCCACCAGCCGATTGTTATCCCGCAGCTGCTGCAGGCGCTCGTCCAGCTCCACACGTATGTTCTCGACCGCATCCAGCACCGTCTGGCGGGGCGTGACATAGTGGGACTTCGGGTAGATGGTGACCCGGGGGACCCGGCGCAGCACTTCACCGGTCAACGGATCGAAATAGCTGAGGTTTTCCACCTCGTCATCGAACAGTTCGATCCGGATCGCCTCTTTCTCCGATTCCGCCGGGAACACATCGATGACGTCACCACGGACCCGGTAATTGGCCCGGTGGAATTCGATGTCGTTGCGGGTGTACTGGAGCTCGGCCAGCCGGCGCAGGATGAAGCGCTGATCAATCTGATCGCCGCGGTCCAGGTGCAGCATCATTTTCAGGTAGGACTGCGGATCACCCAGACCGTAGATCGACGACACCGTCGCCACGATGATGGCGTCCGGCCGCTCCAGCAGGGCCTTGGTGGCCGACAGCCGCATCTGCTCGATGTGCTCGTTGATGGAGGCATCTTTCTCGATGAAGGTGTCGGACGAGGGCACGTACGCCTCGGGCTGGTAGTAGTCGTAATAGGAGACGAAATACTCCACCGAGTTGTCCGGGAAGAATTCCTTGAACTCCCCGTACAGCTGCGCCGCGAGGGTCTTGTTGTGGGCCATGATGATCGTCGGCCGCTGGACCTGCTCCACCACATTGGCAATGGTGAAGGTCTTGCCCGACCCGGTCACCCCGAGCAGGGTCTGATGGGCCAGTCCCGAATGGATGCCGTCGACCAGCCCCTCGATCGCCTTCGGCTGATCACCGGCCGGCTGGTACGGGGAATTGACCCGAAACACCCCTTCCCTCGTAACACTGGATTCATTTTTGGCCATAATCGGCAGACACCCCCGGTTTGACTGCAAAGGCCTGTCTCAAGGCCTAGACTGTCTAGAAATTTAGCGTTATGCCGGCTTCATGATACCATCGGGCCATCGGCGGCCGGACGAAATTCGCCAGGTTCCTGGCTGAAACAACAACCTTCCGCTCGCCGCAGCCCTATCAGACGCAGCTTTAAGGAGCGCAAGTTTGGACCTTCAACTTTCCAGCCGAGTACAGGCGATCAAGCCCTCTCCCACCCTCGCAGTCACCAACAAGGCCGCGGAACTCCGCGCAGCCGGCCAGGACATCATTGGCCTGGGTGCTGGCGAGCCGGACTTCGACACCCCCGATCACATCAAACAGGCGGCGATTGAAGCCATCAACAACGGCCAGACCAAATACACGGCTGTGGATGGTACGCCGGCCCTGAAGAAAGCGATTATTGCGAAGTTCAAACGGGACAACGGCCTGGATTACGAAGCCAATCAGATCCTGGTAAGCAGTGGTGGCAAACAGAGCTTTTTCAACCTGGCACTGGCGACCCTGAACGCGGGCGATGAAGCCATCATCCCGGCGCCGTACTGGGTGTCCTACCCGGACATGGTCAAAGTGGCCGAGGGCACGCCGGTGATCATCGAAACTAGCGCCGACACCCGGTTCAAGATCAGCCCTGAACAGCTGGAAAACGCCATCACCGAGCGGACCCGCCTGTTCGTGATCAACAGCCCGTCCAACCCCAGCGGCATGGCCTACTCCATGGAAGAGCTGAAAGCCCTGGGCGAGGTGCTGAAGAAGCACCCGAACATCATGATCGCCACCGACGACATGTATGAGCCCATCCTCTGGACCGGCAAGCCGTTCTGCAACATCGTGAACGCCTGCCCGGAGCTGTACGAGCGCACCTTCGTGCTGAACGGCGTATCCAAGGCCTACTCCATGACTGGCTGGCGCATCGGCTACGCCGCGGGACCGGCCAAGATCATCGGTGCGATGAAGAAGATCCAGTCCCAGAGCACCTCCAACCCGTCCTCGGTCTCCCAGGCGGCGGCCCAGGCGGCTCTGGACAGCTCCCAGGCGTGCGTGGGCGAGATGGTCAGTGCGTTCAAGGAACGTCACGACTGGCTGGTGCAGGCTCTGAACGAACTGCCGGGCGTCGAGTGTCTGCACGGCGACGGCACCTTCTACGTGTTCCCGAGCTTCCAGGCGGCCATCGATGCCGATCCGGACGCCAGCACCGACGTGGAGTTCGCGGAAAAACTGCTGACCGACGCCGGCGTGGCGCTGGTACCTGGTTCTGCCTTCGGCGCTCCGGGCCACATGCGCCTGAGCTTCGCGACCAGCATGGATAACCTGAAGCAGGCCGTCGAGCGCCTGAAGAAGGCCCTGGGCTAAAAAGTTCCAGCGAGGGGTTGACGGGGGCGTATAGCCAACTTAATATACGCGCCTCGTCACACGACGACGTTCCCCGATAGCTCAGTTGGTAGAGCAACGGACTGTTAATCCGTTTGTCGCTGGTTCGAGCCCAGCTCGGGGAGCCACTATTCTGAAAACCCGCTAATTCACTGAGTTAGCGGGTTTTTTATTGCCCTCTTTTTTGGACGAACCTTTGCAAACGTAGCCTGCGATTGATGGAGTCTGGTCGCGGCCACCCCTGCTTCTCAAAAACCGCTACGAGCACGTCGATGTGCGCTCGTAGCGGTTTTTGGGAGGGCGATCCCTCACCACCCGACTCCGAGCCATGCAGGCTAGGAGCGAACTCTAAACCTATCACCCGAACTAAAAGCCAGAGCGCCGTCTCAAAGCCCTTGCACTTCAGCGTGGATAGCCTCCAATGCCGCCAGAGGATCCGCCGCCCGAGTAATCGGGCGACCAATCACGAGGTAATCGGAACCGGCCTTCAGGGCGTCCGTGGGGGTCATGATGCGCTGCTGGTCGCCCTTGTCGGCGGTCAGCGGGCGAATGCCCGGCGTGATGAGCTGGAAGTCGGCACCCTGCTCCGCTTTCAGCTTGGGAGCTTCCTGGGCCGAGCAGACTACGCCGTCGAGGCCGCAGTTTTTGGTGAGCGTGGCCAGGCGGGACACCTGGGCTTCCGGGGAATCGGTGATACCAATGCCGGCGAGGTCGTCCGCGTTCATGCTGGTGAGCACGGTCACGGCGATAAGCAGCGGGCGATCGGGACCAAAGACCTCCAGACGCTCACGGCAGGCGGTCATCATTTTCTCGCCGCCTGAGGCGTGAACGTTGACCATCCAGACCCCCAGATCGGCGGCCGCCGCGACCGCGGCGGAGGTGGTGTTGGGAATGTCGTGAAATTTGAGATCAAGAAACACGTCGAAGCCATGTTTTTGCAGGCGCTCGACCAACTGCGGACCGCTACGGGTAAACAGCTCCTTGCCCACTTTCAGACGGCACTTGGCCGGGTCCAGCTTGTCGACCAGCTCCAGGGCCGGGGTTTCGGATGGAAAGTCGAGTGCGACGATGATCTTCGGATCGTTTTGGTTTTGCACGTTCTAAGCCCTGCAGAATGTCTGAATGATTTATTCGGCCTCAACACCCTGGATCGGGCGCACCGTCTCCCACTGTTTGCAGCTCGGACAGAGCCAGTGCAGTTGCTGGCCGGAGAAGCCACAGCTGGCGCAACGGTAGATCGGTCGGTTGGCGAGGATCAGATGACCAATGCGGCTGACCAAGCGCCCCTCGTCCGTGGTCATGCCTTTCTCGTAGCCGGCCATCTCGACCAGCCGCAACAGGCCCCGGACGCTGGGCCGAACTTCGAGCTCACGGCGCAGCAGCTCTATGGCGGCCTGCCGACCGGACGACCGCTCAACGGACTCCACCAGCGCCAACAGCAGACTGGTGCTGGGGTTGGCCTCATAGAGCTTGCGCAACTTCTTGCCCAGGCGCCCCACGTCACCGTGCTCCTGCTCCAGCCGCATCAGCCGGTCCACCGCTTCGGGGCCGAATTCCGGGTTTTGATCGAACACTTTCAGGCTCTGGCTCGCCGCCTCGCGGAAACTGCCCTGGCGGATCAGCAGCTTCATCAGAATCAGCGTGGCCCGAACGCAGGACTGGTCGTAATCCAGCGCCTCTTTGCAAAGCTTCTGCGCCGCCCAGCGGTCGTCCTTCCTCAAGGCGTCCTCAGCCAGCTCGCAGGTCAGGTAGGCCAATACCTTGAACATGGCAGGATCGGCATCACCCTTGGTCAGCGCCCGCGCGACATCCGCCGCCTTGGTCCATTCCTTCTCCTGCTGGTACAACTCGATCAGCTGCTGAGCCGAGTTGCGGCCGTAATCGCGATCACCCATGAGTTCATGGAGCAGTGCTTCGGCGCGGTCCAGCAGGCCGGCCTTGAGGTAATCCTTGGCCAACTCCAGGGTAACCTGAGGGGAAAAGCGAGTGGGCAGTTCGGGTCGGGCCAGCAGGTTCTGATGAATAAGGATGGCCCGGTCAGTTTCGCCTTTGAGGCGGAAGTGGCTGCCGATGGACAGGTGCAGGCTGACGGTGTCCTTGTTAACCGCGAGGGACTGGACAAAGTTTTCAACGGCCTGATCGGAATAATTGGTGAAGAGAAACTGAAGACGATCGCGCACCGACTCTTCGTCGGCAATCACGGTTTTGGTTCTTCGGCTGTTGCTGCCTAGCCGCCCGACAGCCCACCCGGCGGCGACCGCTATTGTCAGCAGAAGCCACTGAAGCACAATATCCATTTAGAGCGTCCGGTCGTTCTGGGCCCTGGATTTCTCCAATGCCTGCTCGGCACGATCGAGTCTTTTCTGAAGGTTTCGCCGCGAGACCGAGGTCCTGAAGGTGGCCAGCATGGTCATCAATACTCCGACCAAGGCGCCGATGACAAACGACATGATGATCCAGACGGCAACGCCATGGGGCTGGGTTTCAAACAGCAGGAAGTTGAGGGAAACCGCCATCTGGTTGTTGAGGGAGAACACAAGGGCGAGCAGGACCAGAACCAGTACCAACAGAATAATAAAGATTTTCTGCAACCCTGCCATATCGCTAGTGCTCCCGCTTGGGCTCTGGAAAGCCCGAATTATACCCGTTCCCTGACCCCGCGTCAGAAGCCTTTCTTGAGGCTATCGTTAACCTGCTCCCGCAGCTCCTTGCCTGGCTTGAAATGGGGAACGTACTTGGCGGGTAGCTGAACGGCCTCACCGGTTTTCGGGTTTCGCCCCGTACGTGCAGCACGGTGATGCAGGGAAAAGCTACCGAACCCCCGGATTTCAATTCTCTGGCCATCGGCGAGTGACTGGGACATGTGCTCAATGATGGTTTTGACCGCCAACTCTACATCTTTAACGGAGAGCTGGGTTTGCTTGGACGCAATCAGCTCCACCAGTTCGGACTTCGTCATGAGGCGCTTCCCTCTTTCGTTATTATTCCGCGGTTGGTTACCGGACTCTCATGACCACTAGTTTAGCCAAACCAAAAAAAAACACAAAAAAAACGGGCTCTTAGAGCCCGTTTTTTTCATACCAACCAGACGATCATTCTTTGTTGGCGTTCTGCTGCTGCATCTGCTCCTTGATGAGATCACCGATGGTGGTCGCACCAGAAGTTTCAGCCGCCTTGCTCCGCACGTTTTCCAGAGCCTGCTTGTCGTCCTCAACGTCTTTGGACTTCACAGACAGGTTGATGATGCGGTTCTTGCGATCGATGCTGATGATCTTGGCTTCAACTTCTTCGCCTTCCTTCAGCGCGTTGCGTGCGTCTTCAACACGGTCGCGGCTGATTTCGGAAGCCTTCAGTACCGCCTCGACTTCGTCGTTCAGGGCGATGGTCGCAGCCTTGGCATCCACAGCAGAGACAGTGCCCTTAACGATGGAGCCCTTGTCGTTCAGCTGAACAAACTCGGCGAACGGATCGCTCTCGAGCTGCTTGATACCCAGGGAGATGCGCTCGCGCTCCGGATCAACAGACAGGATAACGGTTTCAACTTCGTCACCCTTCTTGTATTCGCGAACCGCTTCTTCGCCAGTCTCGTTCCAGCTGATGTCAGACAGGTGAACCAGACCGTCGATGCCACCGTCCAGACCGATGAAGATACCGAAGTCGGTGATGGACTTGATCTTACCGGAGATGCGGTCGCCCTTGTTGAAGTTGCTGGAGAAGTCTTCCCACGGGTTAGCAACACACTGCTTGATACCCAGGGAGATACGACGACGCTCCTCGTCGATGTCCAGAATCATCACTTCCACTTCGTCGCCAACCTGGACGACTTTGGACGGATGGATGTTCTTGTTGGTCCAATCCATCTCGGATACGTGAACCAGACCTTCAACACCTTCTTCCAGCTCCGCGAAGCAGCCGTAGTCGGTCAGGTTGGTAACACGCGCCTTGACCTTGCTGCCTTCCGGATAGCGACCCTTGATGTCGACCCATGGATCTTCGCCCAGCTGCTTCAGGCCGAGGGATACACGGTTACGCTCACGGTCAAACTTCAGAACCTTGACGTTGATCTCGTCGCCCACGTTCACGATTTCGCTCGGATGCTTAATGCGCTTCCAGGCCATATCGGTGATGTGCAGCAGGCCGTCAACACCGCCCAGATCTACGAACGCGCCGTAGTCGGTCAGGTTCTTGACGATACCCTTGATCTCCAGACCTTCGGTCAGGGTCTCGAGCAGCGCTTCACGCTCGGCGCTGTTCTCAGCTTCCAGAACCGCGCGACGGGAAACAACCACGTTGTTGCGCTTCTGATCCAGCTTGATAACCTTGAATTCGAGTTCTTTGTTCTCCAGGTGCGCGGTGTCGCGAACCGGACGAACGTCTACCAGCGAGCCCGGCAGGAAGGCGCGGATACCGGCCAGATCGACGGTGAAACCACCCTTGACCTTGCCATTGATAACACCCTTAACAACCTCTTCTGCTTCGAAGGACTTCTCGAGTACCTTCCAGGCTTCAGCGCGCTTGGCTTTCTCACGAGACAGACGGGTTTCCCCGAAGCCGTCTTCAACAGCATCGAGAGCTACATCGACAACGTCGCCGATAGCAATTTCCAACTCGCCTTTTTCGTTGAGGAACTGGGAGGCGGGGATAACGCCTTCGGACTTCAGTCCGGCGTTAACGGTGACCCAGTCGCTGTCGACGTCAACTACGGTTCCCTGGACGATGGAACCCGGTTGCATGTCAATTTCTTTCAGGCTTTCTTCAAAAAGATCCGCAAAGCTCTCGCTCATTATGTGTCCTATGTGATCAACGCAAGTTTACTCCGTGCTACCAGCGACACGGTCTGTTAGTCATTCCGGATATGGCCAGTGGCTGGCCGATAACGCCACATCCGGCATTTCAACGACAAAAAGGTGTAGTCAGGCCTGACCTGCTGCGGCCATACACCTGCCTAACACCTCTTCTATACTCAAACCCGTAGAATCAATGACTTGCGCATCATCCGCAGGCTTGAGAGGGGCTGCAGAACGGTTCATATCCCGCTCGTCGCGAACCCGTATCTCCTCTAAAAGGGCATCAATATTAACATCGACACCTGCGTCCTTCAACTGGGCGTAGCGCCGGCGCGCGCGCTCCTCGGCACTGGCGGTCAGGAAAATCTTGACCG
The DNA here is from genome assembly GCF_034555935.1 of Marinobacter qingdaonensis. NCBI lineage: Bacteria > Pseudomonadati > Pseudomonadota > Gammaproteobacteria > Pseudomonadales > Marinobacteraceae > Marinobacter > Marinobacter qingdaonensis. The sequence goes on from NZ_JAYDCJ010000003.1 coordinate 2,969,473, forward strand.
GCGCATCGGGGAAAACCACGGTCCCCATGTCGCGACCGTCGGCGACCAATCCCGGCGGCTGACGAAAATCCCGCTGGCGCTGCAACAGCGCGTCCCGCACCGGCTGGATCACCGCGACCCGGGAGGCGTTATCGCCGCAGGTCTCGGTACGGATTTCCCCGGTCACGTCCTCCCCCGCCAGGATGACCTTGGCGGGCTCACCGGCCGGGGTGGGCTCGAAGGCGACATCCAGAGACGCGGCCACGGCGATCAAACCGGGTTCATCGTCCAGGGCCACACCCTGGCGCACCGCCGCCAGCGCGGTCAAACGGTAGAGGGCGCCGCTGTCCAGCAGGTGAAACCCCAGTTTCTTGGCCAACATCTGGGTGATGGTGCCCTTGCCCGAGCCACCGGGCCCGTCGACGGTGATGACCATGGCCTTGCTGTCCGCCATTACTCCGCCCCCTCAGCCTCGATCTGGATACCGGTACCGCGGGCCAGCTCGACAAAGCCCGGGAACGAGGTGGCGACGTTGGCGCAGTCGGTCACTTCGATGTCGCCGGCGGCGCGCAGGGACGCCACCGCGAACGCCATGGCAATTCGGTGGTCGCCATGGCTGTTGACGGTACCGCCCGCCATGGTCTGGCCACCGTCGATGATGATGCCATCCGGCGTCACCGTGGTTTCCACGCCAATGGCCGCAAGGCCGTCCGCCATCACCTGGATGCGATCGCTCTCCTTGACCCGCAGCTCCTCGGCGCCACGCAGCACCGTGCGGCCTTTGGCGCAGGTGGCCGCGATGAACAGGACCGGGAACTCGTCGATGGCCAGGGGCACCTGGTCCTCGGGAATGTCGATGCCGGTCAGCTCGGCAGAGCGCACCCGCAGGTCGGCCACCGGCTCACCACCGATCTCGCGCTCATCCAGCACTTCGATATTGGCGCCCATCTGGCGCAGGATATTGATCACGCCAACCCGGGTCGGATTCATACCAACGTGGCGCAAGATCAGGTCGGAATTCGGGGCAATACTGGCTGCCACCAGGAAGAACGCGGCGGAGGAAATGTCGGCGGGCACGTCGATGTTGCAAGCCTGAAGCTGGCCGCCGCCGGTGACACTGGCGGTGGCGCCATCCCGATGCACGTGATAGCCGAAACCGGCCAGCATGCGCTCGGTGTGATCGCGGGTCGGAGCCGGCTCGGTCACCGAGGTGCTGCCCTCGGCGTACAGACCCGCCAGCAGCAGGCAGGATTTTACCTGGGCACTGGCCACCGGCATTTCGTAATGGATACCGGTCAGCTGCTGGCCACCGCGAATCTTCATGGGTGGGCGACCGCCGTCGGCGGTTTCGATGACTGCGCCCATGGCCCGCAGCGGGTCGGCGACCCGACCCATCGGCCGCTTGGACAGACTGGCGTCGCCGGTCAACTCGGAATCAAACGGCTGCGCCGCCAGCAGGCCGGCAAACAGGCGCATGGCCGTCCCGGAATTGCCCAGGTACAGAGGGCCCCGTGGGGCCTGCAGGCCGTTGACACCAACGCCGTGAATGCGGACGAAACCGTCGTCCGGGCCTTCGATCGTTACGCCCATGTCCCGGAACGCCTGTAGCGTGGCCAGGCTGTCCTCACCTTCCAGGAAGCCTTTCACCTCGGTGATACCGTCAGCCAGCGCCCCGAGCATGATCGAGCGATGGGACATGGATTTGTCGCCAGGGACCCGGATATCGCCGGAGATGGAGCCACCGGGCTGAAGACGGAACGTTACCTGCTTTTCACTGTTGTTTGTCACGTAAGCCTGTCCTGAAAGCATCTTAGAAAAATGTTCCCGCGCCGCCTTGGCGCGACTGAAAACCCGCAGCAGCGTGGCACTGTCCTGGTGAGCGATGGCCGAGCGCAGCTGATCCAGATCGTGGGTAAAGTGGTCGATAACCCGCAGTACCGCATCCCGGTTTGACAGGAAGATGTCGTGCCACATGACCGGATCACTGGCGGCAATCCGGGTGAAATCGCGAAAGCCGCCGGCCGCGTAGCGGAAAATGTCCATGTTCTCGTCTTCGCCGGCCAGGGTGTCCACCAGGGAGAAGGCGATCAGATGCGGCAGGTGACTGGTCGCCGCCAGCACCTCGTCGTGGTAGGCGACCGACATGGTCAGCACGGTCGCTCCGCACCCTTCCCACAGGCGCTGAAGGCGCGCCAGAGCGGACGGCTCGGCGTCGTCGGCTGGCGTAAGGATGACCTTGTGGCTGGCAAAGAGTTCCGGATTGGCGGCCCGGATGCCGCTCTTCTCGGAGCCGGCAATCGGGTGACCCGGGATAACGGTCGGGGGTAGTGCACCGAACACGGCTTCGACGTCGGCAACAAAGCTGGATTTGGTGCTGCCGACGTCGGTAAGGACCGCACCCGCCTCCAGCCAGGGTTTGACCTCGGCCAGCACGGCACGGGTCGCCCGCACCGGAACCGCCAGCACCACCAGATCACTGCCTTTGACGGCGGCCTCCACGGACTCGGCGACCTCGTCGATGACACCAAGCTCCTGGCCCAGCGCCAGCTCGTCGGCGCGCTTGTCGGCGCCGACCACCACATCCGCCAAGCCGTTGCGGCGAATGGCACTGGCCAGCGATCCGCCGATCAGACCCAGGCCGATGACAGCAACGCGCTTGAACAGGGGCTGATTCTCAGACACCTCAGCTCCCCTGCCCCAGCGCTGCCAGGGATTGCTCCAGCGCCTCGATAAAACGCGCGTTCTGCTCCGGCAGCCCGACCGATACCCGCAGGTGCCGCGGCATGCCGTATCCGGCCACCGGCCGGACTATCACGCCTCGTGCCAGGAGTGCCTCATAGACGGCCTGGGCTTGTTCCCCGACATCGACGGCGACGAAGTTGCCAGCCGAGGGAATGTAGGCCAGTCCCATCCGGTCAAACGCCTGCTCCAGTTGACGCAAGCCCGCGCTGTTAACCTCCCGGGACCGTTCCAGATAAGCGTCGTCCGCCAGCACCGCGGTCGCAGCCGCCAGGGCCAGGGTGTCGACATTGAACGGTTGACGAACCCGATTCAATACATCGGCAATTGCCGGCGAGCTGATGCTGTAGCCGACCCGAAGCGCGGCCAGGCCCCAGGCCTTGGAAAAGGTCCGGCAGACAATCAGGTTCGGGAAGCGGGACAGCAGTTGTACCCCGTCCGGGTACGCATCACCGGTCAGGTATTCGCAGTAGGCCTCGTCCAGCACGACCAGCACCCGCTCCGGAATCTTGGCCAGGAAGGTTTCGATATCGGCGGCCTTGTGCACCGTGCCGGTCGGGTTGTTGGGGTTGGCAACAAACACCAGTTTGGTGCGCTCGGTGACGGCCGCGGCCATGGCGTCCAGGTCGTGTCCCCAGTCGCGGGCCGGTACCGACACCCCGGTTGCCCCAATGGCCTGAGTCACCAGCGGATAGACGGCAAAGGCGTACTGGGAATAGACCACCTCCGCGTCGGGATCGGCGAAGCAGCGGGCGATCACTTCGAGCACGTCGTTGGAGCCATTCCCCAAGGTGATCTGGTCCATGCCCACCGCCAGGCGAGCTGACAGCGCCTGCTTCAGATCGAAGCCGTTGCCGTCCGGGTACAGACACAGCTCCGACAACGCCTCGCGCGCCGCGGCCAGGGCCTTCTCGCTGGGCCCCAGCGGGTTTTCATTGCTGGCCAGCTTGATGATGTCGGCCGGATCCAGGCCCAGTTCCCGGGCCAGCTCGTCGATGGGCTTGCCCGGCTGGTAGGGCGACAAGGCCTGCACGCCTCGGACTGCCAGGCTCTGGTAATCAATCGCCATCAGAGTACACCGATTGGGTAAGAACCGAGGCGCTTCAATTCCACCGCCTCGTCGTCGACTTCCGCCAGCAACTTGCGCACCGGCTCCTCGTCCATGTGGCCCTCAAAATCGATGTAGAACACATAGGCCCAGGTGCCACTCGGTGACGGCCGGGTTTCGATGCGGGTCAGGCTGATGCCGTGACGATGGAACGGCTCCAGCAGCTGGTACAGGGCGCCGGGCTTGTTACGCATGGACACCAGGATCGACGACTTGTCGTGACCGCTGGCCGGCACCTCTTCCCGGCCGATGATCAGGAACCGGGTGGTGTTGTCCGGCCGGTCCTCAATGCTGTTCGCCAGCTTTTTCAGGCCGTAGAGTTCGGCCGCCATATCACCGGCAATTGCGGCAGCGCCTGGCTCTTCCGCCGCCCGACGGGCCGCTTCGGCGTTGCTCGACACAGTGATGCGCTCGATGCCATAGCGATGGGTATCCAGCCACTGCCGGCACTGGGCAAAGGATTGCTGGTGCGAATAAATGCGGGTGATGTCCTGGTCCTCAAACTTCGGGGACACCAGCAGATGGTGGTGAATACGAAGCTGCACCTCGCCGCAGATTTTCAGCGGCGACGACATGAACATGTCCAGGGTGTGGTTGATCATGCCCTCGGTGGAGTTTTCCACCGGCACCACCCCGTAATGGGCCGCACCGGACTCGACTTCCCGGAACACGGCGTCGATCGCTGGCAGCGGAACACTGACCACGGAATGGCCGAAATGCTTCAGGGCCGCCGCCTGGGTAAAGGTACCGACCGGCCCCAGGAAAGCGATGTGCATGGGCTTTTCCAGCGCCAGGCAGGCCGACATGATCTCCCGGAACAGCCGTGCCATTTCCTCGCCGGACAAGGGCCCGGGGTTCTGCTCCTTGATCCGGCGCAGCACCTGGGCCTCGCGCTCGGGACGGTAGAAGAACACGTCCTGATCCGGATTAGAACTGGTCTTCACGTGCGCCACTTCCTGGGCACAACGGGCCCGGGCACTGATCAGATCCATGATCTGCTGGTCCAGGCTGTCAATCTCCTCCCGGAGTTTGCCCAGACGAACCTGCTCGTCACTCATGGTCAGCCCCGCTCCTTGGCGAATTCCGCCATGTAGTGAATCAGGGCGTCCACGCCGGCTTCCGGCATGGCGTTGTAGATGCTGGCGCGCATACCACCCACCGACCGGTGGCCTTTCAGGTTCAGCAGCCCGCGGGCATCCGCCCCTTTCAGGAAGTCGCCATTGAGCGCGTCGTCCGCCAGGGTGAACGGCACGTTCATCCAGGAGCGGAACCTCGGCTCGATGGGGTTGGCGTAGAAATCGCTGGTGTCGATGAAATCGTACAGCTTGCGGGCCTTGCGCTCGTTGATCCGGCCCATGGCCTCAACCCCGCCCTGGGCCTTCAGCCATTTGAACACCAGACCCGCCAGATACCAGGAATAGGTCGCCGGGGTGTTGTACATGGAGCCGTTATCGGCGATGACCTGATAGTTCAGCATGGTCGGCGCCTCTTTGCGCGCCTTGCCGAGCAGATCCTTGCGCACGATCACCACCACCAGGCCCGAGGGACCGATGTTTTTCTGGGCACCGGCGTAAATCAGGCCGAATCGGGAGAAATCCATCGGACGTGACAGCATGGTGGAGGACATGTCCGCGACCAGCGGCACGCTGCCGGTTTCGGGAATGAAATCGAACTCCAGGCCACCAATGGTTTCGTTCGGGGTGTAATGCAGGTACGCGGCGTCCGGATTGGTCTGCCAATCGGCGACGTCGGGAATGCTGGCAAAACCCGAGGCCTCGGCACTGGCCACCACCTGCACGTCACCGAAACGTTTGGCTTCGGCGATGGCCTTCTTGGACCAGATACCGGTGTTCACGTAATCCGCGGAGGACTTGTCGCCCAGCAGGTTCAGCGGGATGGCCGAAAACTGGCTGGAGGCTCCTCCCTGCATGAAGAGTACGGCGTAATCATCGGAAATACCTGCGAGTTCCCGCAGATCCTGCTCAGCATTTTCGGCAATCTCAACGAACTCGTCGCTGCGATGACTCATCTCCATCACCGACATGCCGGTGCCACGCCAGTCCAGCATTTCCTCGCGTGCCTGCTGCAGAACAGACTCCGGCAACGTAGCCGGTCCTGCACAAAAGTTATACGCCCTACTCATGATCCTGTGATCTCTCAAGTCCTACTGATTCGGGTTATTGGCGGTACCGGCTTATTCCTCGCCGGCACCGTCGTCAGAACTGCTCTCTTCGGCGCTGCCTTCGACCACGTCAGCGTCGATGTCTTCGTCGTCGGCTTCGGCGATCCGCTCCACACCCACCAGGCGCTCGTCTTCCTGGCTCAGCTTGATCAGGCGCACGCCCTGGGTGTTCCGGCTCAGCACGGAGACTTCATCGGTCCGGGTCCGCACCAGCGTGCCCTTGTCCGAAATCAACATCATCTCGTCGCCATCAAACAGCTGCAGCGCCGTGACCAGGTTACCGTTACGCTCGGAGCACTGCATGGCAATAACGCCCTGGCTGCCCCGGCTGTAGGTCGGGAATTCGTCGATCGCCGTGCGCTTGCCGTAGCCGTTTTCACTGGCGGTCAGGATCACACCGTCTTCCTGCGGAATGATCAGGGACACCACCTGATGCCCTTCCGGCATCTTGATGCCGCGCACACCGCGTGCGGTCCGGCTCATCGGGCGAACCGCTTCCTCGTTGAAGCGCACCGCCTTGCCGGCCGTGGAAAACAGCATGACTTCGGCGTCGCCCTCGGTGATCGCGGCGCCAATCAGGGTGTCGCCCTCATCCAGCGACAGCGCGATCAGGCCGCTGCTGCGCGGACGGGAGAAGTTCGGCAGCGGGGTCTTCTTGACCACGCCGGCGGAGGTGGCCATGAGCACGAACTGGTCTTCCGGGTAGTCACGCACCGGCAGGAAGGTGGTGATGCGCTCACCCTCGTCCAGCGGCAGGATATTAACCATCGGGCGACCACGGGACGCACGGCTGGCCCGGGGAATTTCAAACACGCGCAGCCAGTACACCTTGCCGCGGTTGGAGAAGCACAGAATGGTGTCGTGGGAGTTGGCGACCAGCAGTTTCTCGACGAAATCCTCGTCCTTCATGGACGTGGCTGCCTTGCCCCGGCCGCCACGACGCTGGGCCTGGTAGTCTTCGACCGCCTGGGTCTTGGCGTAGCCACTGTGGGAAATGGTGACCACCAGGTCTTCTTCGTCGATCAAGTCGGCGATGGTCAGGTCCCGACGGGAGCTGGTGATCTCGGTCCGACGCTCGTCGCCGTAGTCGTTGACGATTTCCTGCAGCTCCTCGCGGATCACCTGCAGCAGACGCTCCGGGTCACCCAGGATGTCCAGCAGGTCGGCAATCTTCTCGAGGATTTCCTTGTACTCGTTCTGCAGTTTCTCGGTCTCCAGACCGGTCAGGCGGTGCAGGCGCAGATCCAGGATGGCCTGGGCTTGCTCGGGGGACAGGTGGTACAGACCGTCGCGAACGCCGTAGATTTCCGGCAGATCGTCCGGACGACAGGCGTCCTCACCGGCACGCTCCAGCATCGCCATGACGTCACCGGGCGCCCAGCCCTTGTCCATCAGCTTTTCCTTGGCTTCGGCGGCGGACGGCGAGGCCTTGATCAGCTCGATGATTTCGTCGATGTTGGCCAGGGCAACGGTCAGGCCTTCGAGGATGTGGCCGCGCTCGCGCGCCTTGCGCAGCTCGTAGATGGTCCGGCGGGTCACCACTTCGCGGCGGTGGCGCACGAACGCATCCAGCATTTCCTTCAGGTTCAGGGTCTTGGGCTCGCCGTTGATCAGCGCGACCATGTTGATGCCGAACACGGTTTCCAGCTGGGTCTGGGCGAACAGGTTGTTGATGATCACGTCCGGGTTTTCCCCACGACGCAGCTCGATCACCACCCGGATGCCTTCCTTGTTGGACTCGTCCCGCAGCTCGGAGATGCCCTCAACGCGCTTCTCCTTGACCAGCTCGGCGATTTTCTCGATCAGGCGCGCCTTGTTGAGCTGATACGGCAGCTCGGTAATGATGATGGCGTCGCGGTTGGTCTTCTTGTCGTGCTCGATCTCGTGCCGGGCGCGGATGTAGATCCGGCCACGGCCAGTGCGGTAGGCCTCGACGATGCCGGCACGGCCGTTGATGATGCCCTGGGTCGGGAAGTCCGGGCCCGGAATGAATTCCATCAGCTCGTCGACGGTCAGGTCCGGGTTGTTGATCAGCTCCAGGCAACCGTTGACCACTTCGGTCAGGTTGTGGGGCGGAATGTTGGTGGCCATGCCCACGGCGATACCGGAGGAGCCGTTCACCAGCAGGTTAGGCACCCGGGTCGGCAGTACGTCGGGGATGCGCTCGGTGCCGTCGTAGTTGTCGACGTAATCAACGGTTTCCTTGTCCAGATCCGCCAGCAGGGAGTGCGCGATCTTCTCCATGCGGATCTCGGTGTAACGCATGGCGGCGGCGTTGTCGCCATCGATGGAACCGAAGTTGCCCTGACCATCCACCAACGGGTACCGCAGCGAGAACGGCTGAGCCATACGAACGATGGTGTCGTAAACCGCGGAGTCACCGTGCGGGTGGTATTTACCAATCACGTCACCGACCACACGGGCCGACTTCTTGTAAGCCTTGTTCCAGTCGTTGTTCAGCTCGGACATGGCGAACAGAACGCGGCGATGCACCGGCTTGAGGCCATCCCTCACATCCGGCAGCGCCCGGCCCACGATGACGCTCATGGCGTAATCGAGGTAGGACTGCTTCAGCTCGTCTTCAATATTGACCGGCAGGATCTCTTTGGCTAACTCACCCATCGAGAAAGGTTCCTTTGCGTTATCTGGAAGTCGTGTCAGGGCCTTTTCCAGGCCCCCTAATTATTCTTCAACAAGCCGCCAAGTCTACCACAATCGCTCCCGTTCCGGGGCAACTGTGGGACAGCGTTAATCAAACACTACCGTCTTGTTTTCGTAGGTAATCACCCGATCCTCAATGTGGGAACGCAGGCCCCGGGCCAGCACGTTCTTTTCCACATCCTTACCCAGGCGCACCATGTCCTCGATGGAGTCGCTGTGGGTGATGCGGATGACGTCCTGTTCGATGATCGGCCCTTCGTCCAGATCCTGGGTGACGTAGTGGCAGGTGGCGCCGATCAGTTTCACGCCGCGGCTGTAGGCCTGGTGGTAGGGCCGGGCCCCGGCGAAGGACGGCAGGAAACTGTGATGAATATTGATGACCTTGCCTGCGTACCGGGCACACAGCTCGGCCGGCAGGATCTGCATGTAGCGGGCCAGCACCACCACGTCGGCCGCGTACTGCTGGAACAGCTCGTCGATGTGGGCAAAGGCCTCGGCCTTGTTTTCCTTGCTGACCGGCACGTGGTGGTAGGGAATCTCGTGCCATTCCACCATGCGACGCAGGTCGTCGTGGTTGGAGATCACCGCCACGATCTCGGCGTTCATCTCCTTGCTGTGCCAGCGATGCAGCAGGTCGGCCACGCAATGGGACTCCTTGCTGCACATGAGGATGACTTTCTTGGGCTGGGCGGAGTCGGCGATGTGCCAGTTCATGTTGAATTCGCGGGCAATGGGCTCGAACGCCGCCCGGAACTGGTCCAGACCAAAGGGAATGGAGCTGGCCTTGAGCTCGTGACGCATGAAGAACCAGCCGGTCTGGGTGTCCGAATGGTGGCTTGCCTCGGTTATCCAGCCGTTGTAGGTGGACAGAAAATTACTCACCTTGGCGACAATCCCGACCCGATCGGGGCAGGAAATCACAAGACGGTATGTGTGCTCCATGAAAGCCTTTCCTTAACTGAAATCCGGGAAAGCAGGTGCGCAGGGGAATCGCTGGCGGCGAGTCGACAGGTTGACGGTACGCACCTATGAAAATGACCGGCTATCATAGCCTATCTGAACATCAGAAACGAGGAGTGCAGTCATGGTCAGTGCCCCACCGCAGCAAAACCGAGAAACCCGCGTCAGCAGGCGCTCAGGCGGCCTCTGCGCCCTGGCCTTCCTGCTCGCCCTCACCGGCCCGACCGCCGCCCTCGCCCAGGCCATTCTCGAAGGCGAACGCTTTCACCCGGTCGTGGCCAAGCACGGCATGGTCGCCACCAGCCACACCCTGGCCACCGAGGTTGCCCTGCAGGTCCTGAAGGACGGTGGCAACGCCGTCGACGCCGCGGTCACCGCCGGCTTCGCCCTGGCGGTGACCCAGCCCCGGTCCGGCAATATCGGTGGCGGCGGCTTTATGCTGGTGGCCAAGGGCGACGGCAGCGCCCCCGAAGCCATTGATTACCGTGAAAAAGCCCCAGCGGCCGCCACCGAAACCATGTTTCAGGATGAGGCCGGAGAGGTGGTCCAGAACCGCAGCCGGTTTACCCACCTGGCGGCCGGTGTGCCCGGCACCGTGGCCGGGCTGGCGCTGGCGCTGGAGCGCCACGGCACCCTGACGCTCGACCAGGCGCTTGCGCCGGCGATCAAGCTGGCCCGGGAGGGCTTCATCGTGCCGCTGCGCTTCACCGAAGGACTGGAACAGGCCCGTGACCGGCTGGAGCGCTGGCCGGCCACACGGGCAACCTTCTATAAGGAGGATGGCAGCGCCTACCAACCGGGCGAGCGCTTTCGCCAGCCGGACCTGGCCGAGACCCTGCAGCGCATTGCCGATCAGGGCGTGAAAGGTTTTTACGAGGGCGACACCGCCCGCCTGATCGCCGAGGAAATGCAGCGCCACGGCGGACTCATTACCGAGCAGGACCTGAAGGCCTATGCGCCGGCAGTTCGAACGCCGGTGCATGGCAGCTATCGGGGTTACGACATCTTTTCCATGTCACCGCCCTCCTCCGGCGGCACCCACATTGTCCAGATTCTCAATATCCTGGAGGGCTATCCGCTGGGGGACCATGGCCACAATTCGGCCGACACCATCCACTTGATGGCCGAGGCCATGAAACTGGCCTACGCCGACCGGTCCCAGTACCTGGGTGACACCGATTACGTCACCGTGCCCCTGGACGGCCTGACCAGCAAAGCCTACGCGGAGTCCCTGCGGGCTGACATCGACCCGAAACGGGCACGCCCGGCCAGCGACATTGGCCCCGGCGAACCGGCCGACTACGAAAGCCCGGAAACCACCCATTTCTCGGTGGTGGACCGGTGGGGCAACGCGGTGTCCAACACCTACACCATCAACTTCAGCTACGGCTCGGGCATTACCGTGGCGGGCGCCGGCTTCCTGCTCAACAACGAGATGGACGATTTCAGCGCCAAACCCGGCGTACCCAACGCCTACGGTCTGATCGGCGGCGAAGCCAACAAGGTGGAGGCGGGCAAACGCATGCTGAGCTCCATGTCGCCCACCATCGTCCGCAAAGGCGACCGCAACGTGATCGTGACCGGTAGCCCGGGCGGCTCGCGCATCATCACCACCACCCTGCAGGTGATCCTGAACGTCATCGACCACGGCATGAACATCCAGACCGCGGTCAACGCCCCGCGCATTCACCACCAGTGGCTGCCCGACGAAATCCGCATCGAACAAGGCGTCAGCCCGGACACCATCCGGCTGCTGGAGCAGCGCGGCCACACCGTGGTCACCGATTCGGCGATGGGCGCCATTCAGAGTATTATGATTGGAGAGGACGGCACACTGTACGGCGGCGCCGACCCCAGGCGCAGCACCTCGTCCGCGAAGGGCTACTGAGGCCGTCCCAACGATTCAGCAACCGAGGAGGCGACCATGTATTTGTCGGTCCAACTGAGCTGCTACCCGCTCAAAGACGACTACAAGCAACCGATCTGGGATCTCATCGCCCGCCTGGAGCAGACCGGGCTGGAAGTCTACCCGGGACGCATGAGCACCGAACTGTTCGGTGAGTACGATGAGGTCATGAAGGTACTGTCAGACACCATGAAATGGTCCTTCGAAACCTACGGCAAATCGGTATTCGTGGCCAAGATCATGGAGGGTGACCGGAGGCCCAAATGACCGACCCGGACGAGCCTGGAGGCCGGAAACCGCCGGATTCCCCGCGGCCGGTCATACCCAACCAGTACTCCTTCCTGTGGCTGAGTGCGGCCATCTTCCTGATGGTGCTCTGGCTGCAGGACCAGCGCCAGCCGCAACTGCAGGAGCTGGCCTACTCCGAGTTCAAGACCGCCGTCACCAACGAGCAGGTGGCGTCGGTCACCCTCCACAACGAAACCATCACCGGGCAATTCACCGACAGCGGCGCCAGCCGTTTCAGCGCCGAGCCCGGCAGCCAGGACGGCAGCGCCGGCTTCCACACCGTGCGCCCGCCCATGGACGACCCCGCCCTGCTGGAACTGCTGGAAGCCTACGAAGTCACCATTCGGGCCCAGCCCTCCGGGCTGCCCTGGTGGCAGGAGATGATCCGCGGCTTCCTGCCCTGGATCCTGTTGCTGGCCCTGATGTTCTGGTTCTGGGGCATCGCCCAGCGCCGCATCAGCCAGGGTGGCGGTCCCTTCGACTACGGCAAGTCCAAGGCCCGACTGGCGCGCAAGGAAACCTCGACCACCACCCTGGACGACGTTGCCGGCATAGAGTCGGCGAAACGGGAAATCACCGAAATCATCGACTTTCTCAAATCGCCGCAGAAATACCGGGCCCTGGGGGCCGAGATGCCCAAGGGGGTGCTGCTGGTAGGCCCGCCCGGGACCGGGAAAACCCTGCTGGCCCGGGCCATTGCCGGCGAGGCGGACGTGCCCTTCTTCAGCATCAGCGCCTCGGAATTCATCGAGATGTTCGTCGGAGTCGGCGCCGCCCGGGTGCGGGACATGTTCCTGACTGCGCGCAAGGAGGCGCCGGCGCTGATTTTCATCGATGAACTGGATGCCATCGGGCGCTCCCGGGGCACCGGCCTGGGCGGCGGCCACGACGAGCGGGAGCAGACCCTGAACCAGATCCTGACCGAAATGGACGGCTTTGAGCCCCACGAGAACATCCTGGTGCTGGCCGCCACCAACCGTCCCGATGTGCTCGACAGCGCCCTGCTCCGGCCCGGCCGGTTCGATCGCAAGATCACCCTGGACCGCCCGCACAAGGAGGCCCGGGCCGCCATCCTCAAGGTCCACGCCCGCAAGGTGCCGCTGGCCGAGGACGTGAATCTGGAGCAGCTGGCCGCCCGCACCATCGGTTTTTCCGGCGCGGACCTGAAAAACCTGGTGAACGAAGCCGCCCTGACGGCGGCCCGGGAAGACCTGGAGGAAGTCACCGCCCACTGCTTCGAAGTGGCCCGGGACCGGATCATCCTGGGCGAGGAGCGCGACGCCCACCTGTCGCCCGAGGAGCGGGAGGCGGTGGCCTACCACGAATGCGGCCACGCCATCATGGCCTATTACCTGCCCAAGGCCGACCCGCTTACCAAAATCACCATCATTCCCCACGGCATGGCCATGGGCGTCACCGAGCAGACTCCGAAAGACGATCAATACACCTACACCGAGAGCTATCTGAAAGATCGCATCAAGGTGATGCTGGGCGGCCGCTCCGCCGAGAAGATCGTGTACGGCGAGGTCAGTACCGGGGCCCAGAACGACCTCAAGGAAGCCACCGCCCTGGTCCGCCGGATGATTGGCCAATGGGGTATGAGCGAGAAGATTGGCCCCCTGGGACTCAGCATCGGTGAGGAGCACGTGTTCCTGGGACGGGAAATGGGGCTGCCCCGGGAATTCAGCGAGAAGATGGCGGAGTTGATCGATGCGGAAATCCAGGCCCAGTTGCTGGCGCTGGAGAAAGCGACGGTGGAGTTTTTGACCGAGCATCGGGAGCAGCTGGAAGCCCTGGCCCAAGCGGTGCTCAAACAGGAAACCCTGTCGTCCGAGGAAATTGAGCAGGTCCTGCGCGAGGTCGATGCCCGCAAGATCGCCTGACCTCCCTGTCAGGCCGGCCGGTCAGACACCGGCCGGCGGAGAGGAATCGGGGATCAGGAATGCCCCAGGGTGGCGGCCAGCTTGTCCTCGGTACGGTTCTCGAAATCGGACGCGTCGTGCCGTTCGTGCAACTGCTCCTCCGGCTCGCCCCAGGTCCGGTTGACCATGCGCCCGCGCTGGACCGCCGGCCGGTGGGCAATTTCGTCGGTCCACCGCAACACATTGGTGTAGGTGTGGGCTTCGAGGAATTCCGCGGCGTCGTAGACCTTGTTGGTCACCAGCGCGCCGTACCAGGGCCAGATCGCCATGTCGGCAATGGTGTACTCATCCCCGGCAATGAACTGGTTGTTGGCCAACTGACGGTCCAGCACATCCAGCTGACGCTTCACTTCCATGGTGTAGCGGTTGATGGGGTACTCGTACTTTTCCGGGGCGTAGGCGTAGAAATGGCCAAAGCCGCCGCCCAGCATGGGCGCGCTGCCCATCTGCCAGAACAGCCAGTTCAGGGTCTCGGTGCGCTTGGCCAGGTCCTTGGGCAGGAAGGCGTCGAACTTTTCCGCCAGGTACAACAGGATCGACCCCGATTCGAACACCCGAATGGCCGGATCGGTGCTGCGGTCCACCAGGGCCGGGATCTTGGAGTTGGGGTTTACCTCGACAAAGCCGCTGCCGAACTGGTCGCCATCGCCGATCTTGATGGGATACGCGTCGTATTCCGCCCCCTGCTTACCCAGCTCCAGCAGCTCTTCGAGCATCACCGTGACCTTGACACCGTTGGGCGTGGCGAGGGAGTACAACTGCAGGGGGTTGTCGCCAACCGGCAGCGCCTTGTCGTGGGTCGCGCCGGCGATCGGCCGGTTGATCTTGGCGAAGGTTCCGCCACTCTCGGCCTCCCATTTCCAGACCTTTGGCGGTGTGTAGGTGGGGTCACTCATATCAAACTCCTCTGCTGTCGAGCCGGGACCGCGCCGGTGCGCCATCCTGCGTAATTGCTGTAAGTCATACGCCGCTTAACGGGCGAAAGACCATCGACACTCCTCTTGCCGGTATCTCCCAGTTATTGGGCCGATACCGCCGTAATCAACAATCCCCTGCTATAGTTACTTTCAGTGGTTTTACACTCTTTCACAATCCCGTTCCTGCCGCTGGTCGGCGGCGCTACCGGAGACAAGGGAGTTTCCCCATGAAGCCGCAAACCCTCATGCTACGCCCGCTCCTGGCTCTGGGCCTGAGTGCCGCGTTGATCGCCTGCGCCGGTCCCGGCCCGAGACCCGACAGCCAACTGCAAATTGCTGAATCCTCCATCCAGCAGGCCGAAGCCTCGGACGCGCGCAAGTTTAACCCGGTCCTGCTGAACCAGGCCCAGAACCGGGTGGCCGACGCCAAGGAGATGATGGACCGCGAAGCCTACGGCCAAGCCAAGCGATTGCTGGAGAAAGCCGCCGTGGATGCACAACTGGCGGCGGCGCGCTCTGAGACCGAAAAAGCCCAACGCGCGGTGGCGGAAATCAATCGCAGTATCCGTGAGCTGGAAGCCCAGCTCGAGTCCAACCAACCCTGAGCCCGACAAGGAGATTGAGATGATGACTCGCAGACTATCCCTCAGCATCGCGGTCGGGCTGATTACCCTGATGACCGGCTGTGCCAGCTCGCCGCCCTACAACGCCAGCCTCGACCAGGCCCGGGCAAAGTACCAAAGCCTGGAGGAGAATCCGGACGTGGCCCGCAGCGGCGCCAGCCAACTGCGCGCCGCCAAGCTCCAGATTGACCGCGCCGAACGACTGCTGGCAGAGGATGAGGAGGTGACGGACGTTGAACACGCCGCCTACCTCGCCAACCGGCATGCGGAAATCGCCGAGCAGCAAGGCATGCGCGCCGCGCTGGAGGCCGAGGTGGACACCGCCGAGGAGCGTCGACGGCAGATCATGTTGCAGGTGAAAACCAACGAAGCGGAGGCCCTGCGGGCCCAGATGGCCGCCATGCAGGCGGAGCAGACCGAACGTGGCATGGTCCTGACCCTGGGCGATGTGCTGTTCGACCTCAACGAGGCCGAGCTGAAAGCCTCCGGGGAGCGCACGGTGGCGCGCCTTGCCGATTTCCTGATGAAGTACGAAAACCGGCGGGTTCGGGTCGAAGGCTACACCGACAGCACCGGCGACGAGGCCTACAACCAGCGTCTGTCAGAGCGCCGCGCCATGGCCGTATACGAGGCTCTGCTGAACATGGGCATATCCAGCGCCCGGGTTGAGGTGGAAGGCTACGGCGAGGCCTATCCGGTCGCCAACAACAGCACCAGCTCCGGCCGCCAGCAAAACCGCCGGGTCGAGATCGTGATTTCCGACGAAACCGGCCAGATCGAGACCCGCTGATGCGGGCCTCCTGGATCAGCGCAACATCCGCCGGAGGTTGGTTTTCATGGTGCTCCACACCGTCGGCGCATCCAGCTTCATCATGATTGGCAGGGACACGCCGTCCTGCCAATCCGGATTGAAGCCCTCGTAGCGGGCCTGCAAGGCCTGAATGCCGGTCGGCACCGGCCGGTTCTCCCCCTGGGGCACGCTCTGGTAGCGGATTACCCCCGCCTCCGGGTCCCAGTCGGCTCCGGCCTGCTCCCGGGAGAAGTCGGCCAGCACTTCCCGCTCCCAGTTCGGCGTCGCCGGATCCTGAATGGTCATGGCCCCGCCGAAGGTGCGGCTCAGGGACACAAAACTGGTGGGAAAGGCGAAGGCAATCACGTACAGCCGTCGCAGCCCATACCGGCGTAACAGCCCCGGCAACAGGCGCCAGGCCGCCGTCGTGATCTTGGGATGGCCACGCGCCGCAGTGCGCACGTAGTAGTACTTGGAATGGATCAGCAACGCCTTGCGGCCCGTCCGGGCGATGGGTTCGAAGGTGAAGGTGAAATACCCCTGCAACGCCCCATCGGCGTCCTCGAACAGCGCCAGCACCGTGCGCTCTTTCCGGCAGAAGCGGCAGAACCGTTGCCAGTCCTCCTGTTCCGGCAGCCGCAGGTCCAGATAATCCAGGCGCAGGCGCCACATGGCATCCAGATCGAGGTCTGACGCCTCGGGCCCCGAGACAATGCGGGCATTCAGTTTCAGGCGGGTTTTGGGTTTCTTGCTGGTCATGAAAGCAGTCTCGCTGTGGTCGTTCGACTCCGGCTCCGCCGGTTCTGGCTCAGGTGTTCAAGGCTATCGATTGACGCCGGGAGCCAGAACAGGCATATATGACTTTATTCACGCCATTTACGCCATCGCAAGATTTGCCATGACAGATCCCAACCAGCCCACATCGCCGGACAGCCCCAGGCTGCGAATCAGCATTCTGCTTGCCCAGGGCTGCTCGGCGACCAGCGTTGCCTCCATGCTGGAGGTCTTCGAGAGTATCAATTTCCTGGCATTGAGCCGGGGGGCGAGAGAAGCCCGGTTGCGGGTGACCACGGTGTCCCTGGACGGGCAACCGGTGACTGCATCCGGCGGCGTAACCCTGAGACCGACACACCGCATCGACACCGCGACCGAAGCGGACCTGGTCATTGTGCCTGGATTCCTGTTCCGGATTATGGAGCTGCTGCCCCGCCTGTCGGCTTGGCTGCCCTGGCTGCGCCAGCACCATGCCGCGGGCAGCACGATCGCCACGGTGTGCACCGGCGCCTTCCTGGCCGCCGAGGCCGGGCTGCTGGACCATCGGCGGGCGACCACACACTGGTATTACGCGGACACCTTTCGCAAGCGCTATCCCAAGGTCAATTTGCAGGACAGCCAGACCGTCACCGTCGACGGCCAACTGCTGTGCTCCGGAGGTGCCACCGCAGGCAACGACCTGCTGCTTTACCTCCTGGAGACCTTTGTCGACCGGGCGCTGGCGCGGGAATTCGCCAAGAAACTGCTGATCGACAGCAGTCGCACCGATCAGTCCCCCTATCGAACGGCCTCATTCAACCGCCGCCACGAGGACGATGCCATCCATCGCGTCCAGGACTGGCTGGACCAGAACTACAGAGAGTCACTGCAGGTCGGGGCGCTGGCCGACCGGTTCGGCTTCAGCCACCGTAATTTTGTCCGCCGCTTCAAAGCCGCCACCCGCCAGTCGCCCGGCCAGTACCTGCAAAATCTCAGGTTGGAAGACGCCAAGCAGAGACTGGAATCGAGCAAGGCCTCGTTTGAGCAGATCACCTACCAGGTCGGGTACGAGGATCCGAATTCGTTCCGGCGCCTGTTCGCCGACCGGGTCGGCGTCTCGCCCATGGACTACCGACGCAAGTTCCAGCGTTGACTACCCCGCCCGAGGCTAATGAAGCGGGTCCAGGCGCACCAGCATGCCACGGTAATGGTTCAGGGAATGGTCCGAGTGGTAGGGAATCACGCATTCCTTGTCGTCATTACGCCACTGGTCCACCACCTCGCCCTTGAGCTCTTTGATCTCCTCCAGCAGGTCCTCCGCCCCGTAGATCCGGTACGGACAGAACGCCGTGCTGATGTTCTGCAGGGTGACGTAGCTTTCCCGGGGATGGACCGGCAGCATGTTGATCAGCAGGTGGGTCGGCCGGCTGGGCAGGCGTGCCACGATCGAACTCAGGGACTCCTCCACATATTGTAAAGAACCGGAGAACAACACCCAGTCGAGCTCGCCGCTCTGGCCCAGATCGTCCACGAAACTCAGGTGCGGCGGATTGCCGTTCTCCGCGGCAAACCGCCGGCCCTCGCGCGTAACCGCCGGTACGTCGTAGATACGCCACTCGAAGGGCTCCGGGAAGTTCAGGTACTTCTGCAGCGCGTAGTACAGCACCCCGACATGGCCGCCGAAATCCAGCAGTGCCTGGTTCGGCTGCATCAACCGATTCAACCAGAACGCCACCGGGTAATCGCAGGGGGAAATGGCCTGCATTCGGAAGCGGTACATGTCGGCGGAGGCGGGGGCGTCGTTGTCGTAGCCCAGCGGTTTGCTGGCGGGCGCGTCGGCGCTGGCGGTGGCGAAGTCGGGGTACACGCCCTTGAACCAGTTGACGTTGGTGGCGTGGGCGAATTCCTTGGAATAGTGTCGATCCAGCGCGTGGTTGATGACTGGAATCTGTTCGAACTGATGCAGCAATTCCCTGGCACGTCGAAACATGGCCTCTGCTCCTATCGAAGCCCATGATTATTAACCCTAGCAGGCAATGGCGATTTTTCACGCCCCGCCCGGGGACCGCTGACCGGTTTTTCCAGGCACCGCGCCACCGGTGCTGACCGCCTACACTTAAAACAGTCAACTCATCCTGCCGGTGAACCATGACACAGCCCCATTCACAGCAGCTTCCCCCGCGCCTTCGTGAGCGCCTTGCCCCGCTCCTGTTCCTGGTTCTGGCGCTCTGGTCGGGTACCAGCACGGCTGCCTTGCGGTGCGGGTCGGCACTGGTGAGCGACGATGCCTGGCCGATCGAGGTGGAAGAGCGCTGCGGTCCGCCCGACTATGTGGCCGAATACCCCTCGGCCACTATCCCGGGCCTGGGCGTGGTGCAAACGGAAATGCACTGGTACTACAACCCTGGCCCCCAGCGCTTCATCCAGCGGCTGACCTTCCGCAATGGCCGGCTGGCCCGGGTGGAAAGTCTAGGCTATGGGTTCCATCCGCCCAGGAGCGGCCGTTGCAGCCTCAACACCCTCCGGCATGTACAGAACGAGTACGAGTTGATTGCCCGCTGCGGGGAACCTGCGTCCAAGCGGATCGAGTGGCAATTGCCGCGACCACTGGGGCGGTACGAGAACTGGCAGGTGCTCCAGCCAGTGCTGATCCAGCAGTGGCTGTACGACTTCTCCGACAACCAGTTCCGTCAGGTAGTGACCCTGCGGAACGGTCGGGTGGTGGAGATCCAGTCACGGCCCGGGCGCTAGGCAGGGAGCGCGGCCCCTGCCCGGCCCAGGCGCGGACCGGTTCAGCCGGCCAGGCCGGCCTTGCGCGCCCGGGCGGCGTGCAGCTTCTTGTAGCTTTCAATCAGGCGCTGGTGCTTCTCCAGGCCCTCGAGCTGGCTGTTGGTGGGCGTCAGGCCGTGGAAGCGCACGCTGCCATCCACCGAGCCGACCACGGCAGCCATGGTGTCGTCGCCGTACATGCGGCGGAAATTGACGATGAAGTCGTCCAGTTCCAGCTCCTCGTCCAGGGTCACTTCCAGCACGGCGTACACGGCCCGGTAGAACAGGTTCCGTTCCACGGTGTTGTCGTTGAACTGCAGGAACATGTCGACGAACTCCAGCGCCTCCTCATGCCACTGCAGGGCCAGGCAGATCAACAGTTTCAGTTCGAGGATGGTCAGCTGACCCCATACCGTGTTCTCATCAAACTCCACGCCAATCAGGTTGATGATGGTCATGTAGTTGTCGAGCTGGCTGGCCTCCAGGCGCTCCGCCAGATCCGCCAGCTGCTCGTCACTCAGGGTGTGCAGGTTGAGGATGTCCTCGCGGTAGTCCAGGGCCATGTTGGTGTTGTCCATGATCAGGTCTTCCACCGGGTAGACCTCGGAGTATCCGGGCACCAGGATCCGGCAGGTGGGCGCCCCCAGGTCCTCGTACACGGCCATGTACACTTCCTTGCCCATCTCCTCAAGAATGCCAAACAGGCCGGCGGCCTCCTGCTCGTTGGTGCCGGAGAAATCCCATTCGCAGAACTCGTAATCGGACTTGGCGCTGAAGAAGCGCCAGGACACCACCCCGGTGGAGTCGATGAAGTGCTCCACGAAGTTGTTGGGCTCGGTGACCGCCAGGCTGTTGAACGTGGGCGCCGGGACATCGTTCAGGCCCTCGAAACTGCGGCCCTGCATCAATTCGGTCAGGCTGCGCTCGAGCGCCACCTCGAAGTTGGGGTGGGCACCAAAGGAAGCAAAGACGCCGCCGTTGCGCGGGTTCATCAGGGTGACGCACATGACCGGGAACTGGCCGCCCAGGGAGGCGTCCTTCACCAGGATCGGGAAGCCCTGCTCTTCCAGGGCGCGAATGCCCTCCAGGATATCCGGGTACTTCTCCAGCACCTCCAGCGGCACGTCAGGCAGCGCCAGTTCCTGCTCCAGGATTTCCCGCTTCACGGCCCGTTCGAAGATCTCCGACAGGCACTGGACCTGGGCCTCGAACAGGGTGTTGCCGGCACTCATGCCATTGCTCAGGAACAGGTTCTCGATCAGGTTGGACGGGAAGTACACCACCTCGCCGTCGGACTGGCGCACGAACGGCAGCGAGACAATGCCCCGCTCCACCTTGCCCGAGTTGGTGTCGATCAGGTGAGAGCCCCGCAGGTCACCGTCCGGGTTGTAGATGTCCAGGCTGTAGTCGTCGAGAATCCCGGCTGGCAGCTCATCGTTGGGCCCGGGTTTGAACCATTCCTCGTTGGGGTAATGGACGAAATCGCTGTTGGCAATTTCCTCACCGAAGTACTGGTCGTTGTAGAAGAAGTTGCAGTTCAAACGCTCGATGAACTCACCCAGAGCCGAGCACAGGGCGCTTTCCTTGGTGGAACCCTTGCCGTTGGTGAAGCACATGGGCGAGGCCGCATCCCGGATGTGCAACGACCACACGTGGGGCACGATGTTGCGCCAGGATGCAATCTCAATCTTCATGCCCAGATCGGCCAGGATGCCAGTCATGTTGGCGATGGTCTGCTCCAGCGGCAGGTCCTTGCCCTCGATGAAGGTGCGGGTGCCGCCCTCCGGCTCGGCCATCAGCAGGGCCTGGGCGTCTTCAGCCAGATTCTCGACGGTTTCGATTTCGAAGGTGGGGCCGGTTTGCACCACCTTCTTGACCGTGCAGCGGTCGATGGAGCGCAGGATGCCCTGGCGGTCCTTGTCGGAAATGTCCTCCGGCAGCTCGACCTGGATCTTGAAGATCTGGTTGTAGCGGTTTTCCGGGTCGACGATGTTGTTCTGGGACAGCCGGATGTTGTGGGTCGGGATGTCCCGGGCCTTGCAGTAGACCCGCACGAAATAGGCCGCACACAGGGCGGACGACGCCAGGAAATAATCGAACGGGCTGGGGGCGGAGCCGTCGCCCTTGTAGCGGATGGGTTGGTCAGTAACGACAGTAAAATCATCAAACTTGGCTTCAAGTCTGAGGTTGTCGAGGAAGTTGACGTTGATTTCCATTACGAGGGTACCAGCGTTGGAGAATTGGGCGCGCCGTGGCTTGATTGACCCGCCATTATCCAGTTTTTGGTGCCGCTCGTCTTGGGTGATTACCAGTACGCCGCCCTCCTTCCGTCGGCCTGGGCCCTCTGGACTTTATGGGCACTTTCACTTCCAATGGAGGCGTCGCTCAATTCCGCCTGGAGTACTCGCGACAGCTATCAGCCACAGTCAACAAGGAAGACTTATGAAACAACAACCCATTGTGAAAGGCGTGATGCTCGTGTCCGGCGCCGCTGTGCTTGCGGCCTGTGGCGGAGGTGGCGGCGGCGGAGGCAGTTCGAGCTCTGCCCTGTCTCTCGATACCGAAAACTACGCCAACAAGCAGATTGCCATCTCGGCCGACGCCAATGTCCAGAACCTGGTCGGACTCTACGATGGCATTGCCGAAGGACTGGCGCTGGTTGGGGAAGTTGAGGGCACCCTGCTGCCCGCCGGCGCAGAAGAATCGACCACCGTGGACTGTGACGGGGGCGGAACCCTCACGGTGTCCTACGTGGAAAACGGTCAGGGTGCGGAACAGTCCCTGACGTTCAACGCCTGTGTCGTCACCACCAGCAGCTACGGCGCCGTGCTGCTGAACGGTGGCTACGACGCGGTGCTCACCGTCTCGGGTGAGACTGAGGCCAGCGCCTCCGCCAGTTACGATATCACGGGGGAGCGACTAACGACCGGCGAGCCACTGCAAATCCTCGGCTCCACCGACATTCGAATCGTCAGTGGAGCCGGCGGCAACCCCGACAACTTCAGCCTGACCAATACGATTGACGCCTTTGAAATCAAACTGGGCTCCGACTACGCCGCCATCACCGGCGGTGACATTCGGATCAACCGCACCGAGTCCACCACCGAGTTCAGCATCGCCGGCAAAATCCTCGGCTCGGACATCGGCGGCTATGTCCAACTCTCAACCCCGGCACCGGTCGTGATTTCCGACACCGAGGCCTGCCCGATCGAGGGCATCATCAGAATCGCCAGTGATGGCAGCGCCGAGGTGCGTTACGGCAGCAGTGCCAGCGGCACGGCACAGGCGGTGGCGGTCTGGATTGATGGTCAGGTGGTCGAGAGTTACCCCGATTGCAGCACTGTGGGCTTTACCAACGGATATTGAACGCATCAGTGCGGGAGGTTCGCTGAGGAATCCCCCGCACTGCCAACACCTGCCACGCTCAACGCCAACGGCCGCTCACTTCTTGGCGATGATGTATACGGCGTGCACAATCCCCGGCAGATAGCCCAGTAACGTCAACACAATATTGATCCAGAAGTGCTTACCCAAGCCGACCTGCAAGAACACTCCCAGGGGCGGCAAAAGAATGGCAACGATGATGCGAACAATATCCATGGCGTCTCTCCATGTGTTGTGGCCCGGATTCGCGGGTTAATCCAGGACAGGACTTTCGGGACCTCGGACGGCGATCAGAGCGTCGGTCGACTCACCATACCGGGCGCGATCATCACGTCAGGTCCTGAAAGGGGTTGTAGGCCACCTCCCAGTAGTGGCCCTCGGTGTCCTGGAAATAGCCGGAATAGCCGCCCCAGAACACCTCCTCCGCCGGTTTGGTGAGGGTGGCACCGGCGGCTACTGCCTGCTGGAGCAGCGCATCCACCTCCGCTTTGGTTGCCACATTGTGGGCCAGGGTAATGCCGGAGAAGCCCGGTTCGGTGCTCGCCGGAAGCCCGAGATCTTTCAGCAGCTCGGCCCGGGGATACAGCGCCAGCCAAGTGTCTTGCAGGCTGAAGAAGGAAATGCCGCCACCCTCGAACTCATGGCGCGGCAACCCCAGGCCCTCGCCGTAAAACCGGGTGGCCCGTTCCAGATCATCGACCCCCAGGGTGACCAGGCTGATCTTTGCTTTCATGACTGCACTCCTTGCAGCGGCGGTAGGCTCCCCTGGCCGTCGCGTCTGTTCGGTTGAGCCTGGGCGTTTGTCCGCCCGGCTTACGGCGTTTCCGCCCGTTTGTCCATTTCACCCCGATAGTCAGCCCCGAGGGACGTTTTATCGGCATCCGCCAGTACCTTGCCGGCCACGGTGAACACCTCTTTTTCCTCTTCCTCGAGGTGGTGCAACAGCTTGTGGGCCAGGTTCTTGGCGTGCGCCAGCCAGCCCGGCGAGTCCTCCTCGGCGGACGAGACCGCTTCAATCAACTCATCCAGCTCGTGATGCTCCGCGACGCTGTGCCGGGCCTGTTCCTGGGTCGTGTCGTACTGCATCAGCGGCACGTAAAAATGCCGCTCCTCGGCAAGCGCATGGTCCGCTAACTCTTTCTTCAGGTTGAGAAACAGCCGCTTGCGTTCGTCACTGGCTCCACTGGTCGCCAGCACTTGTTCGATCATTTTGCGCTGTTTGTCGTGATCGGCCCGAAGCTCTTCAAAAATGGTCATGGATCGCCTCCCTGATTCGTGGCGTTGACGGTCCCAAAAGCTACGTCAGGCAACCGGCATTGGTTCGCCCCATCCGGCCCGGACCGAAAACTAGTCGTTGATGCCCTCAATGGGAATCGCGTCCAGGGGGGCCACAAAGCCAATGTACAGAACACAGTCCGCGCCCGCATGACAGTATGCTGAGTGCGGCAGTTCCGCGGGTCCGTACGCGTACTCGCCGACGCTGATGGTCTCTTTCTCATGGTTCTCGTACACGACCTCCAGCGTGCCAGACACCAGCACCATACGCTCCTGGGAGGTGTGAAAATGTGGGGGTATCTCGAAATCCCCGGGCACCTTGAAAAAAATGTCAAGATTGGTGTCGGCCGGATCTCCCTTCAGTACAGCGATCTGGCAGCCTTCCGGGATGAAATCCGGGCACGGCATCCACTCAAGCCCCGGGTCCTCGTGGGAAATGACCAATGGTTTTTCCTGTGCGCTGACACAGGCGCAGGCAGCGGCAAGACTGATAGTGAAAGCGAGCGGAGTGGCGTTCATGGCTTGATCCCTCTTTCGATTCTTGGTGATACCCAGAACTCTCAGAGACATCCACACTCCGCAACAGAGAGCAGCTTTAATCAACCATAGCACAGGCCAGAACGACCGGGTGGTGCGACCCGAGGGAACTTGCCAGCCTCGTTACCGGCTCGGCAACCGACGCTCCCAGGTCCGCTCCAGCGCCTCGAACACGCTGTCGGTGGTCAGCGCCAGCAAGCCGATCAGCAGGGCCCCTTGCAGGACATAGGCCGTGTTGTCATTGACCAGGCCCGCGATAACGGGATCGCCCAGGGTCCGGGCTCCGATGGTGGACCCGATGGCCGCCGTGGCGATGTTGATGGTGACGGAGGTGCGGATCCCGGCCAGAATCACCCGGCCCGCCAGCGGCAGCTCCGCCTGCACCAGGACCTGAACCGGCGACATGCCCATGCCCCGTGCCGCCTCCCGCACGGCCGGATCAATGCCCTCCAGTCCGGCCAGGGTGTTGCGCAGGATGGGCAGCAGACCGTACAGAATCAGCGCCACCAGAATCGGCGCCTCCCCAAAGCCCAGCACCGGCACCGCCAGCGCCAGCACCGCCACCGGTGGAAAGGTCTGGCCGATGGACGCCACCTGGCTGACCAGGGGCAGAAAATCCCGGCCCGCCGACCGGGTGGCAAAGATTCCGCCGGCCACGGCCGCGACCGTACCGATGGCCGCGGACACCGCGACCAGTAGCAGGTGGTTCTGCAACAGGAACAGAAAGCTGTCGCGATCGTACAGCACCTGTTGCTTGTCCGGCTGCAGCCACCGGAACATTGGCTCCAGCAGGGTCATGCCGACGGACAACCCGCACAGCAACGCAATCAACAAGGCGGGCGGCAGCCAGGCGCGCATCAGATTCCGCCCTGCAGCAGGCGCTCGCGGGTGATCACCCCGACCTCCTGCCCCTGGTCATCGAGCACGGCGACCTCAGGCCGGTCGCGCCAGAGCATGACCGACAGCGCCAGGCGCAGGCTGTCGTCTTCGTGCAGGCCGTCCTCGCCGGGCGTTCCTGGTCTGGGTTCCGGGTGGCGCACCATCAGTTCCCGCACCGGCCGCAGACTCATCAGCTTGAGCCCCCGGTCCTGCTTGCCCACCAGACTCTCCACGAAGGCCGACGCCGGCCGGCGCAGAATGTTCTCCGGTGTGTCGTGCTGGATGATCCGGCCTTGGTCCATCACCGCGATGCGCGTCGCCAGCCGCAGGGCTTCATCGATGTCGTGGGTCACAAACACCGTGGTCTTGCAGACCTGTCGCTGAATCCGCAGCATTTCCAGCTGCAGATTCTCCCGGGTGATGGCATCCAGCGCGCCAAAGGGTTCGTCCATCAGCAAAATGTTGGGATCGGCCGCTAGTGCCCGGGCAACTCCGACCCGTTGGGCCTGGCCACCGGACAACTGCTGGGGGTATTTGTGGGCGTGCGTGGCCGGGTCCAGGTCCAGCAGGGTCATCAACTCCCGCACCCGTGCCTCAATTCGGTCCCTGGGCCATTTCAGCAACTGCGGCACCATGGCGATGTTGCGCGCCACCGTCCAGTGGGGAAACAACCCCGTGCCCTGAATCACGTACCCCATGTTCAGGCGCAACTGGTCGGGATTCATGGCGGTCACGCTCTCGCCGTCCACCAGAATCTCGCCGGCACTGTGGGGCAACAGACGGTTGATCATGCGCAGCGTGGTGGATTTGCCGCACCCGGAACTGCCCACCAGCACGCAGACCTCGCCGGTTTCCACGGTCAGGTTGATGTTGTCCACGGCGATGGCTTCGCCGAAGCGCCGGGTCACGTTTTTCAGTTCAATCATCCGGACATGGGCCTTTTGGCAATCATGTGGTTACGGGGGCTGGCTTCAAACTGTTGGCCAGCATGGTGAGCAGCGCATCCGCCAGCAGCGCGAGCGCAATGGTAGGCAAGGCCCCAAGCAGCACCAAGTCCATGGCCGCCTGCCCCAGACCCTGGAAAATGAAACTGCCCAGGCCACCGGCACCAATCAGGGCTGCCACCGCGGTCAGGCCGATCGCCTGAATGGTGGTGATGCGCACGCCCTCAATGATGACCGGCATGGCCAAGGGCAGTTTGAGCTGGAAAAAC
Organism: Marinobacter qingdaonensis; assembly: GCF_034555935.1. NCBI lineage: Bacteria > Pseudomonadati > Pseudomonadota > Gammaproteobacteria > Pseudomonadales > Marinobacteraceae > Marinobacter > Marinobacter qingdaonensis. The sequence continues at coordinate 2,996,358 of NZ_JAYDCJ010000003.1, forward strand.
AGCTGTCGGTCCGTCATGCCCATTCCCCGGCCCGCGTCGACCAGGTGTTCCGGAACTTCGGTAAGCGCAACGAAGGTGTTGCGCACCATCGGCAGCAGACTGTACGCCATCAGGGCCAGCAATGCGGGCGCCCAGCCGATGCCCCGGATGCCCAGGGCCTGCAGGACCGGAAACGCCTCCGACAAGGCACTGAGGGGTGCTATCAACAGGCCAAACACGGCCAGACTCGGAATGGTCTGCAGGAAGCTCACGGCACCCAGCACCGGTCGTTGCCAGGCCGGGCTGCGCATCATTTTCAGCGCCAGCACAAACGCCAGACCGGCGCTGAGGGATACGGCGCCCAACGCAAGCGCCAGATGAGTCCACAGCGCCTGCTCAAACGCACCGGGGCGGGCATCGAACTCCCGCACCAGGGACAGGCTCGCCAGGCCATCGCTCCGCAGCAGCCATAACCAACTGCCCGCGAGGCCCAGCAGTAGCGCCAGTTGCAACCCGCGCCGGGTGCCATAGCGGCCGAGGGCCTCAACCAGCATCAACGACAGCAGAAACAGCAGGCACCAGAAGCCAGCCCCGACCGAGGACCGGGCATAGGGCGCATCCTCGGGCAGATGGCGACCGGCAAAGACCTGCAGTAACAGTGGCAGCAAGGCCAGGGACAGGCCCACCAGACCCAGCAACAGCGGATAGCGAATTCGAATGGGCCGGATGGCGAGCAGAATCGACGCCGCCAGCACCAGAGTTACCAGCCCTGCTCCCGGCCAGCCGAGCGCCGACAGCAGACCGTGACCGGTGCCCGGGACGATGCGATTGGGTTGGATGGTGCCAAAATCCAGCAGCCAGGCCAGGATGAGGGCCAGGACCGCCAACACCGGGACTACGCGGTTCGGCGTCATCGGCTGTGGGGAGGGCGTGGAACTCGGCAAACCTCAGTCCTGGGTCAGCGAATCCAGGTAATCCCGCGCCACCTGCTCCGCCGGCACCCCGTTCACGGCCACCAGGCCATTCAGGCGCTGCAGGGTTTCTAGGTCCAGGGCATCAAACACAGGCTCCAGCACCTCACGGATCGCGGGGTAAGCCTCCAGCACTTCCGCGCGCACGATGGGCGCCGGCTGGTACACTGGCTGAACGCCCAGGGTGTCTTCCATTACCTTCAGATCCAGCGCGTTCAGACCGCCGTCGGTGCCGTAGGTCATGGCGCCATTGACGTCGTTGTTGTTCAGGGCCGCTGCCCGCAGCGTGGCGGCGGTGTTGCCACCCGAGAGCACGAGCAGCTGGTCGGCGCTCAGGGTAAAGCCATAGGCTTCCTGGAACGCTGGCAAGGCGCTGGCCGACTCCACAAACTCGGCGCTGGCCGCAAACTTGAACGCCCCACCGCCATTGATGTAAGCCGCCAGGTCCTCCAGCGTCTGCAAACCGTTGTCCCGGGCCAGGTCACCACGCACGCTCATGGCCCAGGTGTTGTTGGCCTGCGCCGGCTTCAGCCAGATGATGTTGTGGGCGTCCTTGTCCAGGCTGGCCGCCCGCTCGTAGGCTTTGTCGGCATCTTTCCAGAGATCGCGATCGGCCTGGTCGTGGAAGAAAGCGGCATTGCCGGTGTACTCGGGATAGAGATCGATTTCGCCCGCTTTGATGGCGTTGCGAACGATGTTGGTCGCGCCCAGCTGCAACCGGTTCTCCACCGGAATGCCCGCCTGCTCCAGCGACTGCAGGATCATCTGGCCCAGAACCGCACCCTCGGTATCGATCTTGGACGAGACCACCACCGGGTCAGCGGCGAAAGTCTGCCCGGCAAGCAGCGTGAGGGAGAGCGTCACGGCGTGACGAAAACGGGAGAATAGGGGCACGGCCAGTCCTCTTGGTCGGTGAGCGTTCTTGGGGGGGTTGCCGGCAACAATTTCAGTCATTGCCGCCAGTTAGCTTAAGTCTATGACACACAACGTCAATGGCAAGGCCGGATTGCCCGCCGCAGGCACTAGGCTTGCCGGGTTTCAGGTGCCCTCCCCCGACGACACCAGGTGGATGATGTTGGACGGGCTGGCGATCCAGAACGCCTTAATGGACTCCGGCAACGGCTCGATCTCATCGCACCGGGAACAGCCCTGCTGCCGGAAATAGGCCGATGCCTGGTCAATATCACTGGCAATGACTTCCAGCCAGATCTCGGCCTGACTCAAACCGGCGACCCGATCGAGCCAGAGCACCTTGTCGCCGAATTCAAACCTGGGCGTGTCGTCAGCGTTGCTGCCGGTCAGCTCCCTGAACCTGAGCACCTCCCGGTAAAAGCGCACCGTGCTCTCGTATTCGTGGGCGGGAATTTTCATCGCGATGTTACGGCCGGGCTGAAAGTCTGCGCTCATGGCGTGCGTTCTCCTCAATGCCGGTAGCCGCTGGGCCTGGGGGTTAAAGTCGGGCGGCCATTCCTGACTCGATTAAATGAATGTAGAACATTCGGTGTTGGTAGCGCTTAGGACAGCGATTGCATAGGAGCATTTTCACCGCCCGCATCCACGTAACAAATCGCCTGACTGACCAGTTGATTCCAGAAAACGGACCAATACCCACTGAGTAACAGCGCAGGAGCAATAAAGACCGCAAGAAATACTGAAATAAAGAGTGAATCTGGCGCGATACCAGATTTGAGCTGAAAAACGCTGGCAAGAGGAATTGCCACAAAAACGATAAGGGAGGTGCGCTTAACGAAGGTGTACTTTACGGACTGAGCCAGGGTCAGTTCTCTATCAAATATCGCCTTCACCACAGCGGCCAGGAAATACAGCACGAAGGAAACACTCGCAACGATCGAGAGTGCGGCCTGCAGGCCGCTCACGTCGTTTTCCCCTCTCTGGGCTTGGTGATTCCCAAAAACCAGGCTCCCACCGTCTTTCAAAGGCGCGAATACCTCCCCTCCCCACTCCACGAATAATGCCAAGATAGCGACAACGGCGTTTTGTGAAAACAAGGCGACAACGAACAAACCCAGAGCCATCCAGACAGCAGCGGTCAAGGCAGTCATGAAATAGCCGGTATAACCAATGAACTGCTTTAACACCCACCGCATCACCGTCGATTGCGGGACGCTGAATCCGAATTCGATACTTACATTAGACAAGAGTAACCCTCCTTGGTATCCAATACTTCTGCTGTTCGATAATGATTGTATCCCCAAGCTAGTGCATGGGATGAGGAACTAGAGCGCAAAAAACCGTATGTCCAATCCGTGGAAACGAAAGATTAAACCACTCGGAGTCATCGATAACTCTCAAGCAGAAGGTCGAGTTGTGACTGGAATTCGGGATCCCGCATGATCGCATCGACCTTATTGATCACCGTCTCGGCGGATGGAAGTTCGCGCGATACGCCAATATGAAAGGGGATCAGGGAATTCGGAACAAAATCAACCTTGCGAACTTTCAGCTTCTCCGAATAGCCAAGCTTTTGAGCGATGAATCGGGCGTCTTCGGCCGGCTGCACAAAAAAATCCCCGGCTTCCCGCAGCATAAGAAGATGCATCATCGTATTCACATCTCGGCCTGATACCGTCTCCAGAAAGTCGGGGATATTGTCCTCCTCCCATTTGGAGCCCTTCTCGACGATCACCGTCAGACTGGACAAGTCAGCGAAGCTGGTAGCCGATTCAATCACGCCTAGGTTGGGGTTGTCCGCCGAGTACACCAGATAGCCAAAGTCCTGGGTGAAGAGCGGCGATTTCGAAAAGAGGGCGTAGCCTTGTCGCTCTTTCGACGGATAGGTGAGAAAACCATCGGAGAGACCCAGCCGAACGTTGAACTGCGCCCTTGACCACGGCATCACTGCGTTTTCCGTGCTGTAGTCGGGGATAAAACTGAACGCCAGTTGCACCAGATCCGGGAGAAGCCCGACCGCCTTCGCGTCAAGCGAGAAACTGTACGGCGGTGATTTTTCGCTGAACGCGAAGGTCAGCTTGCTTTTCGCCAATACGAAACCCGGCGAAGCCAGGAGAACAATCAGTACTACGAGGCACCAGGGCACCACAAACCCATTCAAACGACGTTCAATCACCAAGGTTACCTCTGAGGAGCTTTGCGCTTGTCTGAACCCGTAATCATGGCGCCAAAGGGACAAGAGCCGCAAGCCTGCCAATCCCCAAGCCGGCCGCAATACAGCGCTATGAGGTGCCACGGCAGTTGTTTCCGGTAGAGGCTGCAGGCAGGAACGAACTGCAAGACCTTGTTAATTGCCGATGATCATACCTTTCCTTGGCATTTAACGCTGAGCGCACCAGCGGCCTGACAAGGCCGTCCGAGTGACGCGGCTTGTTATCACCGTCTCAGTCATACTCCGCATTCTGAGATAGATCGTCCGTAATCTCGAACCAGGGAGCCTTACTAGCAACGAATACGTGCCGCTCGGGTTTTACTCCTGGGTCTGTGTCGAGTGTTCCGAGTGGGAATCCATAGATATCCGGATTTGCATCGAATTTCGTGTAGAGGCTTGAACCGCAGTTCGAGCAAAAGCCCTTATGCTCACCCGGAGAGGATTCGTAGAATTTCATCAACTCCTGACCTTTGACGGTATGCCAGTCGGAGGACTTTACCTTTGCGCGGGTTCTGAACGCTGATGCGTGTAGCTTCCGGCACATTGAGCAGTGACAATTCAGCACATCGGTCAGTGGACCGTTGATTTCGTATTGGATGCCTCCGCAGAGACAACTGCCCGTTTGCTTCATTGATTCACTTCCTTGTCTGATAACGCCTGCCATTAGCGGCGCCCCGACGGGGGCGTCCGGTGGACGGCCGACAGGCCAGAAACAACCTTAAGCGGCCTTTTATATTTTGCTGGCTTCGGCTTCCGGTTCTTGCCCACCACGCAGCACCAAATAAAGCAGCGGCCCGGCCGACACAAACACCGCGGTCAGAACGAAGAACGGAATAAGATAACCCAGCCCCTTACCGCGGCGTTTGGCGTCCTGGTACATCCAGACGCAAGCCAGTGCGGCCAGAATGTAGAGATCGATGACAACCTGGGCGGTATCCGGACTCGACATGAGCTGGGCACCGAAGGCCAGCAGGGACTGCTCGGCGCCTGCCATAACCCAGAAAGTGAAACCCATGAAGAGACAGAGGACAACGAGGGGGAGCGTGGATATTCGCATGATCTTCCTTGATTAATGGTTGTTGAGCACGTGTACCTTCCAGTGCTTCCACCATAGCAGATCCGAAACCCGCGATCCTTGGGGCCTCCTGCGGTTTTGCGAACGGGTTCGTATCCTGCTCAGCTTTCCCAACACCTGGCCGGAATCCGCATCACATGAATAACGCCCACCCGCCGAATGGCGGGGCGAGCGTGGCGGAAGGCCGATTCCGCCACGCAGAGGTCACTTGGGCTCGGTGTAGGCCGCGTCGGTTTTCGCCGCCATTATGAAATCGTTCTGGTGCAGGCCGCCAATGGCGTGGGTCCACCAGCGCACGGTAACTTTGCCGTACTCCAGCAAGATGGCCGGATGATGGTCTTCCGAGTCAGCCAACTCGCCCACCTTGTTGGTAAAGGCCAGCGCTCCGGTGAAATTCTTGAACCGGAACACCTTGAGCAGCTGTTCCTCGCCATCGATCTCATCAATGGCCCAGTCGGGCACTTCCTTTAACAGCGTTTTCTTGTCGGCCTCGGTGACTTTTGGCGCGTCTTTGCGGCACGCCTGGCAGTGCTGTTGGGTTAGCTCACTCATGACCAACCTCCCTGGTTGATGGCTTGTATTACTAGCGTGGGTCGCACCGGGGGCTTTATCAACCCTGCCCCCGGTTTTATCCCCGCTGCAGCCTTACCACTGCCCCACAACAAACCCGAGCTGCTCCGGAAGCCACAGGGCGATCCCCGGCAACAGCATTACCAGCAACAGGCTTACGGCCATGGCCGCAATGAACACCATGGCCCAACCCAGGGTGTGCTCCAGCCGGATATTGGCGATGCGGGTGGTCACCATCAGGTTGACGGCCACCGGCGGGGTGAACTGACCAATGGCGATGTTCATGGCCAGCAGTATGCCGAACCACACCGGGTTCCAGCCGAAATGGGTCATCAGCGGCAGCACGATGGGGATCAGGATGAGGTAGATCGACACCGCATCCAGCAGCATGCCGGCAATCAGCACCAGCACCATGACCAGCCCCAGCAACACCCAGCCATTGCTGGACAGGGACAACAGCGCCTCGGCCAGATGCTGGAAGGTGCCGAGGGTGGTGCCGGCCCAGGCGAAAATGCCGGCCAGGGCGATGATCAGCATGACCACCCCAGAGGTCACGGCGGCGTCGGTGATCAGGCTGAACAGGTTGCGGAGGCTCAGGTTGCGGTACACCAGGCAGCCCACGATGATGCCGTAGGTTACGGCGACCACGGCGGCCTCGGTCGGGGTGAACAGCCCGGATCTCAGGCCACCGAGGATGATGACCGGGGCGAACAGCGCCGGCAGCGCGGCCTTGAAACTGGGCCAGAATGGCGGCCGCTCAGATTCCTCCGGGTCTTCCCAGCGGTACTTGCGCGCCAGGAACAGGGCTGGTACCAGCAGCGACAGCCCCGCCAGGATGCCCGGGAACACGCCGGCGGCGAACAATGCCCGCAGGTCCACACCGGGCACTACGATGGAGTACAGGATCAGCGCGATGGAGGGTGGAATCAGGATGGCCGTGGACGACGACGCCGCAATCAGCGTGGCGGAAAACGGCTGGGGGTAACCGGCCTTGCGCATGCTCGGCAGCATGACCATGGCCACGGCGGCGGCGTCGGCCGGCCCGGAGCCACTCATGCCGCCCATGATCAGGCACACCAGTACCGCTACCACGGTCAGCCCGCCGTGGCGGGGACCAATGATGGCCTGGGCAAAGCGCACCAGGCTCGCGGCCACCCCGGCCCGCTCGAAGATCAGGCCGGTGAGGATGAACAGGGGAATCGCAATCAGCGGGTATTTGGCCACGCTGTTGTAGGTGTTGGTCCCCAGGGTGGCCAGCATGTCCGGCGACAACCCGGCCAGAATACCCACCACGCCCCCCAGACCAAGGGCGATGGCCACCGGCACCCCCAGCAGCAGGGCCAGCAGAAAGGTGCCAATCAGCAGCAGATCAGGACTCATGGATGACCTCCGGATCCACCTTGCCGCGCAGGCGGTCTATCAGGTTCTGGGTCATCCGGATGATGATGGCCAGCGACAGCACCGGCAGCCAGATCACGTAGATCCAATTCGGGAGCCCCAGCCCCGGCGACAGGGATTCCCACTGGTACTCCTCGAGCGCAAATTTGCTGCCGTACCACACGGTAATGCCAAGTACCGTCACCCCGGCCAGCCACTGCAGCACGTACACCACCTTCTTGAGGCGCGGTGGCAGCACGTGCTCAATCAACTCGATGCGGATGTGCTGGTTGTGGCGGGCCGCCACCGCCGCACCGGCGAAGGTCAGCACCACCAGCAAAAACACAGAGTATTCTTCGGTGAAGGCGAATGAAGCATCCGTGGCATAGCGGACCACGACGTTACCCAGGCTGATGACACAGATGCCGGTCAAAGCCAGGGTGGCCAGCCAGGCGTCGGGCCTGAACTTCGGGGGGCGAGCAGACATGAGAACTCCGGAGTGGATGGCAGCACCCGCCCGTGGACGGGTGCTTTTGGGGGCAACGCCCGAGGTTAGCGGTTGGCGACGGCCTCCTGGGCCTGCTCCACGAGATCCTCACCGATACGGTCGGTCCATTTTTCGTACACGGGGCGGGTGGCTTCTACGAAGGCCGCGTGCTGCTCCGGCGTCAGCTCCACCACCTGCACGCCGCGTGCCTTGATCGCCTCAAGGGTGGCTTCCAGTTCGCCCCGGGATTTTTCAATTTCCCACTGGCCGGCATCGATGGCCGCCTGTTTGAGCAGGGCCTGATCCTCGGGGTTGAACTGGCTCCAGACCCGGTTGCTCACCGCAAACACCAGGGGGTCGGCCATGTAATGCCACAGGGTCAGGTGGGTCTGGCCAACCTGGTCGATACGGGCAACGTCGAACACCGAGATCGGGTTCTCCTGGCCATCGACCGCACCGGTGGTCAGGGCGGGCTTGGCGTCGGCCCAGCTCATCTGGGTCGGGTTGGCCCCCAGGGTGGTGAAAGTGTCCTGGAACAGCGGCGAACCCACCACGCGGATTTTCAGGCCCTCCACATCGTCGGGACCGGTGATCTTGCGCTTGGAGTTGGACAGCTCGCGAAAGCCGTTCTCGCCCCACGCCAGCGGCGTCACGCCCCGCTTTTTGATGGCGGCAAAGATGGTCTCACCGGCCTCGCCCTGGGTAATGGCGTCGATGGCCTCGTAATCCGGCATCAGGAACGGCAGGGAAAACAGATTCAGTTCCGGGACCTGGGGCGACCAGTTGATGGTGGAGCCCACGGCCATGTCGATCAGCCCTGAACGCATGGCGGAGAACTCCTTGGTCTGGTCACCGGACACCAGCTGGGAGTTGCTGTAGATCTTCATGTTGATGCGTCCGTCTGAACGCTCCCGCACCAGTTCCACCCACTTATCGGCGGCCTGCCCCCAGGGAAAAGCAGATGGCAGCACGGTGGATACAGTGTATTCGTCTTTGTATTGGGCCGTGGCCGCAGCACTGAACAGGAGCGTGGCGGCGGTAGTGGCCAGGAGAATTCGACGCTTCAACATAGGTTGGTCCTTCTTATGGTTATGGTATTCCGCAGGTGGTTCTGAGGCTCATTAACACTCAGCAACAGCAGGCGATTATAGAGGGGAGATTCAACGAGACGCAAAGATAAAACGTCCCGCTTTGATTGTGGAACTGGATTTTACCCCGCAGGGATTCAGGCCGGCTCCCGGTCATAATCCGCCCTCTTCCATGCCATGTGGTAGCAGACATTCATGCCTTGAAATTCGACCGCTTTCAGAATACTGTATATTTAAACAGTATTTTGAGATCTTACCCATGAGCGAGCTTCTGAACACGCTGATGCAGGATGCCCGTGTCTGGCAGGGGCACAAGCACCGGCGCACCACGCAACCGGCGGAACCCACCGGCTATCAGGTGCTGGATAATCAGCTTGGCGGCATTGGCTGGCCCCGGAGGGCGCTGAGTGAATGCCTGCTGGATACCCCCGGCATCGGCGAACTGCACCTGCTGCTGCCGTTGATGCAGCGGCTGTCCCACAGTGGCAAAACGGTGTTCTGGCTGAACCCGCCGCACACGCCCTACGCCCCGGCCCTGGCCCGGGAAGGCGTAAACCTGGACCAGGTGGTGATGATCCACACCGACGAGGCCGGCGATTTCCTGTGGACCCTGGAAAACTGTCTGCGCTCGCCGGTCACCGGGCTGGTGATGGCCTGGCCGGGCAAGCTGGCGTCCCGGGATATCCGGCGCCTGCAATTGGCCGCCGAGGCCGGCAGCAACGTGTGCGTGCTGTTCCGTGAGCGCCGCTACGCCGAGCAGAATTCCCCGGCCGCCCTGCGCCTGGAGCTGGAGCCCGGCGCCAACCAGGAGCTGAAGATCAACATCGTCAAACGCCGGGGCAGCTGGCCAGGACAGCGCTGCGCCCTGGCTATGGCGCACCGGGCCGACCTGGGCTTCCGCGAGGCGCCCCGGGTGGTTCGGGGCCCCTGGCCCGCGTCCCACCGGTAAACGACAATGCTCTGGCTGTACCTGCACTTCACGCACCTGCTGCTGGACCACATTCGCCGCACCCGGGAAGACGCCGGCGCGCTGGTGATTGTCGAGCGCTCCGGGCAGAAGGTCATTCAGGCCTGCCCGGAGGCCCGGGACCAGGGCGTGCGCGCCGGCATGCGCCTTAAAACCGCGCTCAGCCTGGTGCCGGAGCTGGGAACGGTGCGGGCGGACCAGCAGCAGGAAGCGCGGATTCTGGAAGACCAGGCCCGCTGGCTGTACCGCTACGCCGCCCACATCGTGCTGGTACCACCGAACGGTCTGATGGCCGAGATTGGCAGCCTGCAACGGCTGTACGGCGGCCTGCCGGCGGTGTGGCAAACCGTGGAGCAGGCCCTGGACGAACGCCAGCTCACCGCCTGGCCCGGCATTGGCCACACCCCCCTGGCGGCCCGACTGATTGCCCGCAGCGGCAAGGGCGAATGCACTGCTGACAAAGGCCATATCCAGCGCACCCTGGACCAGATGCCGTTGCTGGCGGCGGAGTTTGATGCCCGCACCTGCACCCGGCTGCAGCGGCTCGGGCTGAGCAACCTCGGTGAGGTATTCAACCTGCCGCCGGTGGAACTGGCGCGCCGGCTGTCGCCGGAAACCCTGGCCCGGATCCAGAAAATCCAGGGCACCCGGCCCGACCCCCAGGCCCCGTGGCAGCCACCGCACCACTTTCGCCAGCAGGCGGACTTTGTTCAGGAGATCGAACAGTCTCAGGGGCTGTTGTTTCCGCTGCAGCGCATTCTGTCGGAACTGGAGGAAGACCTGTGCTGGCGCCAGCAGGAAACCGACAGCCTGCTGCTGATCCTGAGGCACCGGCACGAGGAACCCACCCGGCTGCGCATCCGCACCTCCGGGCCGGAGCATCGGGCCGAGGCGTTTCTGAACCTGATTCGCCTGCGTTTCGAGCAGCAGCCACTGCGGGCGCCGGTGATCGCCCTGCTGCTGTCGGTGAAGCGCTTTCTCGGACGTGAAGCCGATACCGGCCAGGACCTGCTGGGTGAATCCCAGGACCTGAACGAAGCCTGGCACACCCTGATGAGCCGGTTGCAGGCCCGGCTCGGCGATCAGGCCCTTAAACAGCTCTCGCCCCAGGCCGACCACCGCCCGGAACGGGCCTGGAGCGCCTCCGACGTTCAGCGCAAAACCCGGCCATCGGTTGATACCGGCCAGTTGCCGCGCCGCCCGCTGTGGCTACTACAGGGACCGCAGCCACTCACGGAAACCCCGGCGGCCTGGTTTGCCGGGCCCGAACGCATCAGTGGCGGCTGGTGGGATGGCCAGCGGGTGCACCGGGATTACTACATCGCCCAGCTCCACAACGGCCAGTTGGCCTGGGTGTTCCGGGATGTGCGCGACGGCTGGTTCGTGCACGGGTGGTTTGGCTGATGAGCGGGCTGATCTACGCGGAGCTGGTCTGCCTGAGCAACTTCACCTTCCTGACCGGCGCCTCCCACTCCCACGAGCTGGCCGAACGGGCCGCCGAACTGGGCTATGCTGCCCTGGCGATCACCGACGACTGCTCGGTGGCCGGCATCCCCCGGGCCTGGGCCGCCCTGAAGGACAGCCCGGTGAAACTGATCACCGGCAGCCGGTTCGAGCTGGACGACGCCCCGCCCGGTGCCAGCAACCCCCGGTTCGTGTTGCTGGCCCGCACCCGCAAGGGCTATGGCCAGCTGTGCCAGTTGATCACCACCGGCCGGCGGCGGGCGGAGAAAGGCCAGTACCAGCTGTTCTACCGGGACGTGGAAACCCACCCCCTGGACGACTGCCTGTGCCTGTGGCTGCCGCCGGCCACCACCGAGGCCGACGCCGACCAGGCCCTGGCCTGTGGCGAGTGGCTGCAACGGCTGTTTGAACCCAGGCTGTGGATTGCTGCCGCCCGCACCCTGGAATCCGGCGAGGAACAGCAACTGGCCCGGGCCCGCTGGCTGGCCGACCAACTGCGCTGCCCAATCACCGCCACCGGCGAGGTGCACATGCACAGCCGGGAGCGCCAGCCATTGCAAGACGTGCTCACCGCCCTGCGCCACCACACCAACCTGGAACAGGCCGGCCATTGCCTGTTCCAGAACGGCGAACGCTACCTGCGGCCACTGCCGGTGCTGCAGCGCCTGTTCCCGGAGCCCTGGTTGCGGGAAACCCGGCGGATTGCCGACCAGTGCACCTTCGAACCCGGCAGCTTGCGCTACGAATACCCGCCAGACCTGGTGCCAGACGGCGAAACCCCGGCCGCCTACCTCAAGCGACTGACCCGCGAGGGCGAGCGCCGCCGCTACCCGGACGGCACGCCACTAACCGTGCAGGCGCTGATCCGCAAGGAGCTGGACCTGATCTCGGAGATGAAGTACGAGCACTACTTCCTCACCATTCAGGACATCGTCGCCTTTGCCCGCAGCCGGGGCATTCTCTGCCAGGGCCGGGGCTCGGCCGCCAACTCGGCAGTGTGCTACTGCCTGGGCATCACCGAGGTGAACCCGGCCCGGGTCGAGCTGCTGTTCGAACGCTTCATCTCCAAGGACCGCAACGAGCCGCCCGACATCGACGTGGACTTCGAGCACCAGCGCCGGGAAGAAGTCATCCAGTACATCTACCAGCGCTATGGCCGGCAGCGGGCCGCCCTGGCCGCCACGGTGATCCGCTACCGGCCCCGCAGCGCCATCCGCGACGTCGGCAAAGCCCTGGGCTTTGACCCGGCCCAGGTGGAACAGTTGCTGGAAGGCATCGACTGGCGTGACAAGGCCACCGACTGGCGCCAGCAAATCCTCGACAAACGCCTGACCCGCAACCCCAAGGTGGCGGACCAGTTCTTCACCCTGGTGAACACCCTGCTCGGCTTTCCCCGGCACCTGTCCCAGCACGTGGGCGGGTTTGTCATCAGCTCCGGTCCGCTGGCCGAACTGGTGCCGGTGGAAAACGCCGCCATGGCCGATCGCACCGTGATCCAGTGGGACAAGGACGACCTGGAAAGCCTGGGCCTGATGAAAGTGGACGTACTGGCCCTGGGCATGCTCTCGGCCATCCGCCGGGCCCTGGAACTGATCAGCGAACAGAAAGGCCAGCCGTTCGAGATCCAGGACGTGCCCCAGGAAGACCGGGCCACCTACGCCATGCTCCAGAAAGGCGACAGCATCGGCGTGTTCCAGGTGGAATCCCGGGCCCAGATCAACATGCTGCCGCGTCTGAAACCGGAAACCTACTACGACCTGGTGATCGAAGTGGCCATCGTCCGCCCCGGCCCGATCCAGGGCGACATGGTGCACCCTTACCTGCGCCGCAAACACGGCCTGGAGCCGGTGAGCTACCCCAACGACGCCATCCGCAAGGTGCTGGAACGCACCTTGGGCGTGCCCATCTTCCAGGAACAGGTGATCAAACTGGCGATGGTGGCCGCCGGCTTCTCCGCTGGCGAGGCCGACCAATTACGCCGGGCCATGGCGGCCTGGAAATCCCACGGCGACCTGACCGGGTTCCGGGACAAACTGATTACCGGCATGCTCGAACGCGGCCACGACGCCGACTTCGCCGAGCGCCTGTACCAGCAGATCTGCGGCTTCGGCGGCTACGGCTTCCCGGAATCCCACGCCGCCAGCTTCGCCCTGCTGGTGTACGTCTCCGCCTGGCTCAAATGCCACTACCCGGCCGCCTTTTACTGCGCCCTGCTCAACAGCCAGCCCATGGGCTTTTACTCACCCTCGCAACTGGTCCAGGACGCCAAACGCCACGGCGTCGAGGTACTGCCGCCAGACGTCAACCACAGCCAGTGGGACCACACCTTGGAAGGCCCGGAACGCAAACTCCGGCTGGGCTTGCGCCTGATCCAGGGGTTGTCCTCCAAGGGCGCCGAGCGCCTGTGTCAGCAACGCCCGCCCCAGGGCTACCGCTCCGCCAGCGAACTGCGACAGCGCGCCGACCTGAACCAGCGCGACATGGAACTGCTCGCCGGCGCCAACGCCATGCCCGACTTCACCGCCAACCGTCACCAGGCCTACTGGCAACTGCTCGGGCACGAACAACCGGCCGAACTCTTCGCCGCCGACGCCGCCGGGACCTACACCGCGGAAGCCTGCGAACAACTGCCGGAACCCACCGAAGGCCAGAACGTCCTCGCCGACTACGCCAGCCAGGGCCTCACCCTGCAACGCCACCCCCTGGCCCTGCTCCGGGAACAGGGCCACCTCAAGTTCTGCTTGAGCGCCGAAGACCTCAAAACCACCCGGGCCGGCGTCCCGGTCCAGGTCGCCGGCCTGGTCACCGGCCGCCAACGCCCCGGCTCCGCCTCCGGCGTCACCTTCGTCACCCTGGAAGACGAAACCGGCAACGTGAACGTAGTGGTGTGGCTCGAAACCGCCCGCCGCCAGCGCAAACCGCTCCTCACTGCCCGGCTGCTGCACGTGAAAGGCGTGGTGGAAAAACAGGGCGACATCATCCACGTCATGGCCGGCAAACTCTCCGACCTGAGCCACCTGATCAAAACCCTCCCGGTCGACTCCCGGGATTTTCACTAGCTCTCCGAAAACCGCCCAAACCTTCTCACGGCCACCACCAAGGTTATGGGAGCCGGTGGGTGCCTACCTTTCAGGAATGTTGGAGGCCAAGGATGGCCGGAAACAAGCGCACATGGACGTGCTCGTAGCGGTTCCTGAAAGGTAGGCACCCACCGGCTCATGCACCCAAGCACAAGGGCTAGAAAACAAAAAACCCCGCACAAAGGCGGGGTTTTTCGATACTGAGGAAGCGAAGATCAGCTAAGCAGCTTGATCATCACACCCGCAGCAACCGCAGAGCCAATAACACCAGCCACGTTCGGACCCATGGCGTGCATCAACAGGAAGTTCTGCGGGTTAGCCTCAAGGCCAACCTTGTTGGATACCCGCGCCGCCATCGGCACCGCAGATACACCGGCAGAACCGATCAGCGGGTTGATGGCTTCCTTGCTGAAGCGGTTCATCAGCTTCGCCATTAGAACACCGGACGCAGTACCAACACCGAAGGCTACGATACCCAGGCCCAGGATACCCAGGGTCTGGCCATCCAGGAACTTGTCCGCCATCAGCTTGGAACCAACGGACAGGCCCAGGAAGATGGTCACGATGTTGATCAGTGCGTTCTGGGCGGTGTCGCTCAGACGCTCAACAACGCCACACTCACGCATCAGGTTACCGAAGCAGAACATACCCAGCAGCGGCGCTGCGTCAGGCAGGAACAGAACCACGGCAATCAGCACCACCAGCGGGAAGATGATCTTCTCTTTTTTGCTGACCGGACGCAGCTGGGTCATCTTGATGGCCCGCTCTTCGTGGCTGGTCAGCGCCTTCATGATCGGCGGCTGAATCATCGGAACCATCGCCATGTACGCGTAGGCAGAAACGGCAATCGCACCCAGCAGATGTGGCGCCAGCACGCTGGCTACATAGATGGATGTGGGGCCGTCAGCACCACCGATGATACCGATGGCCGCTGCTTCCAGGATGGTGAAATCCAGGATGCCGAACAGGTCCAGCAAAGCCGCACCAATCACGGTACCGAAGATACCGAACTGGGCAGCGGCGCCCAACAGCATGGTCTTGGGGTTGGCCAGCAGGGGACCGAAATCGGTCATGGCGCCTACGCCCATGAAGATCAGCAGCGGACCAATGGTGCTGCCGATAACCACAGAGTAGAAGTTATACAGCATGCCATTGCCGTAGCCGGCGTCCTGGGCGATGGCGTTGGCCATGGCCATTTCAGAGTAGTTGGCCTCTTTCACGGCCACCTTGAACGCTTCCTTCAGCTCAGGCGTAACCGCCTGACCTGCCTGGTAGGCCACGTCCAGCGGCGCCGCCAGGGCGGCCAACAGCTGAGTCGCTTCGCTCTTGAGGGCGAAGTGGATGGCATTTTCCGCCGCAGTCAGGGCCAGGCCTGCCTCCGGGATGTTCGCCAGGATGCCGCCGAAACCGATCGGCACCAGCAGCAGTGGCTCAAAGCCCTTGCGAATCGCAAGGAACAGCAGGAGCAGGCCGATGGCGATCATCACCACCTGACCCGGTTCAATATTGAACAGGCCGCTGCCTGTCCAGAGCGTCATGATTTTATCCATGGAATGCTGGCCCTTATGCGATTGTCAGCATTTCATCATCAGGGGATACGGCATCACCGACCTTGATGAACACTTCGCCGATGGTACCGGCCTTGGGTGCGCGAACCTCGGTTTCCATCTTCATGGCCTCGAGGATGATCATCACGTCACCTTCTTCCACGGTGTCACCCGGGGAAACCAGAACCTTGAAGATGTTGCCGCCCAGAGGCGCAACCACCGGCTCACCTTCGCCAGCAGCCGGTGCAGGGGCAGCGGAGGCTGCGGCCGGAGCAGAAGCAGCACCGCCCTCACCCTGGATCTGAGTGATCTCGCCACCTTCGGATACAGCCACCACGAACTTCTTGCCGTTGACATCAACGGTGTAAGTCTCGGGGCCGCTCGCCTTCTTGGCCGGCGCCGCGTCTTCGGCGGTCGGTACCGGCTCGAACGCGTCCGGGTTGCCACGGTTTTCCAGGAACTTCAGGCCAATCTGCGGGAACAGTGCGTAGGTCAGCACGTCGTCCTCGAGGTTGTCGGCCAGCTTGATGCCCTTCTCCTCGGCCAGCTTCTTCAGTTCCTCGGTCAGCTTGTCCATTTCCGGCTCAAGCAGATCCGCCGGACGGCAGGTCACAGGCTCCTTGCCATCCAGAACGCGCTCCTGCAGCTCCTTGTTGAACGGAGCCGGCGCTGCGCCGTACTCGCCCTTCAGGATGGCGGAGGTTTCTTTGGAGATGGACTTGTAACGCTCGCCAGTCAGCACGTTCAGTACCGCCTGGGTACCCACGATCTGGGAGGTCGGAGTTACCAGCGGGATGAAGCCCAGGTCTTCACGAACCTTGGGAATCTCGTCCAGAACCTGGTCGAACTTGTCGCTCGCGTTCTGTTCACGCAGCTGGTTTTCCATGTTGGTCAGCATGCCACCCGGTACCTGGGCGATCAGGATACGGGAGTCGGTGCCGCGCAGGCTGCCTTCGAACTTCGCGTACTTCTTGCGCACCTGGCGGAAGTAGCTGGCGATTTCTTCCAGCAGGTTCAGGTCCAGACCGGTGTCACGGTCAGTGCCTTCCAGAATGGCAACCACGGCCTCGGTGGGCGAATGGCCGTAGGTCATGCTCATGGAGGAGATCGCGGTGTCCACATTGTCGATACCGGCCTCGGCCGCCTTGATGGCGGTGGCGGTCGACATGCCGGTGGTGGCGTGGCACTGCATGTGAATCGGGATGTCCAACTCTTTCTTCAGACGGCTGACCAGGTCGTAAGCCACGTACGGCTTGAGGATGCCGGCCATGTCCTTGATCGCGATGGAGTCGGCGCCCATGTCCGCGACTTCTTTCGCCATCTCAACCCACATGTCGATGGTGTGCACCGGGCTGGTGGTGTAGGCGATGGTGCCCTGGGCGTGCTTGCCGGTCTTGCGAACGGCCTTGATGGCGCGGTCCAGGTTACGCGGATCGTTCATGGCGTCGAAAATACGGAACACGTCTACGCCGTTTTCGGCAGCGCGCTCACAGAAACGGTCGACCACGTCATCCGCATAGTGGCGGTAACCCAGCAGGTTCTGGCCACGCAGTAGCATCTGTTGCTGGGTGTTGGGCATGGCCTTTTTCAGTTCGCGGATGCGCTCCCAGGGGTCTTCGCCCAGGTAACGGATGCAGGAGTCGAAGGTCGCTCCGCCCCAGGATTCCAGAGACCAGAAACCAACCTTGTCGAGTTTCTCGGCAATGGGCAGCATGTCATCAAGCCGCATGCGGGTGGCAAGCAGGGACTGGTGCGCGTCGCGCAGGATAACGTCCGTAATCCCCAACGGTTTCTTTGTGTCAGTCATCGTGTCAGCCTTCTGTTTAAAGGTTCTATCTTTTACCGGGTCACTTCTTGTGGCGCGACCGGAATTGTGCAATTGCCTTCTTGATGGCCTCGGCGGTATCCGGATCTACCGACGCGGGGGCCTTGGGCTTGGCACGCGGTGTCTTAGCCGGGGTTGCCGGCTCGGGCGGCGCAAACCGTCCGATGAGCTTGGACATGAGCAGTGTCGCGAACACCAGAATGATGAGGAACACGAACACAAAACCCATACCTGCAATCATCAGATCGACGGCTTGGGACATCAGGTCATTCATATCGAATAGCTACCTGTTTATTGGTTGATTGATTTCCCCGACTTGCCTGGCCTGACCAGTTAAACTAAAGTCTAACGGAAATCCAAACCCTGTCGGGAGGCAAAATCCTGCGTAATTTACCGGTTTAGCCTGCCGTGAGCAACCTAAATGCAATTTTCCATAGGGGATTTCCGAGTCGCCACCCCTCCTCCGGCGCCCGCCCCCAAGCGATTCCCGCGCCCCATTTCACGCATATCGAACGCGTATTTTTCGGCCCTTGATACGCCCGTTTTCCAAGCGTTTGAGTGCCTTTGCCGCCTGATGTTTGTCGATGGCGACAAAACACTGGAAATCAAACAGATCGATCTTGCCGACCGCCGAGCCTGGCAGCCCTGCATCGCCGGTCAACGCCCCCAGGACATCGCCCGGACGGATCTTTTCTTTTCGACCGCCGGCAATACAGAGGGTTCGCATCGCCGGCTCCACCGGCTGCAACGGCGTGGCCAGCAAGGCTTCGGAATCGCCCCAGGACACCGTGCGCCCCAGATCCGCCTCCAACCGGCTGATCTTGTGCCCCTTGGCGGGAGTACAGAACGTCACCGCAAGGCCCTGCTCACCCGCGCGGCCGGTTCGGCCCACCCGATGGGTATGCACTTCCGGGTCCCGGGCCGGCTCGGCGTTAATCACCAGGGGTAGCGCCTTGATATCGAGCCCGCGGGCCGCCACGTCGGTGGCCACCAGCACGGAGCAACTCTGATTACCGAAGCGCACAAGCACACTGTCGCGCTCACGCTGATCCAAATCGCCGTGCAGCGCCAGCGCGGAGAATCCATGCTGACGCAGTGCATCGGCCAGTTCGTCGCACTGCTGCTTGGTGGTGCAGAACACGATGCACGACGCCGGCTGACGCTCCGACAACAGCGCCATTACCGCCTCGTGGGCCGCTCCCGGTGAGATTTCATAAAACAGTTCCTGAATGTCCGGATTGGCCTGCCCGGCCTCCGCGCGCACATCCTGTGGCTGACGCTGGTACCGGCTGCTCAGGGCACGGATCGGCGCCGGCCAGGTGGCCGAGAACATTAGGGTCTGCCGGTTTTCCGGGGTCTGACCAAGAATGTCCTCCATCGCCTCTTCGAAACCCATATCCAGCATCCGGTCCGCCTCGTCCAGCACCACCGAGCGAAGCTTATCGAGCTTCAGGGTGCCCTTGCGCAGGTGATCCTGAATCCGGCCCGGGGTGCCCACGACAATGTGGGCCCCATGGCTAAGTGAGCCAATCTGCGGGCCAATGGGTACACCACCGCACAGGGTCAGAATTTTCACGTTCTCCCGGGCCCGGGCCAGCTCCCGCAGCGCCTTGGCCACCTGGTCAGCCAACTCGCGGGTCGGACACAGCACCAGGGACTGGACCGCGAATAACCGCGGGCGCAGATGCTCAATCAGGCCAATCCCGAAGGCCGCAGTCTTGCCGCTCCCGGTCTGGGCCATGGCAATGACATCGCGCCGGGCCAGGCAGTGAGGCAAGGCCTTGGCCTGGATATCCGTGGGGCGCTCAAAGCCCAGCTGCTGAAGATTGGCGGTCATCGCCGGCGACAGACCGAGATTGTTGAAGGACGACATACAAGGAATTCCTGGAATCGGAGGATTCGGGTGATGGAGGCGGAATGCTGAGGGCGTATACTAGCGCGTCAGGATACCAGATTTTGCCACCAAATAACGGAGTTACCCATGGCATCCTTACAGGATCAGCTATTGAAGGCCGGCTTGGCAGACGAGAAAAAAGCCAAGGCGATACGCAGCGAGAAGCGCAAGCAGCGCAAGACCCAACCCAAGGGCACGACCCAGGTGAGCGAGGCGGAAATCAACGCCCGCAAGGCCCGGGAGGAAAAAGCCGAACGGGATCGGGAACTGAACCGGCAACGGCAACAGGAGGCCGAGAAGAAAGCCATCCAGGCCCAGATCCGGCAACTGGTCGACACCAACCGCCTGGACCGCAGCCGCGGCGAGACCTCCTACCAGTTCGTCCACGACAAGAAGATCAAGAAGATCTTCGTTGACGACACCATGGTGGACCAACTCTCCCGAGGCCGACTGGCCATCGTCTTTGTGAACGACAACTACGAGATCGTTGCTGAAGGCGTCGCCCGGAAAATCATGGAACGGGACGAGCAGGCGGTGGTCGTGCTCCTCGACCGCAAGGCCGAGGACACCGGAGAAGACGACCCCTACGCCGGCTATGAGATCCCAGACGATCTGATGTGGTAAGCCAGACACAAAAAACCCCGCTCAAGGCGGGGTTCTTTGTTTAATATGGCGCGGCTGGGAGGATTCGAACCTCCGACCGCCTGGTTCGTAGCCAGGTACTCTATCCAGCTGAGCTACAGCCGCTTGAAACTGGGCAAGTTTTGGGAAGTGGCGCGGCTGGGAGGATTCGAACCTCCGACCGCCTGGTTCGTAGCCAGGTACTCTATCCAGCTGAGCTACAGCCGCGCATCGTTCACTTGCCTGGTCGAGTGCTACCTCAACCTGTTCTCGCTTTTCCAAAAAGGAAAATGGCGGAGAGGGAGGGATTCGAACCCTCGATACGCGCAATGCGTATGGTTCCTTAGCAGGGAACTGGTTTCAGCCACTCACCCACCTCTCCTTGAGAACGGGGCGTATACTACCATAATTTTTCTGTTTTCATAGGGTTGACACGGAATTTTTCCAACCCGATTTGCCCCGATAAGAAAAAAGCCGTTCAAGTATTTCTTGAACGGCTTTTTTACTCTCAGCTGTTGCCCGGTTCCGGCTCTTCCGAGCCTTTTTCGGACTGTATGCGCTGATAGATTTCTTCGCGGTGGACCGCAACTTCCTTCGGGGCGTTTACGCCAATGCGCACCTGATTGCCCTTCACCCCAAGAACGGTCACGGTGATCTCATCACCGACCATCAGGGTTTCGCCAACACGGCGAGTCAAAATCAACATATCCCTTACTCCCTTTACAGAGCTACCTGTTCCGACAAAAAAGTTTCTTCTTTATTTTCTTATAGTTTATAGCGAGATCACTTTCTGACCATAAGACGCACATTCCCTTATACGGAAACGATATGTCATAGGCTCAATAAATGATTCCCTTATTTGGGCCAGCTCCGGACCATTCCGGCGCCTCCCCCTTCAGTCGCCTTCTTTCACGTTGAGCTTGTCCAGCTCAAACTCACTGTGCAGCGCTCGAACCGCCAACTCCAGATACTTCTCATCGATCACCACGGAAATCTTGATTTCCGACGTGGAGATCATCTGGATGTTGATACCCTCATTGGAGAGGGCCTCGAACATCCTCGTCGCAACGCCGGCGTGGGAACGCATGCCCACACCCACAATGCTGACCTTGGCAATCTTGCTGTCACCGCTGACTTCCCGGGCGCCCAGCTCGTTGGCCACGCCTTGCAGCACTTCCTTGGCCCGCTTGAAATCGTTGCGGTGCACGGTGAAGGTGAAAGCCGTCTTGTTATCCTCGCCCACGTTCTGGACGATCATGTCCACTTCAATATTAGCATCGCTTACCGGCTTCAGAATGCGCAGGGCACTGCCGGGGGTGTCGGGGACGCCGGCGATGGTCAGTTTTGCTTCGTCGCGGTTAAAGGCGATGCCGGAAACAACCGGTTGCTCCATGGCGTTTTCATCCTCAAAGGTAATCAGGGTGCCTTCCCCTTCCTGGAAGCTGGAAAGTACCCGTAATGGAACGTTGTATTTGCCTGCAAACTCGACCGAGCGAATCTGGAGAACCTTGGACCCCAGGCTTGCCATCTCGATCATTTCTTCAAACGTGATGCGATCCAGCCGGCGCGCACTGTCCACGACCCGCGGATCGGTCGTGTAGACGCCGTCAACGTCGGTGTAGATCTGGCACTCGTCGGCCTTGAGGGCCGCGGCCAGGGCAACAGCGGTGGTATCGGAGCCGCCACGACCGAGCGTGGTGATGTTGCCGCACTCATCGATGCCCTGGAAGCCGGCCACCACCACAACCCGACCTCGATCCAGATCTTCGCGCATGCGCTGCTCGTCGATCTGCTTGATACGGGCCTTGGTGTGGGTGCTGTCGGTCACGATTCGAACCTGGGAACCGGTGTAGGACCGGGCATCGCAGTTGCGTTTCTGTAGCGCCATGGACAGCAGCGCGATGGTCACCTGCTCACCGGTGGACACCAGCACGTCCATTTCCCGGGGCGTTGGCTCCTCCATGATGTTGTTGGCCAAACCGATCAGACGGTTGGTTTCACCACTCATCGCCGAAACCACCACGACCACATCATGACCTTCCTTGCGGAACCGCGCGACCTTGTCGGCAACCGCCTCAATCCGCTCGGTTGTTCCAACCGAGGTGCCACCAAATTTCTGAACCAACAGCGCCATGTTCTTCCCAATATCCTGAACGGGGAGTCGCGGCGAAGCCCCTGCTTCGCCAGTGTCAAGACAAGTCGGGCAGGATTATAGCGCCCTGCCCCTGTCACAGATAGTTGCTTAGCCTATATTTTCTTCAACCCAAGCCGGGATACCGGCCAAGGCATCCGCCAGCTTGCTCGGATCGTTGCCGCCACCCTGAGCCATATCGGGGCGGCCGCCGCCCTTGCCGTCAACCTGAGCGGCCAGGTGCTTCATCAGGTCACCGGCCTTGATCCGGCCGGTGGCGGACTTGGTGACACCTGCCACCAGGGTCACCTTGCCATCCTCAACGCTGGCCAGGACCACCACGCCCTCACCCAGCTTGTTCTTCAACTGGTCCGCGGTTTCCATCAGTGCCTTGCGATCCGCACCTTCCAGCTCGGACGCCACCACCTTGAGGCCGGCAATCTCTACTGCCGAGCCCGCCAGATCGGACCCGGCCGAGCTGGCCAGCTTGGCCTTCAGGGCATCGACTTCCTTTTCCAGCTGACGGTTGCGGTCCAGGGTCTGCTGCACCTTCTCAACCACCGTGTCGCGGGTAGCCCGCACCAGGCCGGCGGTGTCGCGCAGAGTACGCTCGGTGCTATCCACCCATTCCAGAGCGCCGAAGCCGGTGACCGCCTCGATTCGGCGAACGCCGGCGGAAATCCCGCTCTCCGATGTAATGCGGAACAGGCCGATGTCGCCGGTGCGGGCCACGTGGGTGCCGCCACACAGTTCGACCGAATAGTTCTCGGTGCCCATGCTGAGCACCCGCACGGTGTCGCCGTACTTCTCACCGAACAGGGCCACGGCGCCCTTCTGCTGGGCCTGCTCCATGTCGGTGATTTCGGTCTGTACCGGGGTGTTGTCAAGAATCTGCTCGTTCACCTGACGCTCGATCTCCGCCAGCTGCTCCGCCGTGACCGGTTCGAAATGGGAGAAGTCGAAACGCAGCTTGTCCGGATCCACCAGCGAGCCCTTCTGGCTCACGTGCTCACCCAGTACCTTGCGCAGGGCAGCGTGCAGCAGGTGGGTGGCGGAGTGATTACGCTTGGTGCGCTCGCGCCGGGCGTGGTCGATG
The DNA here is from genome assembly GCF_034555935.1 of Marinobacter qingdaonensis. NCBI lineage: Bacteria > Pseudomonadati > Pseudomonadota > Gammaproteobacteria > Pseudomonadales > Marinobacteraceae > Marinobacter > Marinobacter qingdaonensis. The sequence continues at coordinate 3,019,654 of NZ_JAYDCJ010000003.1, forward strand.
CGCGCATCCACTTCCAGGCCCGGGAACAGCTCGCCCTCAATCAGGGTGCCCACGTGCAGGTGGTTGTCACCCTCTTTGCGGGTATCGGTGACCTGGAAGCGGCCGCCACTCCAGGTCAGCAGGCCGGTGTCACCGACCTGACCGCCGGATTCGGCGTAGAACGGGGTGCGCTCAAGCACCACCACAGCCTCGTCACCGGCCTCGGCGTTCTTTTCCTCACCACCCACGATGACCGTGCGGATGCGCTCGTGACCATCAATGTGGTCGTAGCCGGTAAATTCGGTGCTGCCTTCCAGATTCAGGCCGGCAGCGTTGTAGTCGATGCCAAATTTGCTGGCCGCACGCGCCCGCTCGCGCTGGCTTTCCATGGCCCGCTCATAGCCCTCGTAGTCCAGGCTCAGACCACGCTCGCGGGCAATGTCGTTGGTCAGGTCGACCGGGAAACCGTAGGTGTCGTACAGGGTAAAGATGGTTTCCCCCGGGATCACCTCGCCCTGGAGTTCGGCAATATCCTGCTCCAGCAGGCGCAGGCCTTTGTCCAGGGTCTTGGCGAACTGCTCCTCTTCCTGCAGAAGCACTTTTTCGATCTGCTTGCGGCTGCTGACCAGTTGCGGATAGGCCTCGCCCATCAGCTCAACCAAGGCACCGGTGAGCTTGTAGAAAAACGGCTGGGTTGCGCCCAGCTTGTTGCCGTGACGGGCAGCGCGGCGAATGATCCGGCGCAGCACGAAGCCGCGCCCCTCATTGGAGGGCATCACGCCGTCAGAAATCAGGAAGGCACAGGAACGGATGTGGTCCGCCACCACCCGCAGACTGGCTTCGGTGGTTGCCACGCCGCCGAGTACGTCGGAGGCGGACTTCAGCAGGTCCTGGAACAGGTCGATTTCGTAGTTGCTGTGCACGCCCTGGAGCACGGCCGTGATCCGCTCCAGACCCATGCCGGTATCGACCGACGGCTTGGGCAGCTTCAGCATCTCGCCATCGGCGGTGCGGTTGTACTGCATGAAGACCACGTTCCAGATTTCGATGTAGCGGTCGCCGTCTTCTTCGGGGCTACCCGGAGGACCACCGGCAACGTCCGGGCCGTGATCGTAGAAAATCTCGGTGCAGGGACCGCAAGGGCCGGTGTCGCCCATCTGCCAGAAGTTGTCGGACGCGTAGCGAGCGCCTTTGTTGTCACCGATGCGAACAATGCGCTCGGCCGGCACGCCGATTTCCTTGTTCCAGATCTCGTAGGCCTCGTCGTCCTCGGCGTACACGGTGACCCAGAGCTTCTCGGTCGGCAGTTTCAGCCACTGGTCGCCGGTGAGGAAGGTCCAGGCGAAATTGATGGCTTCGCGCTTGAAATAATCGCCGAAGCTGAAGTTACCCAGCATTTCAAAGAAGGTGTGGTGACGGGCGGTGTAACCGACGTTTTCCAGGTCGTTGTGCTTGCCACCGGCGCGGACGCACTTCTGGGAGGTGGTGGCTCGGCTGTAGTCGCGCTCTTCGCGACCGAGGAAGGTATCCTTGAACTGGTTCATTCCCGCATTGGTAAACAGCAACGTGGGGTCGTCCGCCGGCACCAGCGAACTGCTTGAAACAATGGCATGGCCTTGCTGTTTGAAATAGTCGAGAAACGCCTGTCGCAATTCTGCGGTTTTCATAGCCCTTTGATACCTTTCCAGAAACTCGCCGTAAAAGCGGCGGGTCCGCGATTGAATACGAATACTTACATGCGTGTGCAAATCCGCTACTCTAGCACACGCCGAGAACTTGAAAAACGTGAAACATCACAGGAGATGCCATGCCCCGACGCTTCCATGACGCCGAGGAACTGCTACCGCCAGCAACCTTTCTCAAGCGCGGTCTCGCCATTATCTATGACGGCCTGATCAGCATTGCAGTTCTGCTTGTGGCGACCTGGATTTACACCATGATCGGGGGCTGGCTGACGGGATGGGACCGGTTCGAGCAACTGGCCGAGGCCGGCCAGCTGTCGGGCGACCCGGGCCTGACCTTCGTGTTGTTCCTGGTGCTGTACCTGTTCTTCGCCTACTTCTGGACCCGCATCGGCCAGACCCTGGGCATGCAGGTGTGGCGCATCCGCATCGAGAACCTGGACGGCACCTCCGTGACCTGGAGCCAGGCCCTGCGTCGCTACGTGACCGCCGCAGTGGTCATTTTCGTGACCCTGCTGGCCAGCTATTACGTGGGCGCCGCCACCCTGTTCATCACCCTGCCCGCGATTCTGGCCCTGTTCTTCCCGATCAACGGACTGTCCGTTACCGACCGACTGTCCGGCAGCGTGGTGGTGCAGGTTCCGAAGGACGCGAAAAAGACCAAGTGAGAGAAACGGCGTCGGGCCCGGTGATCAGCCGGCCCGACGCATCAGAATGGCCCCCACCACCGCATTGACGGCAATCGGAACCAGCACCGCCAGCATCGGGTTGAAGCCATACACCAGGCTCATGGGCCCGAGCAGATCCTGCATGTACTTGAACAGCAGCCCGACCATCAGGCCGGTGAACACCCGGAACCCCATGGTGACCGAGCGCAGCGGCCCGAAGATGAAGGAAATCGCCACCAGCACCATCACCGCCGTACCCAGCGGCATCAGGGTTTTCTTCCAAAACGCCAGCCAGTACCGGGCGGCGTTCAGGTCCTGTTCTTCCAGGTAGTTGGCGTAGGTGAACAGGCCGGTCATCGACAGATTCTCCGGCTTCACAATCAGGACACTCAGCACCCGGGGTGACAGCCCAGAGTCCCAGCGCAGGGACTGATTCGTTTCCAGGGTGGTGCCGGTCCCCTCGATCCGCGTGGTGCGCACATCTTCCAGGCGCCAATGATCACCCTGGAAGATCGCCCGCTTGGCAAAGCTCGACGACTGCAGCTCACGTTCCTCGTTAAAACGGAACAGTGACACCCCGTGCAGCACGCCGTTGGGCTGCACGGCATTCAGATGGATAAAGACATCCCCTTCCCGATGCCAGACCCCGGTGGCGGACGCCACGTTCTGACCGGCGCCCAGGGCAACCGCTTTCTCACTTTGGGCCAGGCGCTCCGCCGGCGGTGCCACGTACTCACCAATGAACACGCCCAGCACCACGACCACCAGGGCCGGCTTCATGGCCGACCAGACGATGCGCCTGAGGGAAACCCCGGCGGCCCGAATCACCGTCAGCTCCGAGGAACTGGCCATGGAGCCAAGCCCCACCAAGCAACCCATAAAGGCGCCCAGCGGCAGGTAATCGTAAATCCGTCGCGGCAAGGTCAGGGCGACGTACCACAGCGCCTCGAGGGTCTGATAGCCGTTACGGGTATCTTCCAGCTCGGCGATAAAACCGAAGATGAGATCCAGCGACAGCACCACCACCATGACCAGAAACATGGCGCCGCCGACGGTGCGCATGACATAACCGTCAATCCTACGCATTGGCCCGCACCTCCTTCAGCGCCCGGCGTTTCTGGCGCCAGGCCGAGCCGAACTGCAACCACAGACCGAACGCCAGGAACAGGGCGTGCACCCAGAGCATGCCCACCCACTCCGGCACCTTGCCGTCGGCCAGGGCGTCGCGGGCCACGATCAAGAGACCCAGATAGGTGATGTACACCAACATCGCCGGCAACAGGTGGAAGAACCGGCCCTGACGCGGGTTGACCCGGCTCAGTCGAACCGCCAGCAGGGTCACGATCGGCACGATCAGCGGCAGCGAGAAGCGCCAGTGCAGCAGGGCCCGATCCTCCGGATTGTCGGACTCCATTAGGGCCAGGGTGCTGATGCCCTCCTCCAACTGTTTGGTGCCACTTTCACCGCTTTGAATCTTCAGCCCGTAAGCCTCGAAGCCAGTGACGTTGTATTCCAACCGACCGGGAGTGCCGTCGAAGCGGCCGCCATCCTCAAGGATCAGGAACCGGCTGCCGGTGTCGCGATCGATCAGCTGGGAGCCGGATTCGGCGGTAAAAATGGTCACCCCTTCGCCATCCTTGCCGTACTCGGCAATGAACACGCCCTCCAGCTGGCGCTTGTCGTCGCTCAGGCCTTCGGTGTAGGTAACCCGGTTGCCGGCGCTGAAATCCTGGAAGCGCCCGGGCGCCAGCATTTCGAACTCAGTCGCCTTGCGCTGCTCGTTGAAGATCTGCTCGACCTGCTTCATACCCCAGGGCGACACATACAGACTCATGGCCCCGACCACCGCCATCACCGGCAGACTGCCGAGCAGGGTCTTGATCAGCAGTTGCCGGTCACTGACGCCACAGGCAAACAGCACCGTCATTTCGCTTTCCAGGTACATGCGGCCATAGGCCAGCAGGATGCCGATAAACAGCCCGAGGGGCAGGATCAGCTCGAGGAAGCCAGGAAACCGGAACGCCATGATGGTGAACAGCACGTCGGCGGCAATTTCACCCTCGGCCGCGCTGCTGAGGTATTTCAGGAAACGGCCGCTCATGAACACCATCAGCAGGATGCCGGACACGGCAATCATGCTGATCATCACCTGGCGAATTAGATAGCGGAAAACGATGGTCAAAAGGGTCTCTCTGCCAGCACCGGTAAAATCATGGAGGAAACGGATAACTGCGCGTATTCTATGTAACCTTTGGGCCGAATGACAGAGCCGCGGTGTTTCCCTGGAGGCGCAGTCACCGGCCACGCCCGCGGCTTGATAAACGCCCCACTGACCCCAATGCTAGACTGGGTTGGATACCGCCGCCGCCCATCCGCGGGCGGCGCTTCAGAATAATCGACAGGAGTTGCCATGAATTTCAGCCTGAGCAGTAAAGCCATCGTCAGTACCAAAGCCGACTGCCTCGTGGTCGGTCTTCCTGAAAAGGGCACCTGGCCGGAGTCCACCACTCAGGCGGACGAGGCCCTGGGCGGGCTGATCAAGACACTCCAGAAAAACGGCGACCTGACCGGCAAAAACGCCAGCGCCCGCGCGGTCCCGTTGACCGATCAGCCCTGGAGCCGGCTGCTGGTGGTTGGCACCGGCAACGACACCGAACGCACACCGGCCACCTACCGCAAGGCACTGATCGCAGCCGTCAATGCCCTGAAGGACGGCCCCTCGAAGAGCGCGCTGATCGCCCTGGCCGACACACCGGTGGTTGGAACCGACGCCGTCGCCGAAGAAGCGGCCCGACTGAACCTCATTGGCCGGAGCCTGGAAGAGCACCTGTACACCTTTACCGAGTTCAAGAGCGAGAAGCCGCCGGCCCGCAAGCTGAACAAGGTGGTGGTTGCAGCTTCCGCTGGCACCAAGGCCCTGAAAGACGCCTTCAACCTCGGCCTGGCCACGGGCCGGGGCATGAACTTCACCCGCGATCTGGGCAACACCCCGCCCAACATCTGCCACCCGGAGTGGCTGGCCCAGCAAGCGAAAAAGCTGGCCAAGGACCACGACTGCATCAAGACCGAAGTACTTGATGAAAAGCAGATGGAAAAGATGGGCATGAACACCATCCTGGCCGTGGGCAAAGGCAGCACCCAGCCGCCACGACTGATCGTCATGGAATACCGGGGCGGCAAGGCAAAGGACAAGCCCCATGTGCTGGTGGGCAAGGGCATCACCTTCGACACCGGCGGCATCAGCCTGAAGCCGGGCGCCGGCATGGACGAGATGAAGTACGACATGGGCGGCTCCGCCGGCGTGTTCGGCGCCATGCAGGTGCTGGCTGAAACCAAGCCCAAGATCAACGTGGTGGCGGTGATTGCCGCGGCCGAAAACATGCCGGATGGCGGCGCCTGCCGCCCGGGTGACATCGTCACCACCCTGTCTGGCCAGACCGTGGAAATCCTCAACACCGACGCCGAAGGCCGCCTGGTGCTCTGCGATGCCCTCACCTACGTGAAGAAATTCGACCCGGCTGCGGTGATCGACATGGCCACCCTGACCGGCGCCTGCATCATCGCCCTGGGCCACCACGCCAGCGGCCTGCTGGCCAACAACGACGAACTGGCAAACGAACTGCTGGCAGCGGGCGAGCGCGCCGACGACCGCGCCTGGCGCCTGCCTCTTTGGGACGACTACCAGAGCCAGCTGGACAGCAACTTTGCCGACATGCAGAACATCGGCGACCGCTCCGCCGGCACCATCACCGCGGCCTGCTTCCTGTCCCGGTTCACCAAAGAGTACCGCTGGGCCCACCTGGACATCGCCGGGACCGCCTGGCACTCCGGCAAGGCCAAGGGTGCGTCCGGTCGACCGGTTCCGCTGCTGGTTGACTACCTGATGTCCCATGCCGACAAGTAATTCCGACCGCCAACCGGGCTCCGGCAGCGACGCTGCCGGCGGCCCCGGAGCAGGCGACAAGAACCAGCGCTACTGGTTCCACATCCTGGCCCAGAGCACACCTGCTGCCCGCAACCTGCACGCCGCCAAACTGGTCGACAAGGCCTGGCAGCAGGGCGACCGCGTGTGCATCGTCTGCGACACCATGCAGCAGGCGGAAGAGCTGGACGAACTGCTCTGGAACTTCAGCCCGGACGCCTTCATCCCACACAGCGTGGTACCCGACTCCGCCACCACCTGCACCGACCCCGTTGGCATTTTATTGTGCCCACCGGTGGCAGAGGATTGGGACACGGTGATCGTGTTGTCCGCCACCCTGCCGGCCGATGCCGACCGGTTCAAACGACTCGCGCTGGTCGCCCATAACGACCCGTCGGTCCTGAACCAGGCCCGGTCTCACTTCAAGCAGCTCCGGACCCTCGGTATCGAACCGAAAGTCCACGACCAACGAAAGCGTTAAATCTAGCCCTTCAAAGCGAACAGCACACGGCCTGATTGCGAGTTCGGAAGGGCCTTGCCAAAACTGTTGAGGGCCATGGACGGCCCGAAACAAGCGCACATGGATGTGCTCGTAGCGTGTTTTGGCAAGGTCCTTCCGGGCTCGCAAACTCCCAACCGGCAGTCCTGAATACGGGGTCAGCCAGGGTTCGCCGCAGTGAAGGCGACCATGTATAATCGGGCGTCTCAATTTTCCCTTGCGAACTAACCAACGGTCACCAGCAGGAACCCATGGAAAAAACCTACCAGCCAGAAAACATTGAGCGTCAGTGGTACGAAAACTGGGAAGCCAAGGGCTACTTCCGCCCCTCCGGCGAAGGCCAGTCCTACAGCATTGCCATCCCACCACCCAACGTGACTGGCAGCCTGCACATGGGCCACGCGTTCCAGCACACCATCATGGACACGCTGACCCGCTACAAACGCATGCAGGGCCACAACACCCTCTGGCAGGTAGGCACCGACCACGCCGGTATCGCCACCCAAATGGTGGTCGAACGCAAACTGGCGGCCGAAGAAGACAAGACTCGCCACGACCTGGGCCGCGAAGACTTCATCAAGCGCATCTGGGACTGGAAGGAAGAGTCCGGCGGCACCATCACCCGCCAGATGAGGCGCCTGGGTAACTCCGTGGACTGGGACCACGAACGCTTCACCATGGACGACGGCTTCTACAAGGCGGTCCAGGAAGTGTTCATCCGCCTGTACGACGAAGGCCTGGTGTACCGCGGCAAGCGCCTGGTGAACTGGGACCCGAAACTGCACACCGCCATCTCCGACCTGGAGGTGGAGAACAAGGAAGAGAAAGGCTTCTTCTGGCACCTGCGCTACCCGCTGGCCGATGGTGCCAAAACCGAGGACGGCAAGGATTACCTGGTGGTCGCCACCACTCGCCCGGAAACCATGCTCGGCGACACCGCCGTGGCCGTGCACCCGGACGACGAGCGCTACCAGCACCTGATTGGCAACCACGTGCTGCTGCCGCTGGTGAACCGCCGCATTCCGATCGTGGCCGACCACCACGCCGATCCCGAGAAAGGCAGTGGCTGCGTGAAGATCACCCCGGCCCACGACTTCAATGACTACGCCGTGGGCAAGCGCAACGAACTGCCGATGATCAACGTGATGACCCAGGACGCCAACATCCGGGACATCGCCGAGGTCTTCAACTTCGACGGCACCGAGAACACCGAGATCGACGGCCAGCTGCCGGCCGCCTACGCCGGCCTGACCCGCGAGGCCGCCCGCAAGGCCATCGTTGCCGATCTAAATGACGCCGGCCTGCTCGAGCGCGAGGAAGACCACGTGCTGAGCGTACCCCGGGGCGACCGCTCCGGCCTGATCATCGAGCCGATGCTGACTGACCAGTGGTTCGCCGACGCCAAGACCCTGGCCAAGCCGGCCATCGAGGCGGTGGAAGACGGTCGCATCCAGTTCGTACCCAAGCAGTACGAGAACATGTACTTCTCGTGGATGCGCGACATCCAGGACTGGTGCATCTCGCGCCAGCTCTGGTGGGGCCACCGGATTCCGGCCTGGTACGACGCCGAAGGCAACATCTACGTCGGCCGCAGCGAAGAGGAAGTGCGCAAGAAGCACAACCTCGACAGCGACCTGACCCTGAGCCAGGACGACGACGTACTGGACACCTGGTTCAGCTCCGCGCTGTGGACCTTCGGCACCCTGGGCTGGCCGGAGATCACCGAACGCCTGAAGCAGTTCCACCCCACCGACGTGCTGGTGACCGGCTTCGACATCATCTTCTTCTGGGTTGCCCGGATGATCATGATGACCATGCACTTCATGAAGAACGACGACGGCACCCCGCAGGTGCCCTTCCACACCGTGTACGTGACCGGCCTGATCCGGGACGAGCACGGCGACAAGATGTCCAAGTCCAAGGGCAACGTCATCGACCCGCTGGACATGATCGACGGCATCGGCCTGGACGACCTGCTGGAGAAGCGTACCGGCAACCTGATGCAGCCGAAACTGGCCGAGAAGATCGGCAAGCGCACCCAGAAGGAATTCCCCGAGGGCATTAGCGCCCACGGCACCGACGCCCTGCGCTTCACCCTGGCGGCCATGGCCACCACCGGCCGTGACATCAACTGGGACATGAAGCGCCTGGAAGGCTACCGCAACTTCTGCAACAAGCTGTGGAACGCTGCCCGCTATGTGCTGATGAACACCGAGGGTGAGGACTGCGGCGTCAACGACGAGCCGGTGCAACTGTCCCTGGCCGACCGCTGGATCATCAGCCAGCTGCAGACCTGCGAGCAGGAAGTGATTCGTCACCTGGACCAGTACCGCTTCGATCTGGCCGCCTACGCCCTGTACGAATTCATCTGGAACGAGTACTGCGACTGGTATCTGGAGCTGTCCAAGCCGGTACTGAACGACGAGGGTGCCAGCGCCGAGGCCAAACGCGGCACCCGTCGCACCCTGGTGCGGGTGCTGGAGGCGGTACTGCGGGTCGCGCACCCGATCATGCCGTTCATCACCGAAGAGATCTGGCAGCGCATTGCGCCACTGGCCGGCAAATCCGGCGACAGCATCATGCTGCAGCCGTTCCCGCAGCCGGACAGCAGTAAGCAGGACAGCGTCATCACCGCCGACATCGAGTGGCTGAAAGGCGTGATCCTGGCGGTACGTAACATCCGCGGCGAGATGAACATCTCCCCGGCCAAAAAAGTGCCGGTGCTGCTGCGCGGCCAGAACGCCGACGACAAGCGCCGCATGGACGACAACCGTCAGTTCCTGGCGTCCCTGGCCAAGCTGGAGAGCCTGGACTGGTTCGACGGCGGCAAGGCGCCCATGTCCGCCACCCAGCTGGTGGGCGAGATGGAAGTGCTGGTGCCCATGGCCGACCTGATTGACAAGGACGCCGAGCTCAAGCGCCTGGACAAGGAGCTGGAGCGCCTGCAGAAGGAAATCGGTCGCCTCGAAGGCAAGCTGGGCAACGAGAAGTTCACCGCCAAGGCCCCGGCCGAAGTGGTCGAGAAGGAGCAGGACAAGCTCCGGGATGCCCAGGGCAGCTTGTCCCGACTCAGCGAGCAGCGGGCCGAAATCGAGGCCATGTAAGGCCATGATCGCCATTCTGGGGGCGGGTTCACTGGGGCGGCTCTGGGCCGCCTCGCTGCCCGCCCAGTCTGCCGCCTTTGTCCCCCGGCCGGGCGCCCTGCCCGGCGACCCGGTGCGTTTCGAATTTCAGAACCTGGCGGGTGCAACACTCAACGCCACCGTCCCCTGGCTCACCGACTGCTCCCAGGTCGATCTGCTGCTGGTCATGACCAAGGCCGGCGACACCCTGAATGCCATCGCCGACGTCGCCGACAAGTTGCCCGAAAACGCGCCTGTGGTTCTGTTCCAGAACGGCCTGGGCAGCCAGCAAGCCGTGGCCGAACGCTGGCCGGAGCGGCCGGTGCTGGCAGCCAGCACCACCGACGGCGCCAACCGCCCGTCCGAGCACCGCGTGGTGCACGCGGGTGCCGGCGAAACCTGGCTCGGCGCGCTCACGGACGCCGGTCAGGCTCAGGTCCAGCCGGTGATAAACCGGCTCAGATCAAGCGGGCTCACCCTGCATCCGGAACCCGACATCCTGGCTCGACTCTGGCAGAAGCTGGTGATCAACGCCGGCATCAACCCGTTCACCGCCCTGCTCGATTGCCCCAATGGCGACCTGCTGACCGAGGATCTGTTCCTTAGCCACATTGATGGCTTGTGCACGGAGCTGGCGCAACTGATGACCGCCGATGGCCAGGGCCAGGTCTCACCCGCAGACCTTCGCCATCGGATTGAAACCGTCGCCCGCAACACCGCCCGCAACACCTCATCCATGCGTGCGGATGTGCAGAACCGGCGACGCACCGAGATCGACTTCATCAACGGCTATCTGGTCCGGCTGGGGCAACGCCTCGGAATCGCCACACCGGTGAACCAATTGCTGGCCGAACGGGTACAACAACTGTCCAATCACCAACAGGAGCACCCCCATGGGTAACCGCCTCTCCAAGATCTACACCCGGACCGGCGACGACGGGTCCACCGGCCTTGCCGACGGCAACCGCATCGCCAAAAATGCGCAGCGGGTGGACGCCATGGGCACGGCGGATGAATTGAACTGCCACATCGGCCTGCTGATCGAGGCCCTGGCCCCGGACGACGCCCTGATCGAGCCCCTGCGTCGCATCCAGCATCACCTGTTTGACCTGGGCGGGGAGTTTGCCATTCCCGGCAGCAAGGTGATCGGCGAGGAGCACATCGGCTGGCTGGAGCAAACCCTCGATCAGTACAACGACGGGCTGCCGCCCCTGAAGAACTTCATCCTGCCGGGCGGCACACCAGCCGCGGCCCAGTGCCATCTGGCCCGGGCCGTCTGTCGCCGGGCCGAACGGATCGTGGTGGCTCTGGGCCATGAGGATTCCATCAACGCGGCGGCCCGGCATTACCTGAACCGCCTGTCCGATCTGCTGTTCGTGCTCGCGCGGGTGCTGGCCCGGCGCAACGGTGGCGAGGAAATTCTCTGGGAGCAAAAAAAATCCGGCCTCTGAGGGCCGGATTTTTGGCAGGTCAGGCTGATCAGACCTTGAAGGCCTCCACCAGCCGCTGAAGCGACGCCGTCAGGTCCGACATCTCACGGGAGGAGCCCAGGGTCTCTTCCGCGTTGGAGGCAGTGCGCTGACCCAGATCGCCAATCTGCTCGACGCTGGTGTTCACGTCCTTGGCTACCGCCGACTGTTCTTCCGCCGCCTGGGCAATCTGGTGACTCATGTCGACGATGACCGAGATACCGCGGGCGATGCGATCCAGGGCCTCGGTGACCTCGCCGGACTTGGTCACGGTGGTGTTGGTCACTTCCCGGCTGTTGGTCATGGCCGACACCGCGTCCTTCACACCACTTTGCAGCCGCGAAATCATGCCTTCTATCTCTTCGGTGGACTTGTGGGTGCGCTGGGACAGGGAACGTACCTCGTCCGCCACCACCGCAAAGCCACGGCCCTGCTCGCCGGCGCGGGCCGCTTCAATGGCGGCGTTCAGGGCCAGCAGGTTGGTCTGCTCGGCAATCGCCTTGATCTCCACCAGCACCTGGCTGATGTTGTCGCTGTCCTCGCTGACCCGGTTGATGACCTCGACCGCACCGGAAATCTCGGTCGCCAGACGGTTGATGGTGGACACGGTATCGGCCACCACCTGACGACCGGTCTCGGTGTCGCTTTCGGCGGTGCCGGCGCTGTCCGCCACCCGGTGGGCACTCTCGGTCACTTCGTTGACCGCTTCCACCATCTGGTTCATGGCCTCGTTGATCTGGCCGCTTTCCTCCATCTGCCGGGCCACCGCCTCGCTGTTGGCAGACGCGGTGTCCTTGACCCGGGACGCCTGGGAATCGACATCGGCGGTGGTTCGGCTGACCGAACGGATCAGCTCGGCAATCCGGTCGGTCATGTTATTGAACTCGCTGGTCAGCTCGCCCAGCTCGTCACGGTTCTGCAGATTGATGTGGGTGGTCATGTCGCCCGCCGCGACGTTGCGGGCCGCCTCGGTGAAACGGTTGATGGCGTTGCGCACCGACATGAAGAAGCCGACGTACAGGTAGACCACCACCAGCAGGATGGCGATCAGGGCCACCACGATCAGCCGGCGCTGGTTGACCTCCTGCTCCAGGCGGGACGACAGGTTGGCCTGCACCACGTCAAAGATCGCCTCGGCCAGCTCGTCGTAGTGGGCCAGCTGGGCCTGGATCTGGCCGTCGTAATCCGGCCACGGCATCTCCAGACGCATGGGTGAAATGACCTTCAGCTCGAGCAGGTCGCGCACCACGATCAGGCTCTCGTTGACCCGGTCGAGGGTGTTACCCGCTTCGCCGGCGAACTGGTCTGAGGCGTCGCTGGCCACCGACAGCGCCGGCTCCAGCAGCGTGGCCCGGTTGGTCAGCTGATCGTAGATGCCGTTCAATACTTCGCTCAGGGCGTAGCCCACCTGCCCTTCCACCAGGGCGAAGGTGCCGTAGGAGCGGGCCTGACCGATGACGCTCCGGGCCTCAGGCAGCGCCTCCCGTATCAGCCCCAGCAACAGCTGGTTCTGGCGCGAGGCATCCTGGCCCAGACCGGAAATCTCGATGGTCGCCGGCAGCAGCGCCAGCACCTTCTGGACAAACTCCTGGTAGTACTTGAACTGGGGATCGATGTTGCCCTGATAGTTGTCGTCGGCGCGCAGCGCCTGCCAGTCTTCCTGGATCGCCGTCACCTGCTGGGCCCAGGAGCCGGACGTGTCGAAGGAATGCTGTTCGGCCAGCAGCGACTCCAGGGTGGCGTCGATGGTTTCCGCCTGGTCATCGGAGGCGGCCAGCAGTGCGTCTTCGTTCTTGAGCACACCGGGCGCGCGGTAGTCCCGGTAGGCCATGGAAGCGGCCAGCAACTCTTCCACCTTGCGCAGCTGTTCCAGCCCTTCCACACCCCGGGTCATGGTTTGCACCGACTGGTTCAACTGCGACATCACCAGCCAGGACAGGCCACCAATGGGCAACAGGAACAGGATGCTGATGAGACTGAACTTGTACACCATCGGCAGCCGGTTCATCAGAGCTATGGCAGGATAAATGAGTTGCTTCATGGTCCACTCTTCTTGTTGGCAAGGAGAACAACTGAACGTCGTTTCTTATTAAAAGGTTTCGTCCGCACACCGAAATTCGTTACTGGCTGGCCCTCCTCGGGGCCGATCAGATCACGCCGAAAATCACCAACAGGGCCAGCGCGCAGATCCAAACCAGCATGCTCCGGTTCAGCAGGTCCCGAACGGCGTTCAGGCTACGTCCTCCGAACTCGGCCCAGTCCTCCGGATGCAGCTGCGAGAATCTCGCAGGATCCAGGGCATACCCGGTTAACGACCCGTTGGCGGAAATCATGAGGATTTCCGCCGGTTTTTTTCCGCGGGCGGTGAAATTTCCGGGAAATTCCCGGAGCCAGCCGGCCAGATCGCCGGCGATCCCGAAGGTCATGGACAACAGTCGCACCGGCAGCCAGGCCACCAGGTTGGCCAGGGTCTGGAACCGGGCACGGGCCGCTGCCTGGGGCCACTGTTCGGCGAGGGCCACCAGCCCACGGGCCAGGACCGCCAGACCGATACCGCCGACCACGTACCAGAAGCCAATGAGGAAAAAGCGCTGGAACACGGTCGACAGCAGCACTCGGGACAGCACCAGGTGCATAGAATCCGGTGACATGGCCGCCCCGCGTTCGGCCGCGGGCAGCCGGGGCTCGATGCTCCACCAGGCACCCTGCATATCCCCACGACTCCAGGCCGCAGAGTAGGCGCGCAAAACCGCGCCCCAGCCCGGGGCGCCCATCATCAGCACCAGCACCAGGATCTCCAGCGGGTAACCGGCGAAGCGCCAGCCGATGGCGTCCAGCCCGACCATCGCCAGCGCCAGCGTCAACGCGGGCACCAGCACCAGGGCGAGACCGGCGGATACACCGGGTTCCCGCCCGGCTTCGACCTTACTGGCGCTGTGGAACCACTGGCGCCACAGGGCATCACTGACCAGCCGATTGTGGGCATCGAGCTGACGGCGCAGGATATAGGCCAGCAGAAAGACGATCAGAACCATTCAGTCACACTCCCCCTCGGTCCGGCGGTCGGCCAGCAAGCCGCGGAAATGCGACCAGTCGAAAGCCGGCCCCGGGTCGGTCTTGCGGCCCGGGGCGATGTCGCAATGCCCGGTCATGCGCTCGGGGGTAATTGCCGGCCAAGCCGTCATGATCAGTTCGCCGGTGTCCGCCAGGCGGCGGTACTGGGCCTCGGTGTAGGCCAGGTCATCGGTGCCCTCGAGTTCGATACCGATCGAGAAGTCATTGCACTCCTGTTCGCCCCGGAAACTGGAGCGGCCAGCGTGCCAGGCCCGATCCAGCAGGCTGACAAACTGCACCAGTTCGCCATCGCGGCGAATCAGCGCGTGGGCTGAGACCTGCATGCCCTCAATCTCCCGAAAGTATGGATGCGCCCGGTGATCGAGTCGGTTGCAGAAGAAATCCTCAATCTCGGGACCGCCGAACTGCCCCGGAGGCAGGCTGATGTTGTGCACCACCAGCAGGCTGATGGGCGCGCCCTCGGGGCGGGGACCGAAATTGGGCGATGGCGCCCAGCGGGCGCCCGGCAGTCGGCCGGTGGCACGGAGCGTGCTGATGTCTTCGGCGGTGACGGCGTGGCGGATTGGTTCGGGATTGGAATGGGACAAGGTACATCCAAAGGGGTCAGGGCACGACAGAATGCCCTGATTGAAGCACAAAGTGCGCGGCGTTGCTACGCCTTCAATCCTTGCGACTGCTGCGCAGGTTGTCGATGATCGACTCCAGCGCCCGATCGAAGATCAGTCCGTCATCAAGCATGCCGATTTCGCCGGCGGCCATGGCCCCTGCCAGCTCCTCACGGAGGTACTCAGCGACCTTGGCGCCGCTGCGATTGACGAAAATGTACTTGCCCGTGGCCTTGATGAAGGCGGCCAGCTTGCACCGGACTTTGGTGTCCTCACGGGTCATTTCAATCCAGGAGCCCACGCGCAGCCCGTCGGCCTGCGCCAGCCACTCGGGCCCGACGGCTGGGGCTTGCCCGGCCGCGGTCGACTCGAGCCGGTCCGGGGCCTCGGCCTCCGCGTTGGCCTCGACACCCTGCTCGGACGGCGCACTGACAGGCTCCGGAGCCAGGTTAGGGGCCGCTGCTTCCGACTCGACCGGCACGGCTTTGGGCTCATCCATGGCCGGTTCCGCCCGCTGGGGTTGGGTCACCAGACGCTGGAACACGTCCACGTGGGCCAGCTCCAAATCCCGGATCGCGGCGTCGGTGGCGAATGGGTCCCAGGAAATTTCCTGCATGGCCCGGCGCACCCCGTCGACCACCGAGGGAATGGCGCGCAACAGTTCGCTGCGGGTGGTATCAGAGACCGGCCGCGGATCCACGCTCCAGACCAGGCGCCGGGTCAGCTCGCAGGCCTCGGCCCAGCGCTCGCTGGCCTCCCCTTCCCGCAGTACGATCCACTGCAGGTACCGGGTCCAGGCGTCCCGCAGCAGTTCGCCCACCGGCGCCGGCACGTCCCGGTTACGCAACAGGTCCTGCACCAGCCCTTCTGCCGCCTGGGCGGCGGTTTCCTGCCGCGCCCGACCTTCCTCGGCATCGCGCAGGCGTTGCTCCACCAGCTCACGGCGCCGCCGATCCAGATCCATGAAGTGACGGAATTCCGCCAGCAAGTCCTCAAACAACTCCAGGTTGTCGGTGAAGTCCGTCAGGACCCGTTCGACCACCGACTCGATCTTGTCGCGCAGCGGATCACGCTGACCGGCCCGCTTTTCGCTCCAGCCCATGGCGGACAGGGCCAGCTCATTCAGCAGCTTGCGAACCGGGTGCCCGCCCCGGTTGAAAAAGTTCTTGTCGCTGAGGGCGACCTTGAGCACGGGAATCTGCAGGCGCCCGATCAGAGACTTCATTATCGGGTGCAGCTGTCGGTCCTCGAGGATGAAATCAAACAGCATCGCCACCAGGTTGATGACGTCGTTGTCGACCTGCCCCAGGTTGTAGGAAGCGCCGTTCTCGGCGGTGAGCACCGGACCCAATTGTTCGTTGAGAGTCACCACCTGATCCGGTTGCCAGTGGCCGCTGGCCGCCTGCAAGCCGTGCAACCGGGCCATCAGCGTTACCGTATCCAGATAGCCCGCGCCGCTGGCCGCCGGCGCACTGGCCGGCTGACCGGGCGGATGCAGCAAGGCGCTGAGTTCGGAAAACGTCGGCTGGAGCCCGCCATGGTCACCCGGGAGTACGTCACCTTCCGGCCCAGCCGGCGATGAGTCTGCCCGGCCGGCGTTGGGCGCCGGGCCCGGCGTCGGGGAACCCCGCCCGGCCCTGGTCGGCCCCACCGGTGGCCGCTTCATGTCCGGCAGCACACCCTCGGCCACCAGGGTCCGGTTGGCCTCCTGGTAGAAGTCCCCCAGGCTGTCCGCCAGCAGGCGATCGAACAGTTTGAGCACCACCAGCTTGGCGCGGATATCGATGTCCAGATCGCCGCAGGCCTCGGCCACGCCGCCACAGATTACCTCGGGGCTCAGAGGCATCTGGCTGTCCGCCAGGGTGATCGACGGCACCACGTGATTGACCCGCACCGCCAGCAGGCGGATCTGCTCGATGTAGCGGTTGCGCAGTTTGTTGATCAGGTTGTCGACGGCCACCTGCTGTTCAAGCTGGGCGTGATCGAGCAGGGACAGGGAATCCTGATCCACGTCACCCAGGGCGCCCTCGGTCTGGCGCGGCTTGAACTTGCCAATGTCGTTGAACGCCTGACTGACGTACTGCAACACCGACAGGCTCATGGCCTTGCGCCGGAGCCGGAGCTCACGCATGGCATCAAAGTAGGCGGTCTGGTCCAGGTTGGTGCTGGCGCGGTCGGCCAGCTCGAACAGGGCGTCGTCGGCGCGGTCAAAGAAAGTCGCCAGCACTCTCTGCAGCGACTGACCCGACGCGTCACGCAGGCGGACCAGAGCCTGAGGCAGGGAAAACCGCTGCATGGGCCGCTGGCCTGCGAGACTGACAATCTTGGTATCGTGCGCCATGGAGCTGCTCCGGGTCTGATCACGCGAGGACAGGAAACCTTTCGTTATTAGCATGATACGAGCTGCCAACGTCAGCTTGTGTCAGAATTTGTCACCTTTTGTGTAGATCAGACCCTGTTCACAGTTTAGCAGTCCGGACGCGACGGTTTGTTGAATCCGGGCGGGGCCATTAGAATCCTCCCCTCACTGAGACTTACCCTGACCCAACCGGACCCGATGCCATGATTCCTGCAGAACTACTTCGCCAATCCCGAGTTGAAACCGTTGCGCACAGCCTGCGTGAGGACATTGGCGACGGCGACATCACCGCGCAACTGATTCCGGCGGACAAACAGGCAACCGGCCGGGTCATCACCCGCGAGCGGGCCACCATTGCCGGCTGTGACTGGGTGAACGAGGTGTTCCGCCAGGTCGACCCAGAGGTCGTGCTGGAGTGGCGGGTCAAGGACGGCGACCGGGTCGGCCCCGATCAGGTGCTGTTCGAGATGCGTGGTCCGGCCCGCAGTCTGCTCACGGCGGAACGGGCGGCACTGAACTGGCTGCAGACCCTGTCCGGTGTTGCCACCGTGTGCGCCGGCTACGCCGACAAGGTCGCCCACACCGGGGTGCGACTGCTGGACACTCGCAAGACCTTACCGGGACTGCGGCTGGCCCTGAAGTACGCGGTCACGTGCGGCGGCTGTTTCAACCACCGCATCGGACTCTGGGACGCGTTCCTGATCAAGGAAAATCACATTGCCGCCTGCGGCTCTATCGCCAAGGCGGTGAGCGAAGCCCACCGCATTGCACCGGGCCGGCCGGTGGAAGTGGAGACCGAATCCCTGGACGAGCTGGAACAGGCGCTCAGCGCCGGGGCCGACATCATCATGCTCGATGAGTTTTCGCTGGAGGATATGCGCAAGGCGGTAGCCCTGACCCAGGGCCGGGCGCGCCTGGAGGCGTCTGGCGGCATCACCGACCAGACCCTGGCGCCGGTTGCGGAAACCGGCGTCGACTACATTTCGATCGGGGCGTTGACCAAGGACATCAAGGCGATTGACCTGTCCATGCGCCTGGACTGACTCACTGACCGGACAGTAGCCGGTCGACCTCTTCCAGCGCCCGGATCAGGCCAGAGCCCGATTCCGGGCGGGTGCGGAAATGTTCCTCCGCCATGGGCGCGATGCCCGACACCGCGGGCAAGGGGCGATCGTTTTCGATGATCACCTTCATCCGCGCCACAAACACGAACTGCAGCCACTGGGTGAACTCCAGGGTATCGATGCAGAACGGCTGGGTGCTTTTCAGGGCCTCGGGTGAAGGCGGCTCGGCCTCCCACAGTCCCAGTTGACGAAGTTCAATCTCGATCTGAAGCAGGCTGTCGGCCACCTGCCCCAGATCGGTCTCGGATTTGCTCATAACTGTGCGTCTCTAGTCGGCCAATGGCTCCAGCTCGACGGCTTCCCCGTGCAGGACACCAAACAGGTCCTCGTACTGGCGAGTCAGCGCGTGCTTGGGCGCCATGTGGATGAGTGGCTGCCGGGCCTGGTGCGACTCCTTCATCTTCACCGAACTGGACAACCGGACCGGCAGCACCGGCAGGCCTTCCTCGGTCAGCTCCCGAACCAACTGCTTGGGCAGGCTGGCACGCGGCTGGAACTGATTGGCGACGATGCCCTCGACCACCAGGTCCTCGTTGTGGTCTTCCTGAAGGTCGCGGATCTCATTCAGGATGTTGTACAGGGCCTGACGGGAGAAGTCGTCGCAATCGAAGGGAATCAGGCAACGCTGGGCGGCAATCAGGGCAGAACGGGTGTAGAAGTTCAGGGCCGGCGCGGTGTCGATGTAAATCGCGTCGAAGGTTTCGCCAAGCTTCTTGAGCGCTTCGCGCAACTTGTAGATCTTGTGCTTGGCTTCGAGCTTGCGCTCGAGGAAATCCAGCTCCGGGCTGGACGGCATGACGAACAGGTTGTCAAAAGGCGTGGCATGGACAAATTCGTCCGGGCGCCGGTTGAACACGGTGAAGGCAACCGTCTGCTCCAGCATGTCGGCCACCGTGTCGCGCAGTTCGGCAGCGGGCTTGCCCAGCAGGTAGTGGGTGGAATTGCCCTGGGGATCCAGGTCCACCACCAGGGTGCGCTTGCCACGCGCGGCACTGATGGCCGCCAGGTTACAGGTGATACTGGACTTACCAACGCCGCCTTTCTGATTGAATACAACCCGTCTCATGTCGTCTCTCCCTTGCGGATTTTATCATTGTGGGGTTGATGCTCCGTTTACCAACCCATCACGGTTTTTACAAACGGAATGGTTAACCGACGCTGGGCCTGAAGCGAATTTTCGTCCAGCGTGTTCAGAATTGCCAACAGATCGCCCAGTCGACGAGGCGCCCGGCGCATGATGAAGCTGGCCACATCGTCAGCGATCACCAGCCCACGCTGCTCGGCCCGGGCCATCAGGATGTGCAGGCGGTCGTCGTCACGATAGATGCCCAGCTGCAGCAGCAGGCCGTGGGACAGCCGGGACACCAGGTCCGGCAGCTGGAAGGCCGCCGCCGACGGCACGTCGCTCAGGCTGACCATGAGCAGGCCGCCCCGGTCCTGAACCCGGTTGTAGAGGTGGAACACCGCCTCTTCCCAGGCCGGCTGGCCGCTGATCCGATCCAGATCGTCGAGGCAGATCACATCGGCATCTTCCAGGCCGGACAGGGTATCCGGACCGAATCGCTCGAGCTCGGCGATGCTGATGCAGACCGAAATCCGCCCCCGGTTCTCGGCGTCGTGACAGACGGCCTGAAGCAGATGGCTCTTGCCGGTGTCCGAGTCGCCGCAAATCACCACCACCGGCACCGTCTCCGGACGGTCACAGATGACCTTGAGCCGGGATGCGGCCCCGGCGTTGCGGTCGCCGTGGAAGTTATCGAAACGGGCATCGTCCCGGAGCTTGATACCCAGAGACAGCTGCGGGGTGCTCATGGCCGGCCTGCCCTCCAGGCCCGAAGCCCCCAGATCAGCAGGTAATGACCACCGCTGACCACGGCGGACACGGTGACCAGCCAGATCCCCACGTCCCGGACCCACGGCTGCATCGGCAGACCCGCCAGCAGGACGATGGTCGCCAAGACCACCAGAATCTGGATGAAGGTGTTGAGTTTGCCCGGAAGACTGGGCTGCATGTCGAAACGTCCGATCCCGTAATGATAAGCCAGTGCGCCGCCGACGATCAGCAGATCCCGGCCGAGAACCACCGCAAACAGCCAGACCGGAAACACGCTGGTGACCGTGAGCACCAGGTAGGCGGTCAGCAACAACGCCTTGTCGGCCAGGGGATCGGCGACCGCACCAAACCGGGAACGCCAGTTGAAGTGCCGCGCCAGGTAGCCGTCAAAGGCATCGGTGGCCGCCGCCACCACGAAAATGAGCAGCGCCAGGCGATAGTTCTCGGTGAGCAGGCCGCCGGCGAAGGGAGCGATCAGCAGAATGCGCAAAAACGTCAGGGCATTGGGAATCCAACGCCAGCGTTCCAAACTCACAAGGCTCCCTCCGATAGCGCCCTAATCACCGTCTCTCGCTCCGCGACCTGTTCGGCTGATTTCGCGGTCACGCGCCCTCATCGTCTCCAATGGCGGGCGCCGTTTGCCAACGATAATACAGGACCTGATAGAGGGATTCGAACGCCTGTTCGGCCTCCTGCTCGTCCACCTGGACCGGCTGGTAGCTGAACATGGACGATTCCTCGTCCGCCGGCGCTGACTCACCGGCATCGGCTGCGCTTTCAGCCGCGCTTTCAGGCGCATTTTCGACTGGTGTTGCGGCGGCTGTAGCTACGGCCCCGTCGGTACCGGCCTCCGGCGCCGGCTCGGAAGCGGACTCGAGCGAGCTGCCCGACTCCGGGCGGGTCCGTGCCTGTTCCACCGGCTTGGACTCCAGCTCCACAAACCGCGGATCCAGTGCGATGTATTCCTTGAGCTGGTCCAGTTCCCCGGAAAACGCCACGCGCATGGTGAGCTGTTCACCCTTGACCCGGGAGGCGCCAACACTGACCACCGGGGTCAGGCCTTCCAGCACCCGGCTGATGGTGCCATAGTCCTCCAGCGAGGACACGCCGCGCAGGACGATGTCCACCTGAGGCGATTCACCGACCTCGCCCGCGGCCACGGCGTACCGATTGGCGTAGCGCTCCGCCCATCGGTTGACCACCATCTGGGCCAGGGCCTCGGGCGTTTGTGCGGTCACCGACTCTTCGCCGCCATCCATCGCCATCCCCTCGAAGACCCAGCCGGCGCGCCACTGACCGCCGCTGCGATTGACGCGCACCAGCGCCATGACATCGTGCTCGATACGATCCGAGGCACCTCGAAGACGGTTCACAAACTGCCCCCAGAGGTCCGACAACAGCTCCCGGTCTCCGGCATATCGAGCCGGCGGCAACGCCATCGGCAGGCCACGATCCCGGGCCGCCTGGTCGAACGCCCGCTGCCAGACTGCGCTGACCTGCTGGCCAACACCACCGGCGTCATCGGAGCGCTCCGTGATCAGGGTGCGGGTGCCGCGATCCTCCACGGCCACCCAGGCCAGGGTCAGCGGCCGGTTGGCGCCCCACACCGGCGCGTTGATGGAGGCCAGGGCGCGGTTGACGCCGACCGCGCCGAACGCCATGCGCAAGCGGTTATCACCGGATTCGCCCCGCAGGTACTGGTAGGACAGCAGCAGGGATTCCGCGTCCGCCAGCAGAGGCTCAACGCCCTCCCGCTCCAGCACATCCCGGGAACCGGACACACGCACGAAGACCCGCGCCAGGCCATCGGCGTAGCCAACCGCCAATTCATTGGGCGACGACCCGGCGACGGGCACTTCCACCGAATAGAGGCCGGAAACGGTCACGGCCGAAGCGGGCATCCAGAGGGACGCGATCAACAGCCCCAACAAGGCCATCCATTTCACCGGTCCGGACCGGAACGCCGACTTTGCTCCTGTTACTGACATGAAACACCCTGCAGTTCGCATGAATGGCGCATAGGATACACCATGGCCCAGAGTGTGAGTAGCAGCGCCAGGTTTCAGAAACGCAATCTTGCCAAGCGCTTGCCGGGCTTCGCCTGACACCCGCTGGCGTAGGGGGAATTACATTTGGAGCACCACAGCGCACCTGTTAAAATCCGCCGCCTGACCCACTGGCCAACGGTTTAAACTACCCCAT
The DNA here is from genome assembly GCF_034555935.1 of Marinobacter qingdaonensis. NCBI lineage: Bacteria > Pseudomonadati > Pseudomonadota > Gammaproteobacteria > Pseudomonadales > Marinobacteraceae > Marinobacter > Marinobacter qingdaonensis. The sequence goes on from NZ_JAYDCJ010000003.1 coordinate 3,042,194, forward strand.
GAGCGAACAGAAGCCTTCCCTGACCTACCGCGACGCCGGCGTTGATATTGACGCAGGCAACGAACTCGTAAGCCGCATCAAGCAGACGGCGGCACGCACCAAGCGTCCGGAGGTTCTGGGCGGCCTCGGCGGCTTCGGCGCCATGGTGTCGATTCCGGCCGGCTACAAAGAGCCGGTGCTGGTGTCCGGTACTGACGGCGTAGGTACCAAGCTCAGACTGGCCATGCAGCTGCAGAAACACGACAGCATCGGCATCGATCTGGTCGCCATGTGCGTGAACGATCTGGTGGTCGGCGGTGCCGAGCCCCTGTTCTTCCTGGACTACTACGCCACCGGCAAGCTCAACGTGGACGTGGCCGCCCAGGTGGTGTCCGGCATTGGCGAGGGCTGCGAGCAGGCCGGTTGCGCCCTGGTCGGCGGCGAGACCGCCGAGATGCCCGGCATGTACGAAGGTGAAGACTACGACCTGGCGGGCTTCTGCGTGGGTGTGGCCGAACGCAGCGAAATCATCGACGGCAGCCGGGTCCAGAGCGGTGACATCCTGCTGGCACTGGGCTCCTCGGGCCCGCACTCCAACGGCTACTCGCTGATCCGCAAGATCCTCGACGTCAGCAACGCCGACCTGGACCAGCCGCTGGGTGACACCACCCTGGCCAACGCCCTGATGGCCCCGACCCGCATCTACGTCAAGAACCTGCTCAAGCTGATCCGCGAAGTGGATGTCCGCGCCCTGTCCCACATTACCGGTGGCGGCCTGCCCGAAAACATTCCCCGGGTCCTGCCGAACGGCACCGTGGCCGCCATCGACACCACCAGCTGGACCCTGCCGCCGGTGTTCCAGTGGCTGCAGGAGGCCGGCGGCGTCGCCAGCGAAGAGATGTACCGCACCTTCAACTGCGGCATCGGCATGATTGTCTGCATTCCGGCCGAGCAGAAGGCGCTCGCCATGGACACCCTGAACGCGCTGGGCGAAACCGCCTGGCAGGTGGGTGTGATTGAAAGCGACGACGACGCAGACGCTGAGCCGTCTGTGCGTTACGCCCCGGGGCTGCTGTCGGCATGAAGGCAGATCAAGCTCCCCTGCCCCGCATCCTGGTCCTGGCCTCCGGCAGCGGCACCAATCTGCAAGCGCTGATCGAAGCCAGCCGGGATCGGGATTTCCCGGGCCAGATCTGCGCCGTTGGCTGCAATCGCCCCAATGCCTTTGCCCTGGAGCGGGCCGCCCAGGCGCACCTCGAGACCTTCGTGGTGGACCACACCAAATACGAGTCCCGCGAGGAATTCGACGGCGCGTTGATGGCCGAGATCCGCCGGCACAACCCGGACCTGGTGGTGCTGGCCGGCTTTATGCGCATCCTGACCACGGACTTTGTCCGGGCCCTGCGCGGCCAGCTGCTCAATATCCATCCGTCGCTGCTGCCCAAGTACACCGGGCTGAACACCCATCAGCGCGCCCTGGACGCTGGCGACCATCTGCACGGGGTGTCGGTGCACTTTGTCACCGAGGAGCTGGACGGCGGCCCGGTCATCGCCCAGGCCGAAGTGGCAGTGGCTCCGGACGATACCGCCGAGTCGCTGGCGGAAAAGGTCCAGGAAAAGGAGCACATCCTGTATCCCATCGTCGTGCGCTGGTTCTGCGAAGGCCGCATCAAGCTGGGCAGCGACTATGTGCTGTTTGACGGCGAGCTGCTCAAGCAACCCATGCGCCTGCCCGATAACTGAGTCGCACCCTGAACGGATTGTCATCTCCCCTTCCCGGGTAACCCGCTAGACTGTCGCCATACAGGACGGCTTTTTAGGTTACCCGATATGCATTTCAATCGAACGACCACCAAGGAACTTGTCCGGCCAGCGCTTGCCGGGCTGCTGCTGGGCGCCCTCGCCCACCCGGTGCTGGCCCAGGAGCCGGTGCCGGCGCCCATCTCCGAGCTGACTCCCTACGAAGTCACCTACACGGCCTCAATGGACAAGGGCATCTCCCTGAATGGCACCGCCACCCGCACCCTCAGCGAAAAAAGCGGAGGCGTCTGGCTGTACCGCACCGATGTGGATTCGTTCATCGCCGACATCGACGAATCCCTGATCCTGAAATGGGAGAACAACCGAGTGGTTCCGCTCCGCTACCGATACCGCTTGTCCGGCTTCCTGATCAAGGACCGGGAACAGAGTATCGATTTTGACTGGGACGCCGGGGTGGCGACCGGCAAATACCGGGGCAAGTCGTTCAAGCTGGACCTGGAGGAAGGGGCACTGGATCCGCTGGGCTTCCAGCTGCAATTAAGCCAGGACATCAAAGCCGGCAAACGGGAGATGGCGTACCAGGTCATCGACGGCGGCGACTACGACAACGACCGCTTCGCCGTGATCGCCGAGGAGGCCTTGACCACGGACCGGGGCGACGTGGACACCCTGAAGGCGGAGAAAGTGCGGGACCAATCCTCCAAGCGCGAAACTCTAATGTGGTTTGCTCCCGGCCAGGACTACCTGCTGGTTCGCCTGCGCCAGGTGGAGCCCGATGGCAGCAGCTACGAGCTGCGGCTGAACCGGGCCAAGGTCAGCAGCCGCTAGCGGTCGAGGCCGGCCTCGGCCCAGACCCCCTTCACTTCGTCCGCGATGATGCGCAACCCTTCAGCCACCCGGTCGTCGTCCTGGGAATAGGTCACCCGGAGGCACTCGTGGCGATGACGCCAGTCGTCGTCCGGCAGTCCCGGGAAGAAATAGTGACCGGACACCACCAGCACGCCCCGGGCTTTCAGACGCTGGTACAGCTCCAGGCTGGTGATGGGCAGGTCTGGGAACCACAGCCACAGGAACATGGCGCCCTCGGGCTTGTGGATGTACCAGCGACAGCTGTCCTCGCCCATGGCCGCCCGGAAGGCCGCCACCGCTTTTTCCATCTTGGCCTTGTAGAACGGGCACACCACCTCCCGGCTCAGGGACAGGATTTCGCCGGAGCGCACCAGCGGGTCGGCCACCATGGCACCGAAGCTGCCGGTGGCCAGGTTCATGATGGCATTGATGCCCGACAAGGCCTTGATCACCGGCTTGGCCGCAATCACGATACCGGTTCGGGCCGCCGGCAGACCCAGTTTGGACAGGCTCAGGCACAGGATGACCTGCTCGTTCCAGGTCGGCTCGGCGTCCACGAACAGCAGGCTCGGGAACGGAGTTCCGTAGGCGCCATCGACGATCAGGGGCACATCGTGCTCCCGCGCCAGCCCCTCCAGGCGTGCCAGTTCCTCGTCGGTGATCACGTTACCGGTGGGATTGGTCGGGCGGGACACGCAGATGGCGCCGGTTTCGCCGGTGACCTCGACGGCGTCGAAATCGACCCGGTACTTGAACTCGTGGGCGTCGGTGAAGGAGATGTCCGGCTGCACCGCGTGGAACAGATCCGGCTCGATGCCGGCGTCGGCGTAGCCGATGTACTCGGGCGCCAGGGGCAGCAGGATGTGCTTGCGCTGGCCGTTGCCGAAATCGCCGCCGAACATGTTGAAGAGCATGAAAAACGCCGCCTGGCTGCCGTTGGTCAGCGCGATGTTTTCCGGCTCCAGGCCCCAGCCGTACTCCCGGTTCAGCAATTCCGCGAGCGCCGCGATGAACTGTTTCTCGCCCTGGGGCGGATCGTAGATACCCACCAACCGCCGCACGTCGCCTTCGCTGCGACTCATGTCCGCCAGAATCTCCTGCACCCGGGCCTGGACCTCGGGCACATGGCCGGGGTTGCCCCCGCCCATCATGATCATGTCGTCGCCGGACGCCATGGCGTTACCCAGGTCGTCCATCAATGAGGTGATGCCGGCGTCGGCGGTGAACTTGCGACCAAATGCGGAGAGTTTCATGGCGATAAATCCGTCTTTGCACCAAGTGGGTTGAACCGTCAGCACTGGGGACAGTTTAGCCTGCCCGGGCCGAGCGGTTTATTCGGACAGGGAGATGCCCAGGTTGCTGACGCCCTCGTTGGCGGCGTCGGCCTGGAGCCGCTCGACAAACTGCTCGGTTGGAGTGCGCTGGCGTTTGAGCGCCAGCACCAGGTCGCGCTGAAAGGCCTTGTCTTCCTTCATCAGCGGATGCTGGTCAAGCAGCCGCACCAGTTCGTCTTCGTCCAGTCCCTCACCCTCGGACACTTCGACGAAGCTCATGACGGTGCCGGTGGCCATCTGCGAGGCCTCGGTGGCCCGGTGCTTGGCCGGATTCAGCCGGTTCAGCAGCGCCTGCTCCAGCAGCTGACAGAAATCAAAGGCCGGGTACACGCCGTAGGCGTCGTAGGCCTCGACATCCGGTGACAGGGTTTCCAGCTTGGCCAGCAGTTGCGGGATGGCCGATTCGGCCACATCCTTCTGCAGCATGTCCCAGCCCAGATCCAGCATCTGCCGCATCTTGCCGCCGGTTTTCAGGCCCACGGCGTCGGCAAACAGCGCGTAGTTCGGGAAGGAACGCTCGGCCAGCGCCAGCAGGAAGGCGCATTCGCGCCACCCCTGGAGTTGGGCAATGGCTTTCAGGAACTGGTTGGCGTTCATGTCCGGGGCAGGGTCACGCCGGTCTGGCCCAGGTACTTGCCGCCGCGGTCCTTGTAGCTGGTCTCGCAGACTTCGTCCGATTCGAAGAACAGCATCTGCGCCACGCCTTCGTTGGCGTAGATTTTCGCCGGCAGGTTGGTGGTGTTGGAGAACTCCAGGGTCACCTGGCCTTCCCACTCCGGCTCGAGCGGGGTGACGTTGACGATGATGCCGCACCGGGCGTAGGTGGACTTGCCGAGGCAGATGGTCAGCACGCTGCGCGGAATGCGGAAGTACTCGACGGTGCGCGCCAGGGCAAAGCTGTTCGGCGGGATGATGCAGACGTCACCGGTGTAGTTGACGAAGCTGTTCTCATCGAAGTTCTTCGGATCCACGGTGGCGGAGTGGACGTTGGTGAAGATTTTGAACTCGTTGCTGCAGCGTACGTCGTAGCCGTAGCTGGAGGTGCCGTAGGAGATCACACGGCCCTTTTCGGATTCACGGACCTGACCGCTTTCGAACGGTTCGATCATGCCCTGTTCTTCGGACATCCGGCGAATCCACTTGTCGGATTTGATGCTCATGGGTGAAGTCTCGTATCCACTGGGAAAAATTGGGGCGTAGTTTACCCTGTCGCTTGGGTTGTGTCGAAGCCCGGCAAGTGGCAGTCAGTGGGGGCTGCGGTTGCAGGCACCACCGGCCAAAAACCGCTACAAGCACATCCATGTGCGCTTGTCTCCGGCCATCCCTGGCCTCCAAAATTTTTGGCCGGTGGTGCCTGCAACCGCGATCAAGCCTTCGGCAGCCTGCCCCCTTCGATCAGTGCTCTGTCACCGAGACGCTGGAGATGGAACCAGTCAGGTTGCGCTCCCGGGTGGACAGCTCGGCCCCAACCCGACGGGCGATATCCCGGTATCGGCGGGCCACTTCGGAGTCTGGCTCGGCCACCACCGAAGGCTGGCCGCCGTCGGTTTGCTCGCGGATGGTCATGTGCAGCGGCAGCTGGCCCAGCAGGGTGGTGTCGTATTCGTCGGCGATGCGTTCGCCGCCGCCCTGGCCGAACAGCGGTTCTTCATGGCCGCAGTTGCTGCAGATGTGCACGCTCATGTTCTCGACCACGCCCAGCACCGGGATGTCGACTTTACGGAACATTTCGATGCCTTTCTTGCCGTCCAGCAACGCGATGTCCTGGGGCGTGGTGACGATGACGGCGCCGGTCACCGGGACTTTCTGGGCCAGGGTGAGCTGGATGTCGCCGGTGCCCGGGGGCATGTCGACCACCAAGTAGTCGAGTTCGTTCCACAGGGTCTGCTGCAGCAACTGCATGACGGCGCCGCTGACCATCGGGCCGCGCCAGACCATGGGGGTTTTGTCGGTGACCACGAAGGCCATGGAGTTGGCCTGCAGGCCGTGGGCTTCCATGGGTACGAAGTATTTGTTTTCGCGGGTGTCCGGGCGCTTGCCTTCGGGCACGCCCAGCATCATGCCAATGCTCGGGCCGTAGATGTCGGCGTCGAGGATGCCGACCCGGGCGCCTTCGGCGTGCAGGGCCAGAGCCAGGTTGACGGCGGTGGTGGATTTGCCGACGCCGCCCTTGCCGGAAGCCACAGCGATGATGTTTTTCACGCCCGCTACCGATGGCAGGTCTTTCTGGACCTTGTAGGAGTGGATCTTCTGACCAACGTGGACCTCGGCGCTCTCGACGCCATCGACGTTCTCCAGGGCCACGGTCACCAGCTGTTTCAGGGCTCCGGCAATGCCCTTGGACGGGTACGGCAGCTCGACCATCAGGGTCACTTTGCCGTCATCGTCGGTGTTGAGGGCCTTCACGGCGTCCAGTTCGTAAAGGTCTTTCTGGAGGTACGGATCGCGGTACTCGCGAATCGCCGTTTGCAGGGCCTGCTCAGAAATCTGTGTCATCGGGTTCTCCGGAATAAGCTCATGCTTGATTTTAAGCACGGAAACAGGGGATTCGGGTGAAAAATTTCTGCCCGGAAGGTATCATCTGTGCCCGTTTCTGACCACACAACCCCTACTTTGAAGAAAGGTTCGGACACACCATGACGCAAGCGAGTCCCAAGCAACAGCGCGACATTCTGGTCACCAGCGCCCTGCCCTATGCCAATGGCCCCATTCACCTGGGCCATCTGCTGGAATACATTCAGACCGACATCTGGGTGCGCTACCAGAACATGCGGGGCCAGAACTGCTATTACGTTTGCGCCGACGATGCCCACGGTACCGCCATTATGCTGCGTGCCGAGCGCGAAGGCATCTCTTCCGAGCAGCTGATTGACCGGATCCGCGACGAGCATCAGCAGGACTTTGCCGGTTTCCACATCCGTTTCGACAACTACTACACCACCCACTCGGAGGAGAACCGCCAGTTCTCCGAGTACATCTACCGTCAGTTGCAGGAAAACGGGCACATTGCCACCCGCAAGATCACCCAGTCCTACGACCCGGAAAAGAACATGTTCCTGGCGGACCGGTTCATCAAGGGCACCTGCCCCAAGTGCAAGACCGAGGACCAGTACGGGGACAACTGTGAAGCCTGTGGCGCCACCTACACCCCGGCCGAGCTGATCAACCCGCGCTCCGCGGTCTCCGGCGCCACGCCGATCGAAAAAGAGTCCGAGCACTATTTCTTCAAGCTGCCGGATTTCGCCGACTTCCTGGCCAACTGGACCCGCAGTGGCACCCTGCAGCCGCAGGTCGCCAACAAGCTCTCCGAGTGGCTGGACGCCGGCCTGCAGGAGTGGGACATCAGTCGGGATGCGCCTTACTTCGGGTTTGAGATTCCGGACGCGCCGGGCAAGTACTTCTACGTCTGGCTGGACGCCCCCATCGGCTACCTGGCCAGCTTCAAGAACCTGTGCAACCGCGAAGGCATCGACTTCGAGCACTTCTGGAAGGCCGATTCCACCGCTGAGGTCTATCACTTCATCGGCAAGGACATCATCAACTTCCACGCCCTGTTCTGGCCGTCCATGCTGCACGACGCCGGCTTCCGGACACCGAGCGCGGTCTGGGCCCACGGTTTTGTGACCGTCAACGGCAAGAAGATGTCGAAGTCCCGCGGTACCTTCATCATGGCCCGCACTTACCTGGATCACCTGAATCCGGAGTACCTGCGCTACTACTTCGCCGCCAAGCTGACCGGCGGTGTCGACGACATGGACCTGAACCTTGAGGACTTCGCGGCCCGGGTGAACTCGGACCTGGTGGGCAAGGTGGTGAACATCGCCAGCCGCAGCGCCGGCTTCATCACCAAGCGCTTCGACGGCCAGCTGGGTCAGGTGACCGAGCACGGCAAGATCCGCGAATTCATCGAGGCCGGCCAGGAAATCGAAGAGTTCTACGAGGCCCGGGAATTCGGCCGGGCCATGCGCCGGATCATGGAACTGGCGGACATCGCCAACCAGTACGTGAACGACGAGCAGCCCTGGGTGATCGCCAAGCAGGAGGGCCAGGAGGAGAACCTGCAGGCCATCTGCACCAACGCCATCAACATGTTCCACCTGCTGATGACCTACCTGGCACCGGTGCTGCCGGAAACCGCCAAGGCCTCCGAAGCCTTCCTGAACGCCACTCTGGACTGGAATGACCGCGAGCAGCGCCTGGAGAACCACGGCATCAACAAGTTCAAACCGCTGATGAGCCGGGTCGACATGGCGCAAATCGAAAAGATGCTGGACGCCTCCAAGGAAGAGCTGCCGGCGGCCACCGGCCAGCCCGCGGCCCAGCAGCAAGAGGCCAAGCCAGCCCAGGACCTGGAGCCGGTGGCTGACGAAATCGAGTTTGGCGATTTCGCCAAGGTGGATCTTCGGGTCGCCAAGATTGTCAAAGCAGAACACGTTGAAGGTGCCGACAAGCTGCTGCGCCTGACCCTGGACATCGGCCACGGCGAGCGCAATGTCTTTGCCGGCATCAAGTCCGCCTACAAGCCGGAAGAGCTGGAAGGCCGGCTGACGGCCATGGTCGCCAACCTGAAGCCACGGAAGATGAAGTTCGGCCTGTCTGAGGGCATGGTGCTGGCCGCCGGCCCCGGTGGTAAGGACATCTTCATTCTGTCCCCCGATTCCGGTGCCACACCGGGCATGCGGATCATGTAAGCGACGAGCAAGGCGGTAGAGCTCCGATGACCGAGTATTTGCTGATCCTGGTCAGCACCATTCTGGTGAACAACTTCGTGCTGGTGCAGTTCCTCGGGCTGTGCCCGTTCATGGGTGTGTCCGGCAAGCTGGAAACGGCCATGGGCATGTCCCTGGCCACCACGTTTGTACTGACCCTGTCGTCGGTGTGCAGTTACCTGGCCTACACCTACCTGCTGGCGCCACTGGACCTGGCGTTCCTGAAGACCATCACCTTCATCCTGGTGATCGCGGTGGTGGTCCAGTTCACCGAGATGGTGGTGCGCAAGACCAGCCCCCTGCTGTACCGGGTGCTCGGCATTTTCCTGCCGCTGATCACCACCAACTGCGCCGTGCTCGGCGTGGCCCTGCTGAACCTCAACCGCAACAACAATTTCGTGGAGTCGGTGCTCTACGGCTTTGGTGCGGCGGCCGGGTTCTCCCTGGTGCTGGTGCTGTTCGCCGCCATGCGAGAGCGCATCGCGGTGGCGGACGTGCCTGTGGCCTTTCGCGGCGCGGCCATTGGCATGGTCACCGCGGGTCTGATGTCATTGGCGTTCCTGGGCTTCACCGGCCTGGTGAGTGTGTAGGGGAGGCTCGCTGTATGTGGACAGGCATTGTCATCGCTGTTCTGGTTTTGCTGGCCCTGGCCGTGGTCTTTGGCGGCCTGCTCGGTTTTGCCGCGGAGCGCTTCCGGGTTGAGGGCAACCCCCTCGTGGAGCAGATTGATTCCCTGCTGCCCCAGACCCAGTGCGGTCAGTGTGGTTTTCCCGGCTGCCGGCCCTACGCCGAGTCCATCGCCGAGGGCGATGCCATCAACAAGTGCCCGCCCGGCGGCGAATCCACCATCAAGGCCCTGGCCGACCTGCTGGATGTCGAGCCCCAACCGCTGGATGCCGAGCACGGGGTCGAGCAGGCCAAACGCGTCGCCGTGATCCGCGAGGACGAGTGCATCGGCTGCACCAAGTGCATCCAGGCCTGCCCGGTGGACGCGATTCTTGGCGCCGCCAAGCACATGCACACCGTCATCGAGAGCGAGTGCACCGGCTGCGACCTGTGCGTTGAGCCCTGCCCGGTCGACTGCATCGACATGGTCACAGTCGAGCCGGACATCCGCACCTGGACCTGGACGCCGCCCAAATCCGGCCTGATCGCCACCGACCGACAGGGAGCCAGCGCCTGATGACGCAACTGTGGGATTTCGCCGGCGGCATTCACCCCCCGGAAAACAAGCATCAGTCCACCGCCCGGCCGATTCGTACCGCCGAGGTGCCCGAACGGCTGGTGTTGCCACTGCAACAGCACATCGGCGAGCCCGCGGCCGCCGTGGTCGAGGCTGGTGACCGGGTGCTCAAGGGTCAGGTCATCGCCGATGTCGCCGACGGCCTCGGGGTGCCGGTACATGCCCCCACGTCCGGCGTGATCGACAGCATCAGCGAGTTGCCGGTGCCGCACCCCTCCGGCATGACCGACCGCTGCATTGTCCTGCGCCCGGACGGCGAGGACGAATGGATCCAGCTACACCCGGCCACCGACTACCGCGAACGCGAGCGCACCGAGGTATTGGAGCTGATCCGCAACGCCGGCATCTCCGGCATGGGCGGGGCCGGCTTTCCCAGCAACATCAAGCTGCGGCCGCCGAAAGAGCGCAAGGTCGATACCCTCATTCTCAACGGCGCGGAATGCGAGCCCTACATCACCGCCGACGACATGACCATGCGCGAGCGCGCCGACGACATTGTCGCCGGGCTCAAGATCATGGCCTGGATCCTGCGCCCGGGCCGTTGCATCATCGGCATCGAAGACAACAAGCCGGAAGCCGTCGAGGCCCTGCGGACTGCCATCGAGGGCACCCAGATCGAACTGGCGGTGATTCCTACCAAGTACCCATCCGGCGGCGAGAAACAGCTAATCCAGATCCTCACCGGCATGGAGGTGCCCAGCGGTGGCATCCCCGCCGATATCGGCGTGATGTGCCAGAACGTCGGCACTGCGGTCGCCGTGGGCCATGCGGTCCTTGAAGGCAAGCCCCTGATTTCCCGCGTGGTCACCATCACTGGCGAGGCGGTCCGTGAGCCCGGCAACTTCGACGCCCTGCTCGGCACCCCCATCGACCATCTGCTGGCGCAGGCAGGCCTGATGCCGGAGCAGGTCAACCGCCTGGTCCTCGGCGGCCCGATGATGGGCTACACCCTGACCACCACCGCGGTGCCGGTGATCAAGACCAGCAACTGCGTGATTGCCGCCACCGCCACCGAACTGCCGGCACCGCCACCGGAGCAGCCCTGCATCCGCTGTGGCCAGTGTGCCGAGGCCTGTCCCATGGAGCTGTTGCCGCAGCAACTGTTCTGGCACGCCAAGGCCACCGAGTTCGAGAAAGCCGAGCACCTGAACCTGTTCGATTGCATTGAATGCGGGGCCTGCTCCTACGTGTGCCCGAGCTCCATTCCCCTGGTCCAATACTACCGCTACGCCAAGGGCGAAATCCGGGTGCAGCGCGCGGAGCAGCTCAAGGCCGACCGTGCCCGAGAGCGCTTTGAGGCCCGCCAGCAGCGCCTGGAACGGGAGCAGCAGGAAAAGGAACAGCGCCGCAAGGAGCGGGCTCAGGCCGCCGCCGAAGCCCAGGCCAAGAAGAAGGCGGAAGCGGAGAGAGCCGCCGCCGAAGGATCCGCGGTGGACGAACGCGCCGCCAAGGCCGCACTGGTTGAGCAGGCCCTGGCCCGGAAAAAGGCCAAGGCCGACGCCGGTAAGCCGGCCGCCTCGGCCGAAGTCCCGGCGCCGACACCGGAGAAACCGGACCTGGAGGCGCTGGAAAAACAGCTGACCCAGGCCCAGTCCAAACTCGAAACCATGCAGGGCATGCTGGAAGACGCCAAAGCCCAGCAAGCCGACAACGTGGACAAGCTCGAGCGCGCGGTTGCCAAGAACCATGATCGGGTGCAGCGCGCCGAGACGGCCCTGACCGAGGCTCGCCAGCAGCTGGCCGCCGAATCCCCGACCACCGACTAACCGACTTCAGGCCTCAATTTCATGGCATTCGTTCAACAGTCCTCACCCCATGCCCGCCGGGCCCGGCCCACGTCGCGGCTGATGCTGTGGGTGATCGTCGCCACCCTGCCGGGCCTGCTGGCACAGACCCTGTTCTTTGGCTGGGGCAATTTGATCAACGTGGTCTGGTGTGTGACCGTGGCCCTGGCCAGTGAAGCGGCGATTCTGAAACTGCGGCAGAAGCCCGTGGCGTTCTTCCTCAAGGACAACACTGCGGCCCTGACCGGCCTTTTGCTGGGCCTGTCCCTGCCCCAGTTCGCACCCTGGTGGGTGTCGGCCATTGCCGTTGTCTCCGCCATCGTCGTCGCCAAGCAGCTCTATGGCGGCCTGGGTTCCAACCCGTTCAATCCCGCCATGGTGGGCTACGCCCTGGTGCTGATCTCGTTTCCGGTGGCCATGACCACCAACTGGGCCGAGCCGGCCTTGCTCTGGGACGGAGCGCCCGGCTTCGGCGACACCTTGGCCGCCATTGCCTCGGTGCAGCAGACCACGGTGGATGGCTGGACCATGGCCACCCCCCTGGATGAGTACAAGCACAAGATTGTCAGCCTCACCGCCGAGGAAGTCGTTCAGCACCCGACCTTCGGTGACGGCGTGGCCCGCGGCTGGGAGTGGGTAAACGGCGCGTTCCTGGCCGGCGGCCTGGTGCTGATCGGCCTGCGCATCATCACCTGGCACATTCCGGCCGGGGTGCTGGGTGGACTCGTCATCATGAGCCTGGCGTTTGGTAGCAACGCCGACCTGTACGCGCCCCTGACCCTGCACCTGCTCGCCGGCGGCACCATGCTCGGCGCCTTCTTCATTGCCACCGACCCGGTATCCGCGGCCACCAGCCACCAGGGCAAACTGATCTACGGCGCCGGCATCGGCGTGCTGATCTACGTCATCCGCACCTGGGGCGGTTACCCCGATGCGGTGGCGTTCAGCGTCCTGCTGCTGAATTTCGCCGTGCCCTTCATCGATCACTACACGCCACCGCGCACCTACGGCCACCACAAGGCCCGCCGCGGTGTGCCCGGCAGGACCCAGGGGTAAGTCATGGCGGCACTTGCACACTCCATTCGTCGCAGCGCCATTGGTTTGGGGCTGTTTGCGGTCATTACCGGCGGCACCATCGCCATGACCCAGGCGCTTACCAAGGATCGGATTCAGACCCAGGCAGCGCGGGCCGAGGCCAAGGCCCTGTTCGAGATCATTCCGGAGTCGGCCCACGACAACAACCTGCTGCGCGACACGGTCCAGTTGCCGGCCAGCGACCGCTTGAGCACCGAGGGGCCGTTGACGGTCTGGGTGGCCCGCCGCGATGACCGGCCGATCGGTCTGATCATGCCGATCACGGCGCCGGACGGCTACTCCGGCGACATCCACCTGCTGGTGGGCGTGGATCTGCAAGGCACGGTCATTGGGGTTCGGGTGACCAGCCACAAGGAAACCCCCGGCCTGGGCGACCGGATTGAGCGACGGAAATCGGACTGGATCACCAGCTTTGACGGCCGCTCCCTGGAGCAGCCCTCGGCCAGCGGTTGGGACGTGAAGAAAAACGGCGGCGAGTTCGACCAGTTTACCGGTGCCACCATCACACCACGGGCCGTCGTCAACGCGGTGGAGAAAGCCCTGGTCTATTTTGAGCAACACCGCCCGGCCATTCGGGAACTGCTGAACGCGCCCCCCGTCCCTGGCCAGAAAGCCATCACCCCGGACGCCCTTGCCGGCCACTCATCCAGCCCGGAGCATTCGTAATCATGGCCACCAAAACCTCTCGGGAAATCATCCGCGACGGTCTCTGGACCAACAACCCGGCCCTGGTGCAGGTGCTTGGCCTGTGTCCGCTGCTGGCGGTGACCAGCACCGTGGTCAACGCCATCGGTCTTGGCCTGGCCACCCTGCTGGTGCTGATGGGTTCCAACCTGGCGGTGTCGCTGATCCGCAACTTCGTCGGTGAATCGGTGCGGCTGCCCGCGTTCGTGATGATCATCGCATCCTTTGTCACCTGCGCCGAGCTGCTGATGCAGGCCTTCACCTACGAGCTGTACCAGATTCTGGGCATCTTTATCCCCCTGATCGTGACCAACTGCGCCATTCTGGGCCGGGCGGACGCCTTCGCCTCCAAGAACGGCCCCATGCCGGCCCTGCTGGATGGCGCAATGATGGGCCTGGGCTTCCTCGCCGTCCTGGTGGTGCTGGGCGGCCTGCGGGAACTGCTGGGCCAGGGTACCCTGTTCGTGGACATGAACCTGCTGCTGGGCCCGGGCGCCGCCGACTGGGTGATCCGGCCGTTCGACACCTACCCGGATGTGCTGTTCATGGTGCTGCCGCCGGGCGCCTTTGTCGGCCTCGGCCTGCTCATCGCCCTGAAAAACGGCATCGACAACCATCTGGAACAACGCCGCAAGGCCGCCGAGCCGGCGCCCACCACGTCGGGCAGCAAGCGCGTGCGGGTTACCGGCAACGTGTCCTGACGGCAGCGAACAGGTTATCGACCCTATGAACAAACAGAAGCGCACTGAGATCTTCACCCGGCTTCGGGATGCCAATCCCAACCCGACGACTGAGCTGAATTACTCGACCCCGTTCGAGCTGCTGATTGCCGTGATCCTGTCGGCCCAGGCCACCGACGTGGGAGTGAACAAGGCCACCGACAAGCTGTTCCCGGTTGCCAACACCCCCGAGGCCATCCTGGCCCTGGGCGTCGACGGGTTGAAGGAGTACATCAAGACCATCGGCCTGTTCAACAGCAAGGCCGAAAATGTGATCAAGACCTGCCGCATTCTGATCGAACAACACGGCAGCCAGGTGCCGGACAAGCGGGAGGCTCTGGAAGCGCTGCCCGGAGTCGGCCGTAAGACCGCCAACGTGGTGCTGAACACCGCTTTCGGGCACATGGCCATGGCCGTGGACACCCACATCTTCCGGGTCTCGAACCGGACCGGCATTGCCCCTGGCAAAACCGTGCTGGACGTGGAAAAACGGCTGATGCGCCTGGTGCCCAGGGAGTTTCTGCTGGACGCGCACCACTGGCTGATCCTGCACGGGCGCTACACTTGCACCGCGCGCAAGCCCAAGTGCGGCGCCTGCATGATTGAAGACCTGTGCGAGTTCAAGGACAAGCGGGACTATCAGTAACCGGTCGGCCCATCGCCGGGCGACAGTGGCCATAAAAAAGCCGGCACTGGGTGCCGGCTTTTTTGCTGCGAGGCAACGGCTCAGCGCTGGCCCAGCATCTTCTCCTTCAGGTCTTCCTGGGCGGGCTTGTCCGACAGCCAGATACCAAACAGAGCCTTCTTGAAGGCCAGGCTACCGACCGTGTCCCTGTGTTTGCCATTCTTCAGGACCTTTACGCCCTCCCCGGGCAGATACACCAGGTCAAACACGTCGCCTTCCTTGATCTCTTCCGCGAAGACCGCCATGAACTGGTCCACGTCGGCCTGGATGGTGGCCATGTCACCACCGGTGGAGGCCTGGAACCCCTCCAGCGTGGCTTCGGTCATGCGCTCGCTGGTGATCATGCCGGAGATGATGTGCAGGGTGATGGCCTGGGGTTCATCGGCGTTGATCACCGCCTGGCCGTCGTTGATGGTTTCCGGCACGTACAGGCCACCGACGTACAGGTCCATGAACCATTTGGACCGGGTACCGGCGCCATTGAGCTTGAGCTCGGTGTTCATGGCGGAATAGGTTTCCGGAACATCCACACCTTCCACCGTCAGGGCCGACGCCGGCGCGCACAGGGCAGCGCCAAGCACCAGAGACAATACACCGGTTGAGAGAGCCTTTTTCATAGTCCTTTCCTTTTGGTCGTTATTATTGAGTGTTCATTCGTCACCGGGCGTCGACACCCTTATCCCAGCCCGGTCCGCGCATTCTATCAACGACGGGGAACCACCAGTCGGAACCTGGTTCTCATTTGCGGTGACACTGAAACAGAAAAACCGGCGGGGTTTCCCCAGCCGGTTTTTATTGGAAGGATCTTGGATCGGTTACTTGAACAGCAGGTTTCCGGACAGGCCTTCTTTTTCCAGGATCTCGCGCAGACGGCGCAGCGCCTCCACCTGAATCTGGCGCACCCGCTCCCGGGTCAGGCCAATCTCCTGGCCCACTTCTTCCAGGGTACTGACCGGGTAACCCCGGAGACCGAATCGGCGGGACAGCACTTCCTGCTGTTTGTCGCTGAGCTGGTCGATCCACTTCTCCAGGCAGGAACACATGTTGTTGTCCTGCAGCAGGTCTGCCGGGTCCGTCGCACCTTCATCGGCGACCGTATCCAGCAGGGATTTCTCGCCGCCGGAACCGATCGGGGTGTCCATGGACGCGACCCGCTCGTTCAGCCCGAGCATGCGCTTGACGTCGGCCACCGGCTTGTCGACCATACGGGCGATTTCTTCCGCGGAGGGCTCGTGATCCAGCTTCTGGGTAAGCTCCCGGGCCGCGCGCAGGTACAGGTTGAGTTCCTTGACCACATGAATCGGCAGCCGGATGGTCCGGGTCTGGTTCATGATGGCGCGCTCAATGGTCTGGCGAATCCACCAGGTGGCGTAGGTTGAGAAACGGAAACCGCGCTCCGGGTCGAATTTCTCCACCGCGCGAATCAGCCCCAGGTTGCCCTCTTCGATCAGGTCCAGCAACGTCAGGCCGCGGTTCACGTACCGGCGGGCGATCTTCACCACCAGTCGCAGGTTACTCTCAATCATGCGTTTGCGGCCGGATTCCTCGCCTTTACGCGCGAGTCGGGCGAAATAGACCTCTTCTTCCGGCGTAAGCAACGGGGAGAACCCGATTTCGTTAAGATATAGCTGGGTGGCGTCTAGCTGCTTCTGGCTCGTGAAGTAGCGACCCTGGGTGGGAATTTCTTCGTCGGCATCGGAGCTGTCGTTGGCGGACGCCTTGTCGACTTTCTCCTCTGCGAGCAATTGATCCTCGGACTCGTCCTCGTCCGCAACACGGTCAATGATGATTTCTTCCTGGTCTGCTGACATGATTCTTGCCCCGCCTCTCAATAATCCTGGATGTTCGTCCCCTACTTCTTGTTCTTGCGGACGTTATTCGTAATCCTACTTTTCTTCTTCAGGACATCTTCTGGTTGGCCGGTTACCTGGGTAACCGTTTTCTTGTTCTTTTTTGACTGCGGTTTTTTCTGTCAGTGCCGGGGGTGAGAGATCACAGCGTCCTGTCTGTATCGTCGCTAGCGTCTTGGCAGGTAGTGCGCGGGATCAACCGGATTGCCGTTCTTTCGGATTTCGAAATGCAACATGGGTCGTTCAGCGCCACTGCTACCGAGCTCTGCGATCACCTGACCGGCTTTCACATCCTCCCCTTCCTGCACCAGAATCTTCCGGTTGTGGGCGTAAGCACTGAGATAGTGCTCGTTATGATTCACGATAATCAGGTTGCCATACCCAAGCAACCCGTTGCCGGCGTACACCACGTTTCCACTGGCGGCCGCTCTCACAGCATCACCGGCTTTTCCGGCAATATCAATACCTTTGTTGACTTTTCCGGATGATGAATATCCAGCAATTACGGTGCCAACGTGTGGCCAGCGCCAGTTGACCCTGGCGACGGTCTGGTTCTGGGACGCCAGCGGGGCCGCCTTGTCCGGCGCCCGGGTGACCGTGGGTTTGGGCGCGGACTTGGCGGTCGGCGCGGGTGCCCGTGCCGTGCGTGTCGGCGGCGCCTTGCTGGCCACTGCTTTAGTCTGCCTGCCGGATGTGACAGTTCCGCGAAGGTCGAGCCGCAGTACCTGGCCCGCTTTCAGATGCCAGGGTGGCTTGATGCCATTGGCACTGCCCAGTTCGCGGTAGTCACGGCCATAACGCCAGGCAATGCTGTACAGGGTTTCGCCCGGCTTCACCACGTGCCGTCCCCAGTAGACTGGCGGGTTGTAGATGTCGTCCTGATAGAGCGCGGGGGTGTTACAGCCCGAGACCAGGGCGGTCAGGGCCAGAAGAACCACCAGCAGCAAGCGGCGGCCAGATTGTTTTGAGGCACGGCCCAGAGCCTGGGCACCGGGAGGGAACCGCGGGGACGCCGTCTGGGCGGCATTGATGAACCCACGCAAAAATCTCACAAGAATAAAAACTGTCCAGTTATGAAAAATCCGTATAAAGCGTTTGGCCTACTGATTTGAAATCTAAGCTTTCAAAACTAACTTGCTAATATATTGCACAATTTATTACACAATCCAAGTTACTCACCTGCCATGGTTGTTACCGGCGGAAACACCCGTTTTGTGCGTTAGGTAACACTTTTTGAACAGGTAACCTGGCGGCTCATCACGACACCTGATGACGGGCGTGACGAGCGCCAAACCACTCGACCACCAGCACCAGGCCAAAACCAGCCACGGCAATCAGGGCCGCCATCAGCACCTGCGGGTCCTGCCCGGTCAGGTCGGAAAACGCAAACGGACTGATGCTGCTCTCGTTCAAAGGCACTTGCTCACCGGCGCTGTTGGTGCGCCAGCTCACAGTCTGTTTCCAGGGCCAGACCTTGTTCAGCGCACCGATCATGAAGCCGGTCAACAACGCCAGCACCAGGTCGTGGAAGTGATTAAAGGCCCAGGTGATGACTCGGGCAATGGATAACAGGCCCAGCACGCAACCGGCCATGAACAGCAGCAACACAGCAACGTCCGCGGACTTGATGGCGTCGAGTACCGGCGCGTACATGCCGATGATCACCAGGATAAAACTTCCCGAGATACCCGGCAGGATCATGGCGCAGATGGCCAGCGCCCCGGCGCCGAAGAACGCAGGGGCCGACACCCCCAATTGCCCGGCCGGCAGGGTGGTGATCCACCAGGCCAACACAATGCCGAGCACCAGCGGCACTGCCAGGGGCCAGCGATAGTGCCGGACCTGCCGCCCGACATGCCAGACCGAGGCAACAATCAGCCCAAAGAAGAAGCTCCAGATCAGGATTGGATAGGTCTCCAGTGCATAGCTGATGGCAGAGGCGAGCGTTGCAATGCTGGTCAGGACCCCAGCCAGCAGGCACACCAGGAAGGTGCCGTCACAGCGCTGCCAGAAGCCGACCACCTGCCCTCTCAGCAACTGCTGTACGAAGGCACCAGGCACCTGGTTGATGGCCTCCAGAAGGCGGAAGTAGATGCCCGTGATGAAGGCGATGGTGCCACCGGACACGCCGGGAACGATATCCGCCGCGCCCATGGCCATGCCGCGCAGGAACACCGCGGCCGGGTGGTGCCGGCGACTGGTCTCGTCACCGGGCTGCTGATGCTCGCTCAACGGATCACCCCACCCAGCAGGGGCACGAAGTGCACCGGCTCCAGCTCCTTGAAATCGAAACGCTCGCCCCGGCGCACGACCTGGACCAGGGTCTGCTGTTCTTCACCCACCGGCGCGATCAGCACGCCGCCGTCACTGAGCTGGGCCAGCAGTTCCTTGGGCACTTCCACCGGCGCGGCGGTCACGATGATGCCATCAAACGGCCCCCGGTCGGGCCAGCCCATGCCGCCATCGGCGTGCTTGAGCAACACATTGCGGGCGTTCAGCTGGCGCAACCGGTCCCGGGCCCGATCCTGCAGTGGGCGGATTCGCTCGACACTGTAGATCTCCTCGAACAGCTGGGACAGCACCGCGGTCTGGTAACCCGAGCCGGTACCCAGCTCCAGGACCCGTTTGGGCGAATGGGCCAGCAGCAATTCGGTCATGCGCGCCACGATGTAAGGCTGGGACAGGGTCTGGCCATGACCGATGGGCAGGGAGGTATCCTCATACGCTCGGTGCGACAGGGCCTCATCGAGAAAGATGTGGCGGGGCACATCGGCAATCACCTCCAGCACCCGGTCCGATTCGATCCCGGCCTCGCGCAGCCGCTGCACCAGACGCAGGCGGGTGCGCCGGGAGGTCATGCCAATGCCTTGAAGCTGAGCGGTCATGCCGGCCCCTCCCCGTTGGCACCCAGACCCTCCACCCACTCCCGGAGCGAAACCAGGGCGTCGTGGCGAGTCATATCGATGTGCACCGGGGTGATGGAGACAAACCCTTCCCGAACGGCGTGAAAATCGGTGCCGGGACCGGCATCGCCACCGGCACCGGCGGCGCCAATCCAATAGCGCTCCTTGCCTCGGGGACAGGTCATGGGCACGGCACCCTCAGCGCGCTCACGATGGCCCAGGCGGGTGACCCGGAATCCGTTCAACTGATTCCAGGGCAGATCCGGAACATTGACGTTAAGGATGGATCGCGGCCCCAGCGCCAGCGGCCGCGGACTCTCCAGCAACTGGCGCACCACTCGGGCCGCGGTTTCATAGTGGAAATGGCCATCGTTGACCAGGGACACGGCGATGGCGGGCAGGCCCAGGTGCCGGCCCTCCATGGCCGCGGCCACGGTGCCGGAATAAATAATGTCATCGCCCAGATTGGCGTGGGTGTTGATGCCGGACACAACCCGGTCGAAAGCCTCCGGGAACAGGCCATTGACGGCAAGATGCACACAGTCGGTAGGGGTACCGTCGACGGAGCGGAAGCCGTTCGGGTGCTGCTCCACGGTGAGCGGCCGGTTCAACGTCAGCGAGTTGCTGGCCCCGCTATGGTCCCGGTCCGGGGCCACCACGGCCAGCTCGCCCAGCCCTTCCAGCCCCTCTTTCAGGGCCACCAGCCCCGGCGAATGGACGCCGTCATCGTTGGACAACAGAATACGCACAGTGTTCTCCGCTAGCTTCGTTCTTTGTTATCACGGCCGAGGCTCAGGTCCTCCAGCTCAAAAATATCACTCAACACGGTGGTCGCGTACTGGCCCGGGGCCAGACTGAACCCCAGCTGCAGGCTACCGTCGCCCAGCCAATCCCAAGTCAGTGCCCGGGGTTGCACCACCAGCGGGCGACGCTCCGGTTTCATCCGGGTAGTGGCGAACAGGGCCAGCACCTCTGGCCACTGGTCGACCACCTCGCGCTCGACGTCCCCCAGGGGGGGCTCAGCGCCGGTGCCACCGTCTCCCCACAGCGGGCCTGTTGGAACCGGCTCGTCCAGGGTCAGCCCCGGGTCACCGGCCATGGGGGTCAGCCAACTGCCATCCTCGACCCGGCTGGCCAGCACCTCGTTGAACAACCAGGAACGTGCCGCCGAAAAGTACAATACGTTTTTAGACGCGTCTCTGCCAGCGCGGTGTTTGCCTTTGCGACCCCGTCCTCCCTGACGGCGCCGGGAGTCCATGGCCGAGGGATCCATGGCCACCGCCCGATCCAGATTGGCGCCGTGGTGGCCAAAGCGCTGAGGCCCGAAATAATTGGGCGCTCCCTGCTGCTGCAGGCGCACCAGCGCCGCCTCCAGTTCAGGACGGTCGCCACGAACCTGGCGCAGGGTAATGAGGAAACGGTTGCGCTGGTGCTCGCCCCGGCGCAGCTTACGCGGATGGCGGCAGACGGCGTGCACGGACCAGCGCTCCGACACCGCCCGAATAAAGGCGGGATCGTCCTGCTCCAGGCCAGGACGATAAATACTGAACCACTGGCGGGTCACCGCATGACGGTCCTTCAGGCCACAAAAACCAACATCGAAGGACCGGCAGCCGGACAAAGTCGCCAGTTCCCGGGCGACATAGTCGGTATTGTCACCGGTTTTCTCCAGCCGCAGGCACAGGTGTTCGCCCGCGCCGGTTACCGCCAGGGCTTCCGACCGATCCGGGAAACCGTCGAGTTGCTCG
This sequence comes from Marinobacter qingdaonensis, assembly GCF_034555935.1. Taxonomy (NCBI): domain Bacteria; kingdom Pseudomonadati; phylum Pseudomonadota; class Gammaproteobacteria; order Pseudomonadales; family Marinobacteraceae; genus Marinobacter; species Marinobacter qingdaonensis. The sequence continues at coordinate 3,063,537 of NZ_JAYDCJ010000003.1, forward strand.
TCCACCTGAAAATCCTCGGGACAGGACTTGAGCTGGGCCTGGGCCAGCCGGCCGCCGCCGGAGGTTGGCCAGTCCAGCCGCCAGTGTCGCCGAGACTGACCGGACTCACTCATGCCGTCACCGGCTCCAGCAGACACACGGCCTGACAGGCAATGCCTTCGCCACGGCCGGTAAAACCCAGTTTTTCCGTGGTGGTGGCTTTAACGCTCACCCGACTGGCAGGGATACCGAGGTCCTCGGCAATGTTCAGACGCATGGCCTCGACGTGGGGCGCCATCTTCGGGGCCTGGGCAATGATCGTGCTGTCGATGTTGACCACACCATAACCCTCGTCTCGCACCCGCTGCACCACCCGACGCAGCAGATCGCGACTGTCGGCTCCGGCCCACTCATCGCTGGTATCCGGGAACAGGTGTCCGATATCGCCGAGTGCCACCGCCCCCAACAGCGCGTCCGCCAGCGCATGCAACAGGACATCGCCATCGGAGTGGGCTTTCAGACCCTGGGAATGAGGAATCGAGACCCCACCGAGCACCACCGAATCGCCCTCACCAAAGGCGTGGACGTCAAAGCCCTGACCAATTCGCATATTCGACTCCGGGAAACGTGGAAAATCAGAAACGGCCGAGGATAAAACTCGCCAATTCGAGATCGGCGGGCACCGTCACCTTGATGTTGTCCGGCCGGCCCTCCACCAGGACTGGCATGTTACCGGAAAACTCCATGGCTGAGGATTCATCCGTGACCGGCTGCCCGGCGGCAACAGCCTTCTGCAGGGCGTCAGCCAGGGCACCGTACCGGAACATCTGCGGGGTAAACGCCCGCCAGAGCCCGCCCCGGTCCACCGTCTCCCGGACCTCAGGCTCACTCGCCCCGTCAGCCCGCTTCAAGGTATCCGCCACCGGCGACGCCAGCAGTCCTCCGATCGGATGCTCGATGAGGGTATCGACCAGACGCGCCAGGTCATCCGGGTGGACACAAGGCCGGGCCGCATCGTGCACCAGAACCCAGTCGTGGGCACTCGCCTGCCCTGCCAAGGCGGCCAACGCCGCCAGCACCGAATCGGCCCGTTCGTCGCCGCCGGTGCAGGTCTGCACCCGCCCTTCCCGACTGGCCTCGGAATCCGGCCACCAGCGGTCGTCCGGGCTCAGTGGCACCATACATCCGGCCAACGGAAGCGATTCCAGAAGGCGTGACAGGGTGATGTCCAGAATGAACCGGGAGTGAATACGGAGGTATTGCTTGGGAAGCTCGGCTTGCATCCGGCGGCCGATGCCGGCGGCAGGCACAATAAGCCAGAGTCTGGGTGCAGTCATGGGTGGCCTGTCATAGGTCTGGAGAGCGGCGAGGGTGCCCTGCCCGGGAATGTCTGTGGCCACGGATGGCCACAGTCAAGCGCACAGGGACGTGCCCGTAGCGGTTCCCGGGCAGGGCGCCCTTGCCGCTCTGTGCTCCGGATCCGAAGCTCAGTTCTCTACCACAAGGAAGAAGGTCTCGTCCTCACGAATCAACCCAAGGTTCATCCGGGCCCGCTCCTCCACGGCGCTCTGCTCATTGCGCAGATTGCGCACCTCGGCATAGAGCCGCTCATTGCGGGTCGCCAGCTCGGCGTTTTCCTCACGCTGTTCGGCAATGGACTGTTCCAGGGCCCAGACCTGCGCGAAGCTGCCCTCCCCGACCCACAGGCGCACCTGCAGCAGGAGTATCAGCACGATCATCGTGGTCCAAAGCAACTTCATTGCCGATTCCGTAACGAATTAACCGATCAAAAATTCAACGACGTTTGTCGAGTATAGACCTTTGAGTAGATTACCAACAAGTTCTTCTAAGCACTTGTGTAAAAAGGCCATCGTGACTGAATTCTCATTCAGCGCACGATGGCCTTTTGCATTCTTGGGCCACAATCATAAGGATCGTGGCTCAAAATGAAAGGTCGGGATCAGCCCTGACCTTTGATCTCCGCCAGACCGCGGTAAGGTGCCTTGCCGTCCAGCGCTTCCTCGATGCGCAGCAACTGGTTGTACTTGGCAACCCGGTCAGAGCGGCACAGCGAGCCGGTCTTGATCTGGCCCGCGCAGGTGGCCACGGCCAGATCGGCGATGGTGGTGTCTTCGGTTTCACCGGAGCGGTGGGAGATCACCGCGGTGTAGCCGGCGTCCTGAGCCATCTTGATGGCGTCCAGGGTTTCGCTCAGGCTGCCGATCTGGTTGAACTTGATCAGGATGGAGTTGCCCACACCCTTGTCGATGCCCTGCTTCAGGATACGGGTGTTGGTCACGAACAGATCGTCGCCCACCAGCTGGACCTTGCTGCCCAGCTTGTCGGTCAGCACCTTCCAGCCATCCCAGTCGCTTTCGTCCATGCCGTCTTCGATGGAGACGATCGGGTAGCGCTCGCACAGACCGGCCAGGTAATCGGCAAAGCCTTCGGAATCAAAGCTCTTGCCTTCGCCAGTCAGCTGATACTGGCCATCCTTGTAGAATTCGGACGAGGCACAGTCGAGCGCCAGGGTCACGTCGGAGCCCAGGGCGTAGCCGGCCTTCTCAACCGCTTCCTTGATCACCGCCAGCGCCGCTTCGTTGGACGGCAGGTTCGGAGCAAAGCCACCCTCATCGCCCACGGCGGTGTTCAGACCCTGGGCCTTCAGCACTTTCTTCAGGCTGTGGAAGATTTCCGCGCCGATGCGCAGGGCTTCGCCGAAGTCCTTGGCCGCCACCGGCTGGATCATGAACTCCTGGATGTCGACGTTGTTGTCGGCGTGCTCACCGCCGTTCAGGATGTTCATCATCGGGACCGGCATGCTGAACTGGCCGGCGCTGCCGTTCAGATCGGCAATGTGCGCGTACAGCGGCTTGCCCAGGGACTCGGCCGCGGCCTTGGCGGCGGCCAGGGACACCGCCAGAATGGCGTTGGCGCCCAGGTTGGCCTTGTTGTCGGTGCCATCCAGCTCCAGCATCAGAGTGTCCAGGGCGCGCTGATCGGCCGCGTCCTTACCCACCAGGGCATCACGGATCTTGCCATTGACGGCTTCAACCGCCTTGCGCACGCCCTTGCCGAGGTAACGGGACGCGTCCTGATCACGCAGCTCGAGCGCTTCACGGGAGCCGGTGGAGGCGCCGGAGGGCGCACAGGCACGGCCCAGGGTGCCGTCTGCCAGGACAACGTCGGCCTCAACGGTCGGGTTGCCTCGGGAGTCGAGAACTTCGCGCGCCTTAATGTTGGCAATCTTTGTCATTGTGAGGAATCTCCAAAGTATTCAGGTAATCAAAGGATGACGAAACGAAGAACACCGCCGGTCAGGCGGTGTCGATAGGTTGAAAACTCTTGACCAGGTCGTCCACGGCCTTGACCCGTGACAGGAACGGCTCGAGCTGACTCAGGCGCAGGGCGCAGGGGCCATCGCATTTCGCCTGGTCCGGGTCCGGGTGCGCTTCCAGGAACAGGCCGGCCAGACCCTGGGACATGCCCGCCAGTGCCAGGTCAGTCACCTGGGCACGGCGCCCGCCGGCCGAATCGGCACGGCCACCGGGCATCTGCAGGGCGTGAGTGACGTCGAAGAACACCGGCACGTTCAGCTGCTTCATGATGCCGAACCCGAGCATGTCGACCACCAGGTTGTTGTACCCGAAGCTGCTGCCCCGCTCACACAGGATCAGCTTGTCATTGCCCGCTTCCTCGCACTTGGTGATGATGTGCTTCATTTCCTGGGGCGCCAGGAACTGGGCTTTCTTGATGTTGATCACCGCTCCGGTCCGGGCCATGGCCACCACCAGATCGGTCTGTCGGCTCAGGAACGCCGGCAGCTGGATGATGTCGCAGACCTCCGCGGCAGGCGCGGCCTGGGCCGGCTCATGCACGTCGGAAATGATCGGCACACCGAACTTGCTCTTGATGTCCGCCAAAATCTGCAGCCCGGCATCGAGTCCCGGCCCCCGGAAAGAATTCACCGACGACCGGTTGGCCTTATCGAAGGAGGCCTTGAACACGTACGGGATGCCCAGCTTGGTGCACACCTCGACGTAGGCCTCGGCCACCTCGAACGCCAGTTCCCGGGACTCCAGCACGTTCATGCCACCGAACAGCGCAAACGGCTGGTCGTTGGCGATGTCGATGTCTGCAACCTTAACGGTGTGCCGTGCCATGATCAGTCTCCCTGCTTGCGCGCCAGCGCTGCCTCAACAAAGCCCTTGAACAACGGATGGCCGTCGCGCGGGGTGGAGGTGAATTCCGGGTGGAACTGGCACGCCACGAACCAGGGGTGGTCTTTCACTTCGACCACTTCCACCAGCTTGCCGTCGCCCGAGCGGCCGGAAATGGTCAGGCCAGCGCCCTCGAGATTCGGCAGGAAATGGTTGTTCACCTCGTAGCGGTGACGATGGCGCTCGCGGATGGTCTTGCGACCGTAGCAACCGGCGATGGTGGTGCCCTCGGTCAGCACGCAGTCCTGGGCGCCCAGGCGCATGGTACCGCCCAGGTCGGACGCTTCGGTGCGCTCTTCCTTCTCGCCGCTGGCGTCCAGCCACTCGGTGATCAGGCCGACCACCGGCTCCGGGGTGTGCTCGCGAAATTCGGTGCTGTGGGCGTCGTTCAGGCCAGCCACATTACGGGCGTATTCAATGACCGCCACCTGCATACCCAGGCAGATCCCGAGATAGGGAACCTTGTTCTCGCGGGCGTACTGCACGGTGCGGATCTTGCCCTCAACCCCACGCTCCCCGAAGCCACCGGGAACCAGGATGGCATCCGCGCTTTCCAGCGCACCGGTGCCATCGCGCTCGATGTCTTCGGAGTCGATGTAATTGATGTTGACCTTGGTCCGGGTCTTGATGCCGGCGTGCAGCAGCGACTCGATCAGGGACTTGTAGGCGTCGAGCAGCTCCATGTACTTGCCGACCATGGCCACGGTGATCTCACCTTCCGGATTGAGCAGTGACTCGACCACGTTGTCCCACTCGGACAGATCAGCGGAACGGGCATCGAGGTTGAAGCGCTCGATTACCAGCTGGTCCAGGCCATGCTCGTGCAGCATGCGCGGGATGGCGTAGATGGACTTGGCGTCCTGCAGCGGAATGACCGCGCGCTCTTCAACGTTGGTGAACAGCGCAATCTTGCGGCGGGAGCTGGCATCGACCTCGTGCTCGGAGCGACACAGCAGGATGTCCGGCTGCAGGCCGATGGAGCGCATTTCCTTCACGGAATGCTGGGTCGGCTTGGTCTTGATCTCGCCAGCGGTGGCAATGTACGGAACCAGGGTCAGGTGCATGAACAGCGCACGCTGCGCGCCGACTTCCACCTTCAGCTGACGACAGGCCTCAAGGAACGGCAGGGACTCGATGTCACCCACGGTACCGCCAATCTCGATCAGCGCCACGTCGGCACCGGCCGCACCTTCCACCACCCGACGCTTGATCTCGTCGGTGATGTGCGGAATGACCTGTACGGTCCCGCCCAGGTAGTCGCCCCGGCGTTCCTTGCGGATCACTTCCTCGTAGACCCGGCCGGTGGTGAAGTTGTTGCGACGGGTCATCGGGGTGCGGATAAACCGCTCGTAGTGGCCCAGGTCGAGGTCGGTTTCCGCGCCGTCGTCGGTGACAAAAACCTCACCGTGCTGGAACGGGCTCATGGTGCCGGGGTCCACGTTGATGTACGGGTCCAGCTTGAGAATGGTGACCTTCAGGCCGCGTGCCTCGAGGATCGCAGCCAGCGAGGCCGATGCGATACCTTTCCCCAGGGAGGACACGACACCGCCGGTGACGAAAATATAACGCGTCATGCAGATTCCATGATTGTCTGGTTCGGTGAAGGAGGGAGATTGTCATCTCAAGATGGGACGCCAGACTACCAGAATCCCCCCCCTGACTCAATCACATTCCCGCGTCACGATCAGCCGCCAGCCGGCGGCAGGAGCGCTTCCCGAGTACCGATCCGAGCACCACAGATCGGCCACGGCAATCAGTTCGCCATCGGCTTCGGAACCCGCAAAAACCAACGGCAGACGGGCCCTTTCCCAGGGCGGTATCGACTGCTCCTGCAGCCAGTTCTTCAGGGTTTTTGACGACCGATCCGGGTGGGTGCGCAGGCGCTCCCCCCCTCGCCTCGTAGATACCCGTATTGGCGGGCGGGCCGATTCTGGGTTAGCGACCGGCTCCAGCTGCAACTGCCATGGCCCCCAGCTCACCGGGCGGCCGGGCAACAGCTCGACCGACTCATCCGGAAGCGCGGACGGGGTCGGCACCAGATACACATGCCCCTGAAACCGGCGCAGACTGAACCCGTCTGCGCGCAGCTCCGGCTCCCGATCGACTCCCGCCGCCAGCAGATCGGTCATGACCTGCTGCCAGTCGGCCACCACCGGCGCCGGGTAGCCGTGCTCCCGGGCCCACCAGCGCACCAGATTTTTCTGTTCCGGCAGCGACAGCGCCCGCAGCCCGGTCACCGAAACCCGCCCCTGGCCGTCAGCCACGGATTGCCACTGCAACGCCGCTAGGCGGTCGTTGAGCTGCTGACTTTCGCCGCAGGCACCGGCACTGTGGCGCAGACGCTGGATCAGTCCGGGCCAGCGCGCACGCAAGCCGGGCAAGATGGCGTGGCGCAGGTAATTGCGGTCGTAGCCCTGATCGTCGTTGCTGGGATCATCGACCCAGGTCAGGGACGCCTTTCGGGCCCAGTACTCAAGCTCCGACCGCTCCAACGCCAGCAGGGGGCGGACCAGATGGCCCCGCCCCAGGGACCGGAAGCGGGGCATGCCGGCGAGCCCGGCCACACCACTGCCGCGAATCAGCCGAAACAGCACGGTTTCCGCCTGATCGTCGGCGTGGTGGGCCATCAGCAGCAGATCGTCGGCCTGGACCAGGGCCTCAAAAGCCCGGTAGCGGGCCTTGCGCGCGGCCTCTTCGATTCCCCCGACGCCGGCACCGGACCGGCCCCGGTCGACCGTGACGGTCTCAACCCGAAGCGGGATGCCCAGGGCCTGGCACTGCTGGCGACAGAAACCTTCGGTGGTGCCGGCGTTGGGCTGAAGCTGATGATTGACGTGTATGGCACCGACCGGAACCCGGTTTTTATGGCAGGCGGTGACGAGATGCAGGAGTAGAACGGAGTCCAGGCCGCCACTCAGGGCGACCCAGAGGCGGGCATGTTCGGGGAGCGACCTGACCGGATCGCACAGCAGATCCGGCCAGGCAAATCCGGAGCCGGGCTCAGCGCCCGTTGTCATAGCGGGTCAAACGCTCGTACCGGCGCGCGACCAACTCATCCAGAGGCAGGCGACTGAGTTCGGCCACGCCCTTTGCCAGCACCTCTTTCAGCGAGGCTGACATTTTCTCAGGGCTGCGATGGGCACCACCCAGCGGTTCCTGGATGACGTTGTCCGCCAGCCCCAGGTCCTTCAGGCGATCGGCGGTGACACCCATGGCCTCGGCGGCCTGGGCCGCGAACTCGGCGCTCTTCCAGAGGATCGAGGCGCAGCCTTCGGGTGAGATGACCGCGTAGGTGGAGTACTGGAGCATGTTCAGCTGATCGCAGACACCGATCGCCAGGGCGCCACCGGAGCCGCCCTCACCGATCACGGTGGAGATGATCGGGGTTTTCAGGCGGGACATGACCGCCAGATTGAAGGCGATGGCCTCACTCTGGCCCCGCTCCTCGGCTCCGATGCCCGGGTAGGCCCCCGGGGTGTCGATGAAGGTCAGGATCGGCATCTTGAAGCGTTCCGCCATTTCCATCAGACGCAGGGCCTTACGGTAGCCCTCCGGCCGTGGCATGCCGAAATTGCGCTTGACCTTGTCGCGGACTTCGCGGCCCTTCTGGTGGCCAATCACCATGACCGGCTTGTCGTCCAGGCGGGCGGTGCCACCGACGATGGCGAGATCGTCGGCGTAGCGACGGTCACCGTGCAGCTCGTCGAAATCCTCGAAAATGGTCTCGATGTAATCGAGCGTGTAAGGCCGGCGTGGGTGCCGGGCCAGACGCGCCACATCCCAGGGCTGGAGATTCGAGAAGATGCTCTCGGTCAGACTGACGCTCTTCTTCTTCAGCCGGGTGATTTCATCGGTGATGTTGATGTCGGTATCGTTACCGACCATGCGAAGCTCTTCGATCTTCGCTTCCAGGTCGGCAATAGGCTGTTCGAAATCCAGATAGTTAGGGTTCATGATGTTCCATCATTTGATTGCCAGGTGGAGAAAGACTCCGCCAAACCAGAATTTGGGACAAAGATAGCAGCGCGGGCAGCTGGGCTAAAGCGGACCTTGGTATGAGTCCGCTTTTCAAGAAAACCGTCATTTCCCAACATTTCGACTGCATTTGCGCTCAGAACCTTGCCGGACACCTTCAATCATAGACCAGTTCTACCGACTGGTCGCCCACCAGGTAGCGCAGCTCCAGCAGCAGATTGTCGTCCGGCTGCACCCGCCAGGATTCGCCCAGTTCGATCCGGGTTTTGGCATCGGCACTGGCGTATTCGATCCACACCGGACTGCCCTCGCAACGGAACGGCCGCAAGGTACTGTCGAGTTTGTCCAGCAGGCCGTTCTGCAACTGATCGGCACGAAGTGACAGCTGCAGCCCCCGGCTGAACTGCTGACGCGCGGTGCCCACGTCCATGACCGAACTGACCCGCATCTTCATCTGGCCGGAGTAGTCATCGTGGCTGACCTGGCCCTCCACCACGATGACCTGGTCCGACTGCAGCAGCTCACGGTTCTCGAAGAAGGCCTCGGAGAACAGCGTGGCCTCGATGCGGGCACTGCGGTCGTCCAGGGTAATGAAACACATGGTTGAACCGGTCCGGGTTTTCATGGTGCGCTGGGCCACCACCAAGCCGGCCACGCGCTGCGGCGACTTATTCGGCTTCAGATCGGCAATGGAGGAACGCACGAACCGGCGCACCTCTTTCTCATATTCATCAAACGGATGGCCGGTAAGATACAGTCCGAGGGTGTCTTTCTCGCCCTTCAAACGTTGCTTTTCAGGCCATTCCCGTACATTCGCCACATCGGCGTAGGTGTCGTCACCGTCACCGCCCTGCAGCATCTCCCCGAACATGTCCACCATGCCCGCGGATTCGTTGCGGGACTGCTGGTCGGCCTGCTGCACCGCCTTGTCGATGCTGGCCATCAACTGCGCCCGGCTGGCCCCGAGCTTGTCCATGGCTCCGGAACGGATCAGCGCTTCCATGGCCCGCTTGTTGACCTTCTTCAGGTCGACCCGGCGGCAGAAATCGAAGATGTCCTGGTAGGGTTCGCCGTCGCCGCGCCCTTCCACGATGCTCTGGATCGGCCCCTCACCCAGACCCTTGATGGCGCCCAGGCCATACACAATCTGGCCGTCGTCGTTGACCGTGAAGGTGTATTCGGACCGGCTGACGTCGGGCACCAGCAGGTCCAGCTTCATGTTCCGGCACTCTTCCACCAGGGTGACCACCTTGTCGGTGTTCTGCATATCGGCGGTCAGTACCGCGGCCATGAATTCGGCCGGGTAATGGGCCTTCAGCCACAGGGTCTGGTAGGACACCAGGGCGTACGCGGCCGAGTGCGACTTGTTGAAACCGTAGCCGGCGAACTTTTCCACCAGGTCGAAGATGTTCTCCGCCAGGGTCTTGTCGATGCCGTTGTTCTCGCAGCCCTCCAGGAAGAACTGCTTCTGCTTGGCCATTTCCTCGGGCTTTTTCTTACCCATGGCCCGGCGCAGCATGTCGGCGTTGCCCAGGGTGTAACCGGCCATGACCTGGGCGATCTGCATGACCTGCTCCTGGTACAGGATGACCCCGTAGGTGGGCTCCAGCACCGGTTTCAGGCCTTCGTACTGGTAATCCGGGTGCGGGAACGACATCGGCTGACGGCCGTGCTTCCGGTCGATGAAGTCGTCCACCATGCCGGACTGCAGCGGGCCCGGGCGGAACAGGGCCACCAGGGCGATCATGTCTTCCAGGGAGTCCGGCTGCAGGCGCCGGATCAGGTCCTTCATGCCGCGGGATTCCAGCTGGAACACCGCGGTGGTTTCGGCCTTCTTGAGCATGTCGAACGACGGCACGTCGTCCAGCGGGATCTCGTTGATGTCCAGATCCGCCTCACCGCGCTGCTGACGGCGCGGATTGATCATGTTCAGGGCCCACTTGATGATGGTCAGGGTGCGCAGGCCGAGGAAGTCGAACTTGACCAGGCCGGCGTCTTCCACGTCGCCCTTGTCGAACTGGGTGACCAGGCTGCCGCCCTCGTCGTCGCAGTACAGCGGCGAGAAATCGGTGATCTTGGTCGGCGCGATAACCACGCCCCCGGCGTGCTTACCGGCGTTCCGGCACACCCCCTCGAGCTTGAGCGCCATCTCCCAGATTTCCTGGGCTTCCTCATCCTGCTCCAGGAACTCCTTGAGCTGGGGCTCCTGCTCGATGGCCTTTTCCAGGGTCATGCCCACTTCGAACGGGATCAGCTTGGAGAGCTTGTCGGCCAGACCGTAGGACTTGCCCTGCACCCGCGCCACGTCCCGCACCACCGCCTTGGCGGCCATGGTGCCGAAGGTGATGATCTGGGACACCGCCTCACGGCCGTATTTCTGGGCCGTGTACTCGATCACCCGGTCCCGGCCTTCCATGCAGAAGTCGACGTCGAAGTCGGGCATGGACACCCGCTCCGGGTTCAGGAAGCGCTCAAACAGCAGGTCGTATTCCAGCGGGTCCAGATCGGTGATCAGCTGGGCGTAGGCCACCAGGGAGCCGGCACCGGAGCCCCGGCCCGGCCCCACTGGCACGCCGTTGTTCTTGGCCCACTTGATGAAGTCCATCACGATCAGGAAGTAGCCCGGAAACCCCATCTGGATGATGATGTCCAGCTCGAAGTTCAGGCGCTTGTAGTAGGCGGCGCGCTTTTCCTCGTACTGCGGGTCGTCCGTGCTCAGACTCTTGGCGAGACGATCCTCCAGGCCATCCTCGGACACCTTGCGGAAGTACTCGTCCATGGTCATGCCGTCTGGGATCGGGTAGTTCGGCAGGAAGTACTCGCCCATGCGCACCTTCACCGAGCACCGGCGGGCAATCTCCACGGTGTTCTCGATGGCTTCCGGGATGTCCGAGAACAGCTCGATCATGTCCTCGGCGCTGCGCAGATACTGCTGGTCACTGAACCGGCGTTCCCGGCGGGGATCGTCCAGGGTGCGGCTCTCGCCGATGCAGACCCGGGCCTCGTGGGCCTCGAAATCCTCGGCGTTGAGGAAGTGCACGTCGTTGGTGGCGACCACCGGCAAGCCCAACTCGCCCGCCAGCTCAACGCTCAGATGCAGGCAATCCTCGTCGCCGTCACGGCCGGTGCGCTGCAGCTCCAGGTAGAAGGCGCCCGGATACAGAGTCATCCAGTAGCTGGCCCGCTCCCGCGCCAACTCCGGCTTGCCGGCCATCAGGGCCTTGCCGACATCACCCAGCTTGGCACCGGACAGCAGGATCAGCCCCTGAGCCCGCTCTTCCAGCCACTGGCGCTGGATGATCGGTTTGCCAAAACGCTGGCCATCGGTAAAGCCCAGGGAAATAATCTCGGTCAGGTTCAGGTAGCCGTCGTTGTTGCGGGCCAGCAGGGTGATCCGGAACGGGTTGTCGGGCTCGTCCGGGTTGTCCAGCCACAGGTCGGCGCCAATGATCGGCTTGACCCCGGCACCGGTCGCGGCTTTGTAGAAACGAACCAGCGAGCACATGTTGGACTGCTCGGTCAGCCCCACGGCGGGCATGCCCAGTTCCGCCACCCGGCCAATCAGGGGCTTGACCCGGACCAGGCCATCAACCATGGAGTATTCGGAGTGCACGCGAAGGTGTACAAAAGTCTGCGCCATAACGTCGGGCAATTCCTGCTAGTAAAGTCTGTTGGGCCTGGCGTTCAGCCGCCGATCAGGGCCCGGATGTCTGCTTCGGTCTGGGGCCCGAACCGGGCCTCCAGTAACTCGCCGTCGGGATCGACGACGAAGGTGGCCGGCAGGGCCACTGGGGTCTGCCAGCCGAATTCCGGCCCCGGGTCCTTGGCCAGCATGGTGAACTCGATGCCCATGCGCTCACCCAGCTCGATCAGTTGCTCGCCCTGGATGCCGTCAAAATTCACCCCGAGAACGGCGATGTCCGGGGCCTTGTCCAGCTCGTTGAGTTCGGGGATTTCCTCCAGGCAGGGTTTGCACCACTCGGCCCAGTAATTGACCAGCACCCACTGCCCCCGCAGCTGGTCCCAGCCCAGCTTCGGACCGTCGGCCCGCTCCAGCTCGATCTGTTCACAGCCGGCCAGCACCAGGGCCAATGCCGCCGCCAACCATGGCGCCAAGCGCCGGGCCAACCTCCGGTTTTCAGGGTACTGCACGGAATAACCTCCTGTTAGACTACGGACCACGAAAATTTCCCGTATCCACTCAGACTGAGAATCAGGCTCGAAGATGACAGAACCAACCCGGATTTTCCATAACCCCCGCTGCTCGAAGTCACGCCAAACCCTTGAGCTGCTTACAGATCGTGGAATCGAACCGACGATTATACGCTACCTGGAAACGCCTCCGACAGAGGCAGAGCTTGATCGCATCCTGACCCAGCTGGGTGTCGAGCCCCGCGAGCTGATGCGCACCAAGGAAAAAGAGTACAAGGAACTCGGTCTCGACCAGCCGGAACTGAGCCGGGCGCAACTGATTGCGGCCATGGTGGCCACCCCCAAGCTGATCGAGCGCCCCATTGTACTCGCCAACGGCAAGGCCGCGGTAGGCCGGCCACCGGAAAACGTGCTGTCGATTCTTTAATGACGGCGGTGACTGTCCACCTGCAACCACGCCCTGGGAGCTAGCCATGACCGATCAGACGCCGTACCTTCTGATCCTGTACTACAGCCGGAACGGACAAACCGCGGAGCTGGCGAACCAGATCGGGCGCGGGGTTGCCCGGGTTACCGGCATTGATGCCCGGCTACGTTCGGTGCCGCCGGTGTCCCCGGCTACCGAGTCGACCTTGCCCGCCGTACCCGATGCCGGCGCCCCCTACGCCAGCAAAGCCGATCTGGCCAACTGCGCGGGCCTGGCCCTGGGCAGCCCGACCCGGTTCGGCAACATGGCCGCGCCGCTCAAGCATTTTCTCGACACCACCGGTGATCTCTGGCTCAGTGGCGCCCTCGCCGGCAAACCGGCCGGAGCTTTCACCTCCACCGGCAGCCTGCACGGCGGTCAGGAAAGCACGCTGTTGACCATGATGGTGCCGCTGCTGCACCACGGCATGGTGCTGAGCGGCCTGCCCTACACCGAGAACGCGCTGGGTGAGACCAGCACCGGTGGCACGCCCTACGGGCCAAGCCACTGGGCCGGCACGGGCGAGCAGTTACCGGTCAGCGACCATGAAAAACAGCTTTGCCAGGCCCTGGGCGAGCGCCTGGCCCGACTGGCCCTGAAACTGGCGGCCTGATACGCCCCGGGCTCCGGCCCGTATGCCTTTGAACCTTCATTTTTCCCGGACACACTCTATGCTGCACAATCCCAAAGCCCGAACCACCGCCCGTTTGACCATCGCGCTTTACCTGGCGGTTCTGGCAACCCTACTGGCCACCACGTTTTTTCCAGCGCCGGTCGAAGGCGTTTCGGTGCCGTTGATGCTCGCGGTCAAGCTGTTGCCGCTTCTGGCCTTTGCGGTCCCGGTGTTTCGTGGCCACAATCGCGGTTACATCTGGATGGCGTTCGTGGTCATCTTCTACTTTACTCAAGCCGTGGTGTCGGCCTGGCTGAGCGAGGGCGCCGCCGGCCCTGTGGTACTGACCGTTCTGACCTTCCTGCTTTTTACCGTTGCCATGGTCCACCTCAAGGTGAACCGGCCGGTGGCAGGCTAACCCCCGTCGCCACTGACAGCGAGTGCAAATGTCCGATACCGATGCCGCCAACCGTCCGATTCGCCCGGCCCCGCCGGCCCACAGCGTGCTGACCCTGAGGGACGTGTGCGCCGCGCTGGTGGCGACCGGCGAAGTCAGCCAGGACGACGCGGAGCGGGTGCTGACCGCCAACCTGGGCGCCGCCACCGAACAGGGCCAAAGCGCACGGCGCCACCCGCTGGAACTGGTCGCCATTGCCGGCCTGACCAGCCGGAATTCGGGCCGGGTCCTGGATCTGGACCGGCTGACCCAGTGGCTGGCGGACTGGGCCGGACAACCCTATTTCCACATCGACCCGCTGAAAATCGACACCCCGGCGATCGCCCGGGTGATGTCCTACGCCTTTGCCCAGCGCCACCGCATTCTGGCCGTAGCGATCGGTCCGGACGAGGTCGTGATCGCCAGCCCCGAACCGTTCAAGAGCGACTGGGAAAGCAACCTGCGCCAGGCCACGCGCAAGGACATCCGGCGCGTGGTGGCCAATCCCGAAGACATCCGCCGCTACACCGTGGAGTTCTACCAGCTCGCCAACTCGGTCAGTAAAGCGGGTGGCGGCAAGGCCGCCGGTGCCGCCAGCAACCAGAACTTCGAGCAGTTGCTGGATCTGGGCACCACGGAAAACCCGGACGCCAACGACCAGCACGTGGTCAAGATCGTCGACTGGTTGCTGCAATACGCCTTCGACCAGCGCGCCTCCGACATCCACATAGAACCCCGACGGGCGGTGACCCAGGTTCGGTTCCGGATCGATGGCGTGCTGCACAACGTCTACGAATTTCCCGAGCACGTCGGGGTGGCGGTCACCAGCCGCCTGAAAATACTCGGTCGGCTCAACGTGGCGGAAAAGCGACGGCCCCAGGATGGCCGCATCAAGACCCGCAAGCCGGACAACCGGGAGGTGGAGCTGCGACTGGCCACCATGCCGACAGCGTTCGGCGAGAAAATGGTGATGCGGATCTTCGATCCGGACGTGCTGCTGAAATCCTACGAGCAACTGGGCTTTGGCAAGGAAGACCGGGACCGCTGGCAGACCATCACCAGCCAGGCCCACGGCATTGTGCTGGTGACCGGACCGACCGGGTCCGGCAAGACCACCACGCTCTACTCCACCCTCAAGCAGATCGCCTCGTCGGAACTGAACGTGTGCACCATCGAGGATCCGATCGAGATGGTGGAGCCGGCGTTCAACCAGATGCAGGTCCAGAGCAACATCGACCTGACCTTCGCCGCCGGAGTGCGCGCGCTGCTGCGCCAGGACCCGGACATCATCATGATCGGGGAAATCCGGGACCTGGAGACCGCAGAGATGGCGGTCCAGGCGGCGCTGACCGGGCATCTGGTGCTGTCCACCCTGCACACCAACGACGCCCCCAGCGCCATTACCCGACTGATGGAGCTGGGCATCCCGCCCTACCTGATCCGGGCCACGGTGCTGGGGGTCATGGCCCAGCGCCTGACCCGGACCCTGTGCCCGCACTGCAAGACTCCGGGACCGGCCGACGAACAGGCCTGGCAAACCCTGACCCGGCCCTGGAAGGCGCCGGTGCCCAAGCAGTTCTACCAGCCGGTCGGCTGCCTGGAATGCCGCAACACCGGGTACATGGGCCGGGCCGGTGTGTACGAGATCATGAGCCTGTCCGGGGCACTGACCCGGCAGATCAACGATCGCTGCGAACTGGAGCAGTTGCGCCTGGACGCCTACAAGGAAGGCATGAAATCCCTTAGGCTGAGCGGCGCCCAGAAAGTTGCCAGCGGCCAGACCACGGTCGAGGAAATTCTGCGGGTGACCCCGGAAAGCCAGCGCTGACGGCGCCCCGGCTCAGGCACCCGGGCGCATGCCACACTGCTCCAGCAGTGCCTGCCAGCTCTGGGTGTGGCGCGCCATGGCGCGATCCAGCTGCTGCCAGACGCCGCCCTCCGCGTCTTGGGCCAGAACCTCCTCGTACCAGGCGGCAAACGCCGGCGGCATGACGCCGCGCTGTTGGCTGGCCAGGGTTTCGAGCGGGTCCATCAGCGCGACCCTGGCGCGGCGCACAGCGCTCATGTAGGGCTGGATTTTCTCGATGTAAACGCTGAAGAACATGCTCTGGACGATGTCAGACTGGTTGTTGGGCTTGCCATCCAGGCACAGGGGCCGACCCTCAATCCGCTGCTGCAGCAGCGCGGTGGCGTCGTCCAATCGGGTGGTCAGCAAGCCGGCGCTGTTAATCAGCTGCCCGGCCCGGTACTCGGCCTGCCACCGCTGGTGCACGCCGCCGGCAAAGTCCAGGGACACCTCCAGCTGGCCCGCCAGCAACGACGACATGGCCTCGTTCATGCGCTCGGCATCGCGGGCCAGATCCGCCACCGGATTGCCCTCCGGCGCCACGGGATAGTAACCCTTGGCCAGGGTAAACAGGGTCTCCACCTCTTCCACGCCCCAGGTGGCGTTCCAGACCGCAATGGGCAGCGACTCCCGCTTGCTGTCGATGGCCTCCTCAAGCACCTTCACCAGTTCCTCGTCCTCGGTTTCCGGCACACAGTCCCGGGCGGCCTCGACGAAACGCACTTCGTACCGCAACCGGTTCAACGGCTGCATGACCTTGCCCATCACCGAGTTTTTCTCGCCGACGACAAATTGCAGTTCACAGCCATACAGGGACAGAAAGTCGAGCATGCCCATGTCCAGCTCGGGCATGGGTAGGACCCGGTCACGCCGGCGGGGCAATTGCGGTGGGGAGCGCAAATCGGAATACTGCGGGTCGGTTTCCAGCACCCGCGCCACCCGCTCGACGTATTCGTCCATCATCGGGCGGGCTTCAGAGAAGGGATTGCAACCGCTCAGGATGGCCAGCGCCAGGCACGGCCACAACATCCTGATCCATCCGGACTCGGCCATCGACACCTCCTGAGGGTTGCAGCAGGGGTGGGTCACCGCTTGCGCAGCAGGCTGTCCACCTCTGAAAAATCCCGGGCGACCATGCGGCCGGTGTCCGGCAGCTCGCCCTCGCGCACCAGCCAGGCGGTCTTGATACCGGCCGCCTCGGCGGCCTCCAACTCGGCCTCAACGTCTGACAGGAACAGCACGGTCGCTGGCTCGACACCAAGCTCCGCCAGGATGTTGCGGTAGGACTCCACCTCTTTCTTGCCACCGATCCGGGTATCGAAGTAACCGGAAAAGTACGGGGTGAAGTCCCCGGCGGTGGTGTAGCCGAAGATCAGCTGCTGTGCCTTGACCGAGCCTGAAGAATATACGAACAACCGCAGGCCGCGATCATGCCAGCGCTGCAGGTAGTCCGCGGCGTCGTCGTAGATGTGGCCCTTGAGTTCGCCCGTTTCATAGCCCCGGGCCCAGATCATGCCCTGCAGGGCCTTGAGCGGGGTCTCCTTGCGGTCCTCGCGAATCCAGCCCTGCAAGGCATCGATCAGGCCGTCGAGATCGTCGCCGGCAACCCCGGTTTTCTCCGCCACCGCTTGCAACTGTTCGCTGACCAGCGGGTCGCTGTCATGATGCGCCCGCACGAAGGCGTCCAGGTGTTCGCTGGCGTAGGGAAACAGCACATCGTGGACAAAGCTGATGGAGCTGGTGGTGCCCTCGATGTCGGTCAGGACTACCCGGATCATCCGGCCGCTCCTGCCAGCGCCTCATAGCGCGGCAACTGGCCGGCAATGTCGGCACCGGTGAAGTTGGCGACCCAGCCTTCCGGGTTGCTGAACAGGCGGATGCAGGTGAACCGGGGTTCTGGCCCCATGTCGAACCAGTGCCGGGTACCGTCCGGCACACTGATCAGGTCGTTCTTCTGGCACAGCACGGCCAGCACCTGGTCGCCGAAGTGCAGGTAGAACAGCCCCTGCCCGCGCACGAAAAAACGCACCTCGTCTTCACTGTGGGTGTGCTCGTCCAGGAACTTCTTGCGCAAGGCGTCCTTGTCGGGATGATCCGGATTCAGGCTGATCACATCCGCAGTCTGGAAACCGCATTCGGATTTCAGCGCGGACACTTCGCCCTGGTAGGCCTCGAGGATGTCGTCCTGGGTGGCTTCGTCCGGCAGATCCCGGGTTGGCCACTGTTCGAAACGGACGCCGTGCCGGGCCAGCAGGTCGCGAATCTCAGCGGCATTGTCGGTGACCGTGTGGGCCGTCTCCGGCTGGTCCTGGTGGAAAATGCTCAAGGTAGTCATGGGCGAACCCTCATGGTTTCAAGTTCACATTCGAACAAAAATTCAAAGGCCTCGACGTGGCGCAAGCAGTCCGCCATGGTCCGACCCCAGGTGTAGAGTCCGTGGCCGCGAATCAGGTAGCCGGGCTGGTCCGGATGGGCACTGAACCAGGCCCTCGTGTCGTCGGCCAGGGTCTCGATGTCCTGGGTGTTGTCGAACACCGGCACCGACAGCACCGATTCGTGGGTGGTCACGCCGCTGAATGCCTTCTGCAGCTCGTAGCCTTCCAGCACCAGGGGTTCACCGGGGCCGAGCAATCGGCTCAGCACGGTGGCCTTGACCGAGTGGGTGTGCAACACCGCGCCAACCTCCGGAAACACCTCGTACAGCACCGTGTGCAACCGGGTTTCTGCGGATGAGCGACAGTTGCTCTGCACCGGCCGGCCGGCGAGATCCACCACCATGACATCGCCGGCGCCCAGCTTGCCCTTGTGGCGACCGGACACGGTGATGGCAATGTGGTTGTCGTCAATGCGAGCCGAATAATTGCTGCTGGTGGCCGGGGACCAGCCCTGCTGGTACAGGAACTGGCCGGCCTCGACGATGGCATCGGCGGCGACGGCGTAGCGGGTTACGTCAAACACGGATTCTCCCCCAGAATTCGAGACGCCATTCGGGCGGTCAATTGCCGCCATTATAGGGATGGAGGGGCCGCCCGCAAATGGTGTCGCGCCGCGATCAGATCCGCCACCACGGAAATGGCGATCTCGGCCGGTGTCTTGCTTGGTATGTCCACCCCGATGGGGGCTCGCAGCCGGCCCAGGGCGTCCTCCGGCAACCCCAGGGACGCCAACCGGTCCCGGCGGGCCGCGGAGGTTCGCACCGAGCCCATGGCGCCGATGTAGAAACCGGGGCCGGTGAGCGCCGCTAACAGCCCCATGTCATCGATACGCGGATCGTGGGCCAGGGCCAGGACGCCGGACCAGGCGTCGCTGAAGGACTCGGCGATCAGGTCATCAGGCAGCCGCCGGTCGAGTGGCAGATGGGCGTGGCCCCATCCGCGGGCAAAGGCATCGCGGGGCTCACACAGGGTCACCTCAAAATCCGCCGCGCTGGCGAACTCCGCTACGTACCGGGCCACCTCCCCGGCGCCGATCAACAGCAGCCGGCACTCCGGCTGCAGAGTGTGTTCGATCAGGTCGCCCTGGACCCGAACGGCCGCGGCCATCCGGTCGTTGCCGTGGGTCAGTTCGGGCTGGCCCTGCAGGGAAACCCGGCGGGTGACCGGTTCCCGGCGCCCCACCGACTCGCTCAAGGCGTTGATGTGGGCCCGGGCCGCGGCACTTTGCAGCGGCTCCACCAGCAGCCGGATGCGGCCACCGCAGGGCAACTGGAACTGGTCCCGATCGTCGTCGGTAATGCCGTAATCGATCAGCACCGGTTGAGCAGGGCCATCACTGGCGGTTCGGCGCAGCAGGTCCTCCTCCAGGCATCCGCCCGACACCGAACCGCTCCAGCGGCCCGACTCGCTCACCGCCAGCCAGGACCCGATGGGACGGGGCGAGGAGCCCCAGGTTTCGACGATGGTGCAGAGCCAGACCGACTCGCCAGCCGCCAGCCAGGCGGCCACATTCGCCAGCACCGAGCGGTGAGCGGCATTCAGTACTCTGTCGTCTGCCATATCAGGCCCTGGCCTTGAGCGGGAGGGAGCGTTGCCGTTCGCCGGTCAGGGCAAACAGGGCATTGCCCAGCGCCGGAATGACCGGCGGCACGCCCGGTTCGCCAACGCCGGTGGGTGCGGCGTTGCTGTCGATGATCGCGACCGTCACCTCCGGGCGCTCGTACTGGCGCAGCAGCCGGTAATCGTGGAAGTTGCTTTGCTGGACTTCGCCTTGTTCCAGGGTGATTTCCCCGAACAGTGCCGCCGTCAGGCCGAACAGGATGCCGCCTTCAATCTGGTCCTCGACGATGCGGGGGTTCACCACCTGGCCGCAATCGACGGCACAGGACACCCGGTAGACCCGGACTTCACCGTGCTCGATGCCGGCTTCCACCACCTGGGCAACAAAGGTACCGAAACTCCGGAACAGGGCAATACCGCGGCCCCGACCCTGGGGCAGAGGCTCGCCCCACCCCGCCAGCTCGGCGGCCCGGTCCAGCACCGCGCGATGCCGCGGCTCATTGGCGAGCAGCCGGCGCCGGAACTGGTACGGATCTTCACCGGCCTGGTGGGCCAGTTCGTCCATGAAGGTTTCCACGGCAAAGCCGTTGTGGGAGAAGCCGACCGAGCGCCACCAGGTCACCGGCACCCCGGGATCGGTATGGGTGTGACGGATGTCGATGTTGCCGACCCCGTACGGGTACTCCACTGCGCCCTCGATGGCGGACATGTCCTTGGGCGTGGCCACGCCTTCCAGCAGCAGGCCCATGGACCCGAGGGTGCTGTACATGAACTTCGGCGCCCAGGGATACTGGGCGGGTGCCGCGTTGCGCACGTACCAGTCCAGAATCTGGGGGCCGACGACCTGATGGTGCCAGCCGGTCAGCTCGCCGCCGGACAGGGAGGCCTTCATCCGGTGTAGCATGGCGGGGCGATAGAGGTCGTGTTTGGTGTCTTCCTCACGGGACCAGATGACCTTCACCGGCTTGCCGATCTTGAACGAGACGGCCGCGGCCTCCTCGATGTAATCCTGGGTCAGGCGCCGGCCAAAGCCGCCGCCCAGGAAGGTGGTGTGGATGGTCACATCCCCGGGCGACAAATCCGTCACCCGGGCCACGGCAATCTGTCCCAGGTCCGGGGCCTGGGTTGGCGCCCAGACCTCGGCGCGACCGTCCCGAACCCAGGCCGTCGCGTTCATCGGCTCCAGCGTGGCGTGGGCCAGGTAGGGCTGGGCGTACTCGGCCTCGACCACGTCGGTGGCGGCCTCGACCGCATCGTTGAAATCTCCCTCGCTGCGCTCGGACTCGCCCGGGTCGGTATCGGCGGCCTCGCGGTAGGAGGCAAACACCTCATCGGTGGACAGAGACAGGGCCTCGGAATAGTCCCAATCCACCACCAGGGCGGCCTGGGCCTTGCGCGCCCGCCAGTATTTGTCGGCGACGACCGCGACCCCGCGGTCGATCTCGACCACCTCGATCACCCCCGCCATGGTGCTTACCACATCGGCATTGAAGCTGCGGACCCGGCCACCGTAACGGGGCGATCGGGTCACCACGGCGTAGACCATGCCGGGCACTTCGACATCGATGCCGTACTCGGCCGTGCCCGTGGCTTTGGCCTCGGCGTCCAGGCGCTGGTTCTGCTTGCCGATGTATTTCCACTCGCTGCGCGGCTTGAGCTCGACCTCGCCCCGGATGATTTCCTTGGAGGCCAGCTCCACCAGCTTGCCGTAACGCATGGAATCAATGCCGTTGGGATGAATCACATGCCCCTGGCGGGTGGTGCACGCCTGCGCGTCCACTTTCCAGACCCGGGCTGCGGCCATCATCAGCATCAGGCGGGCCGAAGCGCCCGCGGTCCGCAGCGGCTCCCAGCTGGTCGCCAGGCTGGTGCTGCCGCCGGTCAGCTGCAACTTGTACAGGGGGTTGCGATACTCCGAGGCCGCCGGGGCGAAGCGCGGCGTGATGGCCTCGGGCGGCACGTCGAGGTCTTCCGCAATCAACGTGGTCAGGCCGGTATAGGTGCCCTGCCCCATTTCCACCCGGGCCAGGGTGAAGTAGATCTCGTCGCTGGTGGTAATTTCCAGCCAGGCGTCGGGGGTCCAGGTTCCCGTGTCCGACTCGTAGCCGGTTGGAACGCCGGCGCAGCCGGGCAATGACAACGACAGCATCAGACTGCCGGAGGCGCCGGCGCCCACTTTCAGGAACGAGCGTCGATTCATGGTCATGTTACGCGCCCTCCGACTGGCCCGAAGACTGGCTGCCGGCGACGGATTCGACCGCGGCAATGATCCGGGAGTAGGTGCCACACCGGCAGATGTTGCCGGTCATGGCGGCCACAATGTCGTCCCGGGACGGCGACGGGTTGGTGTCCAACAGGTGCGCGGCGCTCATGATCTGGCCGGACTGGCAATAGCCACACTGGGGCACACCCTGTTCGATCCAGGCCTGCTGCAGTGCGTGCAACCGATCCGGGTTGCCAAGGCCCTCAATGGTGGTGACCTCGCCGCCGGCCGCCAGCTCCACCGGTGTGGAACAGGAGCGGACCGGCTGACCGTTCAGATGGACGGTGCATGCCCCACACAGGCCGGCACCGCAGCCAAACTTGGTGCCCTTGAGCCCCAACTCATCACGAATTACCCACAACAGAGGGGTATCCCCCTCGACGTCCAGCGAACGTACGTCGCCATTGACCGTCAAACGCACCGCCATAACCAAGCTCTCCCACTCGCGGTCCCGACCTATCCGGGCCTTATTATTCTGCTATGCAATACCCGGGGCGTCTCCGGGCCAGTGCGTTTACTTGACGACTTTTTCGCCGTCTTTGTTTTCCCAGATCTTGCGTTCGCCGGACTGCATCTGGCCGTTGGAGTCCCAGACTTCCCGGCCCTCGGTCGCGCCATTCAACTTGCCGTTGTCGTTCCAGATCACCCGGTCCTGGCAGCCTGCCAGTGCCATGGCGGCAACAATCATCACACTCAACTTCTTCACACCCATACCTCTCTGGTCGTTGTCTGAAAGTTCGAAAACAGTGGTGTCGTACCGCAGCCGCGGTTAAATCAGGGAGCCTCGGGCACTCAGGCCGTCAACGACGGCCGTGCAGTTCGCGATTGTGCTGCTTGTCCCGATCGCTTTTGCGCACCATGACATAAACGGCACCAGTGCCGCCATGGTGTTTCTGGGCCGAATGAAAAGCCATGACGTCGTCGAGCTCCGGCAGCCATTTGGCGAGGTAGCTTTTCAACTGGGCAATGCCGTCCGGGTTGCGTTCGCCCTTGCCGTGCAGAATGATCACCGAGCGCAGACCGTACCGGACGCAGTCCCCGACAAAGGAGAACACCTCGCGCCGGGCTTCCTCGACCGTCATCCGGTGCAGGTCCAGCCGGGCCTCAATCGGGTACTGGCCCAGGCGCAGCTTACGGAACACCCCATGCTGGATGCCCGGCCGCTGCCAGGTCAGCACATCGTGGGCCGTGAGGGGCTCAACCATGTCAGAGGTCAGCGGGTTGTTGTCCTTGACCGCTTTGGCCACCGCCGAGCGCTGCCGCTCGAGATGGCCCGGGGTCAGATCCTTGGGGGTCTTGACCTCGGCCCGGTTGGGCTGCTTGATGCGCCGGACGTCTTTCATTTCTTCCAGAAAGCTCAGGCGTTCGTCTTTGGTCGTCATGGCAGTGCTATCAATCACGTGAGAATTCGGAAACTTTACCACCCGCCCTGCCTGTCATAAAGATTGCGGCGACCGCTTCCCTCGGTTCGACCAAAATCTTAGGATTCCCGCCCCGGCCGGTGAACTACACTGGAATCGGAGCATTTTCAGGAATGACAGGACTTTTTATGGCAGCAGCCAACCCGGACAGCGCCCGTCCCCACAACACCCGCGCCATCATGGCGTTCCTCCGCGAACATGCGCCGTTCTCCAGCATGGACGACACCCACCTGGCCCATTTCGCCGAGCACGCCACCCTGCGCTTCTATGCCGACGGCGACGAGGTGCTGTCGCCCGAGGATGGCACCGTCAAGAGATTCTACGTGGTCAAACAGGGGCGGATTCGCGGTGAACGTCACAACGAGAAGGAAGGCCGCACCGACACCACCTTCGAAATCAGCCTGGGCGAGTGCTTTCCCCTGGCGGCGCTGATTGGCGAGCGGCCAACCCGGACCCTGCATCGGGCGGCCGGCGACACCTTCTGCCTGAGCATCGAGCAGGACGCCTTCGTGACCCTGTTTTCAGAAAGCGAGCCGTTCCGGGATTTCTGCCTGCGCGGGGTCAGCAGCCTGCTGGACCAGGTCAACCGGCACATACAGTCCAGTGCCATGGCCTCAATCGGCTCCAACACCACCCTGGATACGCCGCTGGAGCGCTATGCCCTGCGCAATCCGATTGTGTGCACCCCCGACCTGCCGGTTCGCAAGGCGGTCGCGCGCATGCACGAAAACAGCGTCGGCAGCATCGTCATCACCGACAATACCCGGCATCCGATCGGCATTTTCACCCTGCGCGACCTGCGCACCATGATCGCCGAGGAGGAGGCGCCCCTGGACACGCCCATCTCCCAGGTGATGACACCGCAGCCCTGCTGTCTGCCAGCCCACGCCGACGCCTTCGAGGCGGCCATGCTGATGGCGGAGCATCATTTTGCGCACCTGTGCGTGGTGGACGACGAGCATCATCTGATCGGTGTGGTGTCCGAGCGCGACCTGTTCTCCCTGCAACGGGTCGACCTGGTCAACCTGGCCCGCACCATCGGCACCGCCACCCATCTGCGCACCCTGGTGAGCCTGCGCACCGACGTGTCCCGACTGGTCGACACCATGCTCGCGCACGGCGCCGACTCCGGCCAGGTGGTGAAGATCATCACCACCCTGAACGACGTGACCGTGCGGCGGGTCCTGGAGCTCAACATCAAGAAACAGGATCCGGGCATTCCGTTCACCTGGCTGACCTTCGGCAGCGAAGGCCGGCAGGAGCAGACCCTGCTCACCGACCAGGACAACGGCATCCTGTTCCAAACGCCCGAGGGCATGACCGAAGACCAGGTGCGGGAGAAACTGCTGCCATTTGCCCAGACGGTCAATCAGGAACTGGCCGAGTGCGGCTTTACCCTGTGCAAGGGCAACATCATGGCCAGCAACCCCAAACTCTGCCTGAGCGACCGGGAGTGGGACGACTGGTTTATCCGGTTCATCGATGCGTCGACGCCACAGAACCTGGTGTACTCCTCGATCTTCCTCGACATGCGCGCGGTCTTCGGGCCAACCGAACCGCTGGAGGCCCTGCTGGACACAGTGTTGACCCGAATCCGGAAAAACGCCCTGTTCCAGAAGATGCTTGCCGGCAATGCCTTCCAGCGCAAACCGCCGCTGACCATGTTTCGCAATTTCCGCTACATGTCGGACGGCGACAAGCATGCCCTGGACCTGAAACGCCAGGGCCTGGCGCCGTTTGTGGAGTCCGTGCGGGTCTTCGCCCTGGCCAATGGGGTGCACACCGCCAACACCCTGGAGCGGATGGATGCGCTGGCGCGCAAGGGCATCTTCGACCCCAAGGACGCCAATGCCTGGAAAGAGGGCTACAGCCTGATCCAGGCCATTCGTATGCGCTCGCACCAGGAACTGCTGAATCGGGGGGAGGAGTTGACCAACTTCATCAATCCGGATGACCTGAACCCCCTGGACCGCCGGATTCTGAGGGAATCCTTCCGACAGGCCCAGCGTCTGCAACAGAAGCTGGAACTGACCTATCAACTCTGACCGCCGGGCCCGCACCATGCTGGAGCAGATCAAACAATGGCTGGAACGGCGTCGGGGCCGACCCGCCGGCCACCTGGATATGGACAACCTGCCCAACCCGAAAACCCCGGGCGACCAGCTGTTGTCCGCCACCCGGCTGATCGTCCTGGACCTGGAAACCACCGGCCTCAACCCGGCCAAGGACGAGGTGATTGCCATCGGCGCCGTGGCGGTAACCGGGGGTGTTATCCACCTGGACGACCAGTTCGACCTGATCCTCAAGCGGCCAGAGCTGGACATCACCGAAACCGTACTGATCCACGGCATCGGCACCGAGGCCCTGACCCAGGGTCACGAGACCGAAGACGCGCTGCTGTACCTGCTGGAATGGATGAACGGCGACCCGGTGCTGGCCTACCACTCGGCCTTCGACCAGAAATTCCTCGAGAAAACCCTGCGTGCCCAGCTGGGCTACAACGTCAACCACACCTGGATGGACGTCGCCGACCTGCTGCCCCTGTACTTTCCCAAGGCCCGCCCCGGCGGCAAGGGGTTAGATCACTGGAGCGAGCACTTCGGTTTGGAGGCCAGCGCGCGCCACAATGCCGCCGCCGATGCCCTGGTGACCGCCGAACTGACCATGATCGCCCTCAACCGGGCTCGCAAGGACGGACTGAAAACCCTCAAACAGCTGCACGACAAACTGCATTACCACCGCCGCCTGCAAAACATGCACCGGTTCTGAGCGGCCGGGCCAAAACCGATCGAAACTGCCGCAAATAACTGAGAATTAGACTATTTGCCAATATCGCGAATTCGCTTGACCAGTAAAGTCGGATAGGACAACAAGTCGGAGAGGTACTATATGAATAATAAATTCTCTATCCGGAAAACCCCATACAAAACGCACCTAATCTCAACAACAACAACACAGGAGTGATCCTATGTCCGGTCATAGCTACGACGCTGAAAACTACTGGAAGGCGAACCTGCGCCTGATTCTCGGGAGCCTTGTGGTCTGGGCTCTGGTTTCCTATGGCTTTGCCATTCTGCTTCGCCCCATGCTCGCCGGCATTCCGGTCGGCGGAACCGACCTGGGCTTCTGGTTTGCCCAGCAGGGCTCCATCCTCACGTTCATCGTGCTGATTTTCCACTACGCGTGGCGCATGAACAAAATCGACGAAAAATTCGGCGTACACGAGGAGTAAGCAGGAATGAGCCAATTTGCCATCAACATCATCTTCGTGGGGGGCTCGTTCCTCCTCTACATCCTGATTGCTATCTGGGCCAAGGCCGGTAGCACCAAGGACTTCTACGTCGCCGGCGGCGGCGTGCATCCGGTCACCAACGGTATGGCGATCGGTGCCGACTGGATGTCCGCGGCATCCTTCATTTCCATGGCGGGTCTGATTGCCGCCGGTGGCTACGCCAACTCCACCTTCCTGATGGGCTGGACCGGCGGTTACGTGCTGCTGGCCATGCTGCTGGCGCCTTACCTGCGCAAGTTCGGTAAGTTCACCGTGCCCGAGTTCATCGGTGACCGCTACTACAGCGACAATGCCCGCCTTGTCGCGGTCATCTGTCTGATTGTGGCCTCGGTGACCTACGTCATCGGTCAGATGGCCGGTGCCGGTGTCGCCTTCTCCCGCTTCCTGGAAGTGGATGCAACAATGGGCCTGATCATCGCTGCGGTGGTTGTTTTCATGTACGCGGTTATGGGTGGCATGAAGGGCATCACCTATACCCAGGTGGCCCAGTACTGCGTGCTGATCATCGCCTACACCATCCCGGCGGTGTTCATTTCACTGCAGCTGACCGGCAACCCGATTCCGGGCCTGGGCATGTTCTCTACCCACACTGAGTCCGGCCTGCCGCTTCTGGAAAAGCTGAACCAGGTCATCACCGATCTGGGTTTCAACGAGTACACGGCTGACGTCGACAACAAGCTGAACATGGTGCTGTTCACCCTGTCCCTGATGATCGGTACCGCCGGTCTGCCCCACGTCATCATCCGGTTCTTCACCGTGCCGAAAGTGGCGGACGCTCGCTGGTCCGGCGGCTGGGCGCTGGTCTTCATCGCCCTGCTGTACCTGACTGCGCCGGCTGTTGCTTCCATGGCCCGTCTGAACCTGATGACCACCATCTACCCGGAGGGCACTGCCGCCGAGCCGATCCAGTACGACGAGCGCCCGAACTGGGTCAAGGAATGGGAAGTCACCGGTCTGATTGAATTCACCGACAAGAACGAAGACGGCCGTATCCAGCTGTACAACGACGTACCGGCCTTCGAGGCCGAAGCACAGGCACGCGGCTGGAATGGCAATGAGCTGGTGGTCAACCGGGACATCCTGGTTCTGGCAAACCCGGAAATCGCCAACCTGCCCGGCTGGGTCATTGGTCTGATCGCCGCCGGTGGTCTGGCCGCCGCCCTGTCGACGGCAGCCGGTCTGTTGCTGGCGATCTCGTCGGCGGTGAGTCACGACCTGATCAAAGGCCGCATCAACCCGAACATCACGGACAAAGGGGAATTGCTGGCCGCCCGGATCTCCATGGCCGTTGCCATCGTTGTTGCAACCTGGCTTGGCGCCAACCCTCCCGGCTTCGCGGCGCAGGTCGTGGCTCTGGCGTTTGGTATCGCCGCCGCCTCGCTGTTCCCAGCGCTGATGATGGGTATCTTCTCCAAGCGGGTTAACAACATTGGTGCCATCTCCGGCATGCTGGCTGGCCTGTCGTTCACCCTGGTGTACATCTTTGTCTACAAAGGCTGGCTGTTCATCCCGGGTACCAACAACCTGCCGGACACCCCGGAGAACTGGGTGCTGGGTATCTCTCCGCTGTCGATCGGTGCCATTGGTGCAATCGTCAACTTTGCGGTAGCCTTCGTGGTATCCAACGCTACTGAAGAGCCGCCCGTTGAGATTCAGGAGCTGGTTGAGAGCGTCCGTTACCCACGCGGTGCCGGACAGGCTCAAGATCACTAAACCAGGTACTGATCTGTCTTAGTGACTGAACAGGCATGACCGAACGGGCTTCCTCACCGAGGGAGCCCGTTCTTTTTTAAGGATACTCACTATGTTTTGGACCTTTGTTGCCACGGTCTTTTGTGGCCTCGGGGCTGCGGGAATTGCGCTGGGCATCCGCGCGCTCACTCGAAAACGCGCCCCCAAATGGCTCATCCCGGTGTTTGCCGGCCTGGGTATGCTCGGCTACCTGATCCACGGGGAATACACCTGGTACGATCTGAAGAAAAGCCAACTTCCCGAGGAGGCCGTCATTGTCGACTCGGAATCGGACGGCATTTACTGGCGTCCCTGGACCTTTGCCTTTCCTTACGTCACCGCGTTTTCAACCGTGGACACCAAAAGCATCAGTCGGGATACCGCCAACGACAGCATCGTTCGCTTTACCCTGTATCGATTCGAGCAGAAGGTAACCGATGCCGTCTCCCATCGAGTCCATCTCCTTAACTGCCAGTCCCGGGAACTCGTGCCCCTGGGTTCGGATGGCACCCCGAGGGTCGACAACATGAAGGTGCTGGACACCACCGACACCCTACTAAACACGGTTTGCACCGGCTGACCGGCCGGTAGCTCAACGCCCGCAACCAACGGAATCGAGCCTTCATGATCAGTGCCTGGCTGCTGGTTTTAATATCCATTTCCTACATTTCGGTCCTGTTTGTCATCGCCTGGGCCGGCGACCGCCACCCCGGGCTGTATCGACGCCGCCTGGCCCGGACCCACATCTACGCCCTGTCCCTGGCGGTCTACTTTACCTCCTGGACCTTCTACGGCGCCGTGGGCCGGGCGACCCAGGAGGGCCTCGGCTTCCTGCCGATCTATCTGGGGCCATTGCTGGTGTTCGTGTTCGGTGCGCCACTACTGCGTCGGATCATCTACATCAGCAAACGCAACAACAGTACCTCCATCGCCGACTTCATTGCCTCCCGCTACGGCAAGTCCCAGCTGTTGGCGGCCATGATCGCCACCTTCGCCCTGATCGGCAGCGTGCCGTACATCGCGCTCCAGCTGAAAGCCATTTCCATGGGCTTCAACGTGCTGTCCGAAACCGGGCCCGGCTACCAGGAGCTGAGCGCAGCTGCCTGGAGCGATTCCGCCTGGTACATCACCCTGGCGCTGGCGCTATTTACCGTCCTGTTCGGCACCCGCCACCTGGAATCCACCGAACACCATCGCGGCATGATCCAGGCGGTGGCGTTTGAGTCGGTCATCAAACTGGTGGCCTTCGTGGCCGTTGGCCTGTTCGTGGGCTATGGGCTGTATGGCGGCTTTGGCGATCTGTACGAACGGGCCCAGCAGGCCGACCTGATCGGCCAGCTCACCACCGACGGCCTCGAGACGCCGGCCTTCATTACCCAGACCCTGGTGGCCATGCTGGCCATCATCTGCCTGCCCCGCCAATTCCACGTCATGGTGGTCGAGAATACCGACCACCGGGATTTCGAGGTGGCGCGCTGGGCCATGCCGATTTACCTGGTGGTGGCCAGCGCCTTCGTCCTGCCCATTGCCGCCGCCGGCCTGCTCGCTCCGGAAACCATGAACGGCAATCCGGACATCATGATCCTGCAGCTGCCAATCCTGGCCGGTGAGGAATGGCTGGCGATCCTGGCCTTCCTGGGCGGCGGCTCAGCGGCCGCTGCCATGGTGATTGTCTGCTCCGTGGCCATTGCCACCATGGTGAGTAACGAGATCATCATGCCGGCGCTGCTCAAGTTTTTCCGTCCCCGCATGAACCGTCGGGCCGACCTCAGCCACCTGCTGCTCCGGATTCGCCGGGTCGCCATTTTCGTGGTGCTGCTGACCGCCTACGGTTTCTACCGAATGGCCGGGGCCGACTACAGCCTGACCGCCTTTGGCCTCTTGTCCTTTGCCGCCGCGGCCCAGTTTGGCCCGGCCCTGGTGGGTGGCATCATCTGGCGCCAGGGCAACTACATGGGCGCAGTCTGGGGGCTGGCCCTGGGCTTCCTGATGTGGTGCTACACCCTGCTGCTGCCGGCCCTGGCCAGCACCGGCTGGTTGACCGACACCCTGATTGACCAGGGTCTGTGGGGCCTGAGCTGGACCCGCCCGACCGCGTTGTTCGGCTCCGAACTGGATCAGGTCAGCCATGGCATTCTCTGGAGCCTGGGGATCAACACCCTGACCTACATCGTGCTGTCGCTGCTGACCCGGCAACGGGTCCGCGAGAAGATCCAGATCGCCTCCTTCTTCCACGACCCCCAGCCCCGGGGCGAGACGGCCCAGCACCAAGGCTGGCAGGGCGAAATCCTGACCTCCGACCTGCAGGCCCTGACCGACCGGTTCATGGGGGAGGAGCGCTCGGAAACCATTTTCCGCAACTACGAGCGTCGCAACGCCATTCGCCTGCACCCGCAGCGACCGGCCTCGTCGCACCTGATGAAATACATCGAGCGCCAACTGGCCTCGGTCATCGGGGCGTCCACCGCCCGGGTGGTGCTGGAATCCACCCTGACCGGTCGAGACATGCAGATCGAGGACGTGGTCAGCATCGTCGACGAAGCCTCCCAGGCCATGACCTTCAGCCGGGAGCTGCTGCAGTCGGCCATTGAGAACATCAGTCTGGGGGTCTCGGTGGTCAACCACCAGCAGCAACTGGTGGTCTGGAACCACCGCTACCTGGAGCTGTTCACCTACCCCAAGGGTTTTGTACGGGTCGGCCGGCCGGTGGAAGACCTGATGCGCTACAACCTGACCAACGCCAACCTGTCCGCCCGACGCATCGACGAGATTGTTGCCGACCGCTGTGCCAGCATGCGCGATGGCAAGCCCATGTCCTACGAACGCCAGCGCCCGGACGGCACCGTGCTACGCATCGACGGCAGCCCGATTCCCGGCGGCGGCTACGTCACCACCTTCCAGGACATCACGCCGATGCGGCGCACCGAGCAGGCCCTGAAGGAGACCAACATTTACCTGGAACAGCGGGTGAAGGAGCGGACCCAGGAACTGCAGGTGATCAACGAGCAGATGCTCAAGGCGAAATCGGTGGCCGAGCAGGCCAACCAGAGCAAGACCCGGTTCCTGGCCTCGGCCAGCCACGACCTGCTGCAACCCCTGAACGCCGCCCGCCTGTTCACCTCGGCCCTGGCTGGCAAGACCAACGACGGCGAAATGAAGGAGTTGGTGGATCACATCGACAGCTCCCTGGGCGCCGCCGAGGAGATCATCAGCACCCTGCTCGACATCTCCAAGCTCGACGCCGGCGCCCTGGAGCCGGACATTGGCGTGTTCCCGGTGAACGACATCCTGCGCCACCTGGCGACGGATTTTTCCGCCATCGCCAAGGACCAGGGCCTGGAGTTGCACGTGGTGCCCTGCTCCGCTTGGGTGCGCTCGGACGCCAAGTTGCTGCGCCGGGTGGTCCAGAACTTCCTGTCCAATGCCATTCGCTACACCCCGCAGGGCAAGATCCTGCTGGGGTGTCGGCGCCTGAAGGGCTATATCCGGATTGACGTCTGGGACACCGGTCCCGGCATCCCCGAAGACCAGGTCACCCAAATTTTCGAGGAATTCCGCCGGTTCCAGACCGGCCGGGACAAGAAAGGCCTCGGCCTGGGTCTGGCCATCGTCGACCGGATCAGTGGCATGCTCAACCATCCGGTCACGGTTCATTCCATCCAGGGCCGCGGCAGCCTATTCGGGATTACCGTGCCGATCGCGACCCCGGAACAGAACCAGGCGGCGATCCAGAAGCCGGCCGCCGGCTCACGTCGGGTCTCCAGCCTCGGTGGCCTACAGGTGCTCTGCATCGACAACGACCCGACCATCCTGCAGGGTATGGTGGCCCTGCTCGGCAACTGGAAGTGCGATGTGACCGCCGCCGAGAGCCTGGACGATGCGGTCCAGAAACTCGATGGCCGCGCGCCGGAGATCATCCTGGCCGACTACCAGTTGGACGATAACCGCAACGGCCTTGATGCCATGGACAGTCTGCGCGATACCCTCAGCCCCGAAATTCCCGGCATCCTGATCACCGGCTACATGGCGCCAGAAGTCCGGGAAGACGCCATCGCCCGCGGCTACCATATACTGTACAAACCGGTGAAACCGGCGGCCCTCCGGGCCCTGGTCAATAAGCTACTCAAGCAGAAACGATCATGAGCGAATCCAGCAGAAGAGCCATGGAGTTTGGCAAGCTGAATTACCTGATCATCGACGATTTCGAGAACTTCCGGTTGAGCATGCGCCAGATGCTGCGCAGCTGCGGCGCCGACCGAATTGAACAGGCAGGCACCGCGGCCCAGGCCATCCGGCACTGCACCTACAATCACGTGGACGTGGTGCTGTGCGACTACAACCTGGGCGAGGGCCGGAATGGTCAGCATGTACTCGAAGAGCTCCGGCACCGGAAGCTGCTGAAACGCGCGTCACTGTTCCTGATGGTGACCGCGGAGACCTCCAAACAGATGGTGATGGGGGCCCGGGAAAACCAGCCTGACGGTTACCTCACCAAACCGATCAATAGGGCCATGCTGGACCAGCGCCTGGGCGCCCTGATCGAGCAGCGCAACGCCCTCTACCCGATCAATCGGGAACTCGACCGGGAGAACTACCCCGAGGCCATCTCGCTGTGCCTGCAGGCGCTGCCCAAGCACCCGCGCTACCGGACCTGGTTGCTGAAAACCCTGGGTGACCTGTATTTCCAGCTTGGGGACCTGAGCCATGCCGCACGGGTCTTCGACGACGCTCTGAAGCAACGGGAGCTGTCCTGGGCCCGTTTGGGCCGCAGCAAGGTGATGCTGGCGAACCGCAATTACGAGGACGCCGTCGCCAGTCTAAGCCAGCTCATTGCCCGTCATCCCGACTACATGGAGGCCTACGACTTGCTGGCAGAGGGGCTGCAGCGCCAGGGCAAGCTGGTGGATGCCCAACACACCCTCGAGCAGGCGGCGCTGCATTCACCCAACGCCCTGCTGCGACAAAGGCAGCTGGCGCAATTGGCGGAGGCCAATCAGGACCTGGAGGCGGCCTGCGAGGCCTGGCGCAAAACAGTGACGCTCGGCACGCACTCGATCCACGACAGTGCCGATCACTATCTGGCCCTGGCCCAGTCGCTGACCGACCTCAGTGAAGGGGATGCGGAGGAGGCCGGCGCAGAGCGCGCCGACGAAGCCCTGAACCTGCTCAAACAGATGGGCAAACGGTTCCCGGAGCAGCCCGAACTCGACTTGCGAAGCCGCCTCATTCAATGCCGGGTGCTGGCCGGCCGTGGCAAGGCCAGCGACGCCAATCGCTTGCTGGACCAGATTCGTGAGGACGGTGGTGACGGCCAGAGCCTGACCGCGGACACCGCGCTCGACTACGGCAAGACTCTATTCCGCCTGGGCCACGCCGGTGAGGCCAAAACCCTGCTGGCCGAGCTCGCCGAACGTTTCGCCAGCGACAACGAAGTGCTGAATCGGATTGAAGCGCTCCTGGACGAGCCGGTTGGCTTCCGCCAGAAACTGCAGGCCAGAACCCTGAACCGGGACGGCATCAAGGCGTTCGAGTCTGGGGACCTGTCCGCCGCCGTGGAAGCTTTCTCGCAGGCGCTGGAGATCGTACCCGACCACGCCGCCCTCAATCTGAACCTGGTTCAGGTGCTGATGAAACAGCGGCACAGCGAGGCCGATAGCTCCGCCCTACTCGATCGCTGCCAGCGCTGTCTGGATCGGCTGGCCGGGCTGCCCGAGCAGCATCGCCAACACCGCCGCTATCTGGCCCTACGCCGTAAACTGGAGGAACTGACGCCATGACCAAGGCTTCCCCCGCTGCCAGTGACAATGAGGATCGCATCGACTTCTCGATGGTGCTCGCCTCCGCCGTTCATGACATGAAAAACTCACTGGGTATGCTGCTGAATTCCCTGGATGAGTTGAGAGGCGAGATGCAGGGCTCGGCCAGCAGCGCCTCCCGGTTCAACACCCTGCAGTACGAAGCCGAACGCATGCATAACGACCTGGTCCAGCTGCTCGGAATCTACCGGCTGGGCCAGGACCACCTTTCGGCCCACATCGAAGAACACTTTGTGCCGGACTTTCTTGAGGAACACCTGGCCCGACATTCTCCCCTGCTTGAGGGGCTGGGCATTCAGTGCCGTATCGAGGCCGAGGACATCAACGGCTTTTTCGACGCCGACCTGCTCACCGGTGTCCTGAACAACACCATCAACAACGCCTTGCGCTACACCCGCAGCCAGATCCGGCTGACCGCCCAACAGCGGGAAGGCTATCTGGTGCTGGGTGTGGAAGACGATGGCCAAGGCTACCCGGACAGTATGCAACACAGCGGCACCATCCGTTTTGGCGCCCTGGATTTCAATAGCGGAAGCACCAGCCTGGGGCTGTATTTCGCGTCCTCGGTGGCTGCCCTGCACCGGGAGGGCGAGCGGCGCGGGTCCATTCAACTGCACAATGGCGGTGAACTGGGCGGCGGCGTGTTTGAAATCTGGCTGCCCTGAGAGGCAGCCCGGACCTGTCGACGGCACTTAGCCTGATGGCGAAGGCAGTAAACGTAGTACATGCTTTTTTACAGGCAATAAAAAACCCCAACCGCTGGGCGATTGGGGTTTTCGGTATTAGGAGTCTGACGATGACCTACTCTCACATGGGCAAGTGCCACACTACCATCGGCGCAGGCCTGTTTCACTTCTGAGTTCGGGATGGGATCAGGTGGTTCCAAGCCGCTATGGTCGTCAGACAAAACGGTTGATCACTGGGGGACGAGATGGAAATGGTGATATTGATTTCGCGTTATCCGCAATTGTCTTGGGTGTTATATAGTCAAGCCGCACGAGCAATTAGTATCGGTTAGCTCAACGCCTCGCAGCGCTTACACACCCGACCTATCAACGTCCTGGTCTTGAACGGCTCTTCAGGGACCTCGAAGGTCCAGGGAGATCTCATCTTGGAAGGGGCTTCCCGCTTAGATGCTTTCAGCGGTTATCCTGTCCGAACATAGCTACCGGGCAATGCGACTGGCGTCACAACCCGAACACCAGAGGTTCGTCCACTCCGGTCCTCTCGTACTAGGAGCAGCTTTCCTCAAATCTCCAACGTCCA